>NZ_JBIDBC010000020.1:0-153301 GCF_043202835.1 Streptomyces sp. NPDC048142
GTGCGCGCCGCGGGGGCGGGGTGTTTTGGCGTCTTGGGGTCTGGGGGGGGCCCGCCCCCCCCACAACCCAACCCGCGTAAAATTGGCCCGCGCGCCCCGGGGGGGGGGGGGGGCGGGGGGCCCCCCCCCCCGCCCCCCCGGCCCCCTTTTTATCCGCCTCCGTCACCGCCTCCGTCGGGCTATCCGGGCACTTCGGTGAACTGTCCCGGGCGGCGGCCGGGGCCCGCCGGGCCGCGGTACGCCTGGGCGATGTCGAGCCACCGGTCGCTCTCGGGGCCGGTGGCGGTCAGGGCCAGGTCCACACGGTGGCGCCGCCGGGTGGCGAGCAGGCACAGGTCGACCGCGGGGCCCTCGACGAGCTCGCGCGCCCCTGCGGGCCCCATCTCCCACACTTCCCCCGAGGGTGCCGTCAGCCGGAAGCGGAACCCGGTCGGCGGCGCGGTCAGCTCTCGCGACTGATAGCCGAAATCCCAGGTGGCGACGGTGAATTCGGCGATGTGGAGGATCCGGTCGGTGAACGTCCGCCGCACGCCCAGGGTGTCCGCCACGTCCTGGCCGTGCGCGAACGTCTCCATCATCCCCGCCGCGGTGAGTACCGCGGCGGGGATGGGACGCACCAGCCACGGCACGATCTGCCCCGGCGCGATGGCGGACAGCGCCTGCTCGGTGGCGCCGCGCTGGGTCCGCCAGCGCTCCAGCAGCCGGGCGGGGCCGTCCGCCAGGTAGGGGGAGAGCCCCTGCTGGACCGCCGCGTCGAAGGACGGGCCGAGCCCGGCGACCTTGGCCTCGAAGGCCGGGGCGTCGGCGGCGGCCTTCTCCGCCAGCTCGAAGACCATGGTCAGATGTGCGATCTGATGGGCTATCGTCCATCCCTCGGCGGGGGTCGGCGTGTCCCACTCGGCATCGCCCAACTCCGCGACCAGGGCATCGATCTCGTCTCCTTCCTCGACCAGATCTGCCAGGACGTCCCTCTGCTTCGCCATGGGGAATTCCCTCCACTCGTTGCGGATATGCTCCGGCACCCAGTGTGTGGCAGTCCGTCGTCCGGTCCTTCTCTCCCGGTGCTCACCCGGACAGCTATGGACCTGGTTCGGAAGCCGGTCGAGAACCGCATCGTCGAGGAAGTCGAAGCCAGTTGTGCGGCATAGCATCGCAGTTCATGGATGACAGAACGCACAAAGCGCGCTGTGGAACTACAGTAAATCCGCCAAGGTGACCGAGAAGGGCGTGGCGAATCCGGCCCCGCTCACATCGGATCCGGTCTCTTCGAGCTCGCACTACGGGCCCGCGGGTGAACTGTGTGCGGTATCGCAAGGCGCCCGTCTCCGAAATCGCCCAGCGGCTCACTCCGGAGAACCGGACGCGCCTGCGCAGAGTCCGCCTCCGCGATACCGGGCTCCCGCCGGTGCGAACCGTGACGGCGGCAGCGTCCGTGGGGATCAGCTGCTCGCGGTCCACGGGGCGGAGTTGATCAGCAGGTGCCCCGGCCCGTGCGGCGCACACCTCCCCGGCATCGACGGCATCGACGGCATCCGCGCTGTCGCGGTCCTGGGCCCGAAGTTCCGCCCGGCCTGCCGGCGGCCGGGCCCGCGCCGGGCGGGTGACGCGGTGTGAGCGGTACCGAGGCGTCGTGGCGCCTGCCGCTCGTCACCGCGCCCGGGGAGCCGGGCTTCGCGGGGCCGGCGGCCGCGCGGGGCGGCTCGCGGACCGGCCGCCGTGCCGCCGGCGGTGCGGCATCCCGGCGCGGTGCGGCACGGCCTGCTCCAAGTCGGCCGCACCGTAAGGGTGTTGTCCGTCCCCCTGGACCGTGCCGATGCGGTCGCGGGCCGCCGCCGGGTGCTCGTGACGGGGCGCGCGGAGGCTGCCGGCCGGGGATTTTGGTGGATCACCGAAGGGTGTCGCGGCCCGGACCGGGGAACCCTGCGGTGCCCGTGGCCGCCGTCCGCCATAGCAGTTCCCGCCGTACGGACGGATAAGTCGGGAAGGATTGTTCTGCGGGCGAATTGGTTGTGTCGATAGTCCATGAAGGAGTGGCCCGCAACATCTCCGATGTTGCTGTTCCAAGGCACGGTGACGGTCGGTCACATATTCCCATGGCGTATGCATTCGAAACATAAAAAGTATGCTTGTTCAGATGCGAGGCATACTGCTATGTTCCTTTCCGCTGTGAGCGTTCTAGGTCGCCCTTCGTTCGGTGGTCCCATGACCTCGAATTCAATCGACCTGATCGCCTTCTCACTGCCCTGGGAGGGTAAATGGAGAGCGGTAAACGCGTGGTGCCTACCATTATCGATGCCGTCGAGCGGTCCATAGAGATCATGCGAGAGAACCTCTCGGAACCGCTGAGCATTGATGATATAGCCGGGTTCGCCATGTACAGCAAGTTTCATTTCTCCCGTGAATTCCAGAGGGTGACAGGCGTCTCACCAGGGCGTTTCCTGTCAGCGATGCGCATCCGAGAGGCGAAGAGGCTGCTGCTGACGACCGATCTCACGGTCACCACTATCAGCCATATGGTCGGGTACAGCAGTGTGGGAACCTTCAGCTCACGATTTTCCGGCAGCGTCGGCATAGCGCCTTCTGCCTATCGGCGGTTCAATGGGTTCGTCGGTTCGGTAAAATCTTCCGGAAAGCTGGATTCCGGAGGGGTGGTGTACGGGTCGGTCACGGCGCCCGAAGGTGCGGATCTGGGGCTGATATTTCTTGGGCTTTTCCCCACCCGGGTGCCCGAGGGAAAGCCGGTGAGCTGCACCGTCCTCCATTTCCCTGGTCATTTTGAAATCACCGGGGTTCCGGCTGGGACGTGGTTTTTGTTGGGGCATTCAGTTCCAGGACATGCCTGCGAAGCCCTGACGGAGGACCAGGCGGTTCACGTGGGCTCCCTCGGTCCTCTGGAAATGCGCCGGGATACGCCGGTCGGCCCGACCGATTTCCGGCTGCGGGGTATGCGAACGCTCGATCCCCCGATACTGGTGGCGCTGCAGCGCGTGCGGTCGGAGGCGTTCGAGGCGGACATCGTCCGGGCCGTCGGATGATCCGGCGCTGCGGCGGGGCGCCGGCCCCGCCGCAGCGTCCGCCGTACCCGTACGTGCGCCGCCGGCTTGCCCCGCGTCCCGGGCGAACGCGCCGGATCCGCCGCCGTCCGGTGGCCCGGCACCTCTTCTCCGGGCGCGGGTCGCGGCAGGGCGGCGCCCCGGTGAACGCCGCCTCCACGGGCCTGGGGCCGCTCTCCGTGGTGTGCGGCCCCAGGCCCGTGGCCTTCGGTGCGCCGCCCCGTGGCCTGCGTGGCCGCGCGGCCGGTCCGGGCGGCTCCTGTGCGCGGGGGCCCGTCTGCCGGGGGGCGCTCGTGCCGGATGGGCGGCCGGGCGGCTGGGCGGCCTTCCGGTGCCGGTGCCGCGGCCCGGCACCCGCCGAGGGCTGCCTCTCGCCGCGGCCGGCGGGCTCCGGCCGGGCGGCGGGGGCGGCCGGGGCGTCTTCGGCGGGCCTCGGGGCTCCGGCGGGAGACCGGGCGGGCCCCGCCGGGGGGGTCGTGGCGCCGGCCGGTGCCGGGCATGTGCTTTCCGCCGGCGTCCGGCAGACAGGGGCGGTTCCGGTGCTTCGCGCATTCACGTTTCCGGTCCGGTGGATCGCCGGGTCCCTCGCGTGGTCTCCGTACGCCGGACATACACATCAGCATTTCCGCTCCGCCTTCCGGGATCTCCGGGTCGCGGGACACGGGTGAGCGCTCCTTGCGAATCGGCCGGGCCTGGCCTGATGGCGCTCGGCCGCCCGCAGGAATGCGGCCCGGGGTTCTCTCCGCCGCGAACGGCTGAGAACGGCTGAGAACGCACGCCCGGTGGCCGGCGGGCTTTCCGAATACAGCCGTTCCCGCAGTCGTTCCGCGTACGCGCACACCTGGCACGCGCGGTCCGCCGTCATGCGTCAGGAGTTCGGCCGGGCCGCTGGAAAATGGTGCGGCGGCTCCGGTGCTGCCGGGCGGTTCGGAAATACGGGGAGGTCGTGCCGCTCCCTTGGGCCCGAAGACGAAATCCTGCCCTCCGAGTCCCTCGGAGGGCAGATGGCGAGAATCCCCGGACCTCTTGGGCGGACACGGCTCGCGCCGCCCTGCCGGAGGCCGTTTTTTTCCGTGGTGCGGCTTCCGCACCCGGGTTCCGGTCCTCGGCGGCACGCGGGGCAGCCGAGGTCGCCGGCAGCGGCAACGAGCCGGAGAACCCGCAGGTCACGCGGTAGGTGACGGGCCCCCGGCGGCATGTTCCGCGTCCCGGACGGTCCAGGCCGTCCGGGAACCGGGCAGCCGGTGTCCGTGGCCGTCGTGCCGGTGACCGGGAGGAGCCGAACGGCTTCCTGTATTCGCCGTGCGGACGGAAAAGGTTTTCTGCGGGATCCCGGTGGTCCGGTGGAATTCACGGGAGCGGTGGAACGGGCTGCGCATTCGCATCGAACCGTGCCGCCCGTGCCCGGTGTCTTCGATCCGGGAGCTTGCTCCGCCTGACGCGTACCGGGCCGTCCGGCGGCCTCTATCACCCCCGGCTCTGCACACAGTGCACTGTGCACTGTGCACTGTGCACTTCGTTCCGGCGCCGATACCGGTCGGTCACATCCGCGTATCGGGTGTTCGGCGCGAAGCGAAATCGATCGGCACTGGGCGGACCTCATTAACGGCGGAGAAAGGTCCGGACAGTCACGCCGCCGATGTTTGCCGTGCACAGCCCATGGGCATATGCAGATCTTTTTCGGCGGGCCGACGACAGCAATGACGGAGATGCCTGGCCCATCTCCGCGGCGGAGGATCTGTGCGGAGAGGTTCTCGACATGAGTCGCAGCCGATTCCATGCCGCCCTGTGCGTCGAAATGGAGAAGGAATGCCATCCATTCAACCGCTGCCAGATCAGGACAGAGTCAGCACGTTGGAGGCCTTCGCCGACACCATAGTCCCCGGTGCGAAACGGCATGAGGGGGACCGGGCGGTGGCCGGCGTCGTGCCGGGTCCCGGCGCGGTGGAGGCAGGCGCTCTGGAGCTGCTCCGGACCCCCGCCACCGGGCTGTCGGATGCCCTGGACGACTTCGCCGATGCCCTCAACGCCCATGCCCGGCTGTACGCCGCCGCGCAACCGGACGACTCGGTGCCGCCCTTCGTGGCCCTGTCCTACACCGAGCGGACGCACCTGGTGACCGTCCTGACCGCTCCCGGGCACCCCGAACGCGATATCTGGGTCAGTCTTGCCCTGTTCAGCAACATGGCCTTCGACACCGGCGCCCATCTGCACACCGCCGAGGCGATCGCCGCCGGGCACCCGGGCCTGGCCGCCCTGGGCTTCGCACCCCCCTCCGAGGACGGGCAGTGGCGCTTCTCGGAATTCTCCTACGGCCGCCCTCTTGCCCGTCTCCACCCCGACACCACACCCTCCGGGAGCCTGGCGTGAACGCGACCGAGCAGACCGATGTGCTGATCGTGGGAAGCGGATTCGGCGGATCCATCACCGCGTACCACCTCGCCGCGGGCGGTGCGAAGGTCACCATGCTGGAGAGGGGCCCCTGGCTGGAGTCGGACGACTTCGAGCACGACTTCCTCCTGGGTTCCTCCTATACACGGATCTTTGATTTCACCGTCGGGGACGGCATGAGCCTGCTCGGCGGCAACTGTGTCGGCGGAGGCAGTGTCGTCTACTTCGCCGCGATGCCCCGCGCACCCCGCTTCGTCTTCGACCGCACCGGAAGCATCGGGCGCCGCATGTGGCCGGCCGCCATCAGCCGCGATGCCCTCGACCCCTGGTACGACGTGGTCAGCGAGGCGCTGCCCGTGACCACCCAGAGCTGGGAGGACGTCAGCTACGCCGGCGGTCTCTTCGCCGCGGCCTGCGACCACGCCGGCCGGACCGCCAATCCCGTACCCACCGCGGTGGACAACTCCAAGTGCACGAACTGCAACTGGATGATGGCCGGCTGCCGGTTCGACGCGAAACGCTCGCTCCTGCTGAACTACCTCCCCGCCGCGCGTGCCCACGGGGCCGAGATCAGGCCGCTGCACGAGGTGCAGAAGCTCACCCGCACCGGGAACGGCGGCTACCGCGTCCACTACAACACCATCGATGACACGGACTACCGCCTGAGCAACGGCAGCGGTGTCATCGACGCCAAGATCGTCATCCTGGCCGCGGGAGCAGGCGCCACCCCGGTCATCCTGCAGCGCTCCGCCGCCGACCTCGGCGGGATGCCGCACGCCGTCGGACGCTACTTCTCCGGCAACGGCGAGCGGCTCAACAACGCGGTGATCAACGAGGAACGCGCCCGCGACCTGCTGGGGCTGGACCGCGGCGACGACATCGCCTACCTCGCCAACCAGATCGGCAAGGGACCGGTCGTGGCGAGCTGGGACAACCTCGACGGCAGCCTTCCCGAACACTCCCGGTTCTCCCTCGAACAGCTCTACTTCCCGCCGGGCTTCGGCACCATCCTCGCCCAGGTCCCCGGCGCCGCGAAGCCCAGCTGGTTCGGCGCGGAGAAGACCGAGATGGTCCGGCGCTGGCGCTCCTGGCTGACCATCTTCACGATGGTCGAGGACGACAACGAAGGCGTCTTCGGACCGCCCCCGCCGACCGGGAACGCCGTGCGGATCTCGCAGCAGATGCTCGGCCGGGGCCCGATCTCCTACCGGCCCAGCGCCAACACCCTGCGCGGCTGGGAGGAATCCGACGCGGTCGTCAAGGACATCCTGGAACGTGACGGGCTGTCCCGCGTGACGCCCTGGACCAATGATGTGGTGGGCGCCTACACCGTCCACCCTCTCGCGTCCTGCCGCATCGGCGACGACCCGCACACCTCCGCCCTGGACGACCGGCACGAACTGCGCGGCCACCCCGGCATCTTCGTGACGGACGGCTCTGCGGTTCCGGGCGCTCTCACCGTCAATCCCGCGCTCACCATCTCCGCGCTCGCCGAACGGGCCGTTCCCGGGATCGTCCGAGCGGCCCGCGAGCGCGGCATCGACGTCACCTACGGCGCCCCCACCCCCGACGGCAGCACCGCCGGCCGGGCCGGCGTGCGACGGCAGCTCCCCCTGCTCACCCGTAAGTAACGCACAGTCCCGGCCGCGGACAGTCCCGGCGGAGGGCAGCGTGTGTTCCCGCCCGGGGCGAAAGCCCCGTGGCCGGGCCGATGACTCCTGGGGCGGGCTGCGCTCCCCCGCGCCCGCCCCAGGACCGTGTCCGGGCCCGCGGCCGGGGCGGTGGCCCTCCCCTGCCTCCGCCGTCCCGGCCGCACGGCCGGCGTCCCTGTTCCGGGCCGCCCCCCTTTTTTTTCCCGGCGCGTGTCAGCGCCACGGAGCCGGCCGCCCCGGCGACACTGTTGTCCCGTGCCGCTGCCGGCGGCGCGGGACAACAGTGTTGCGGGGGATGCGGGCCCGGTGCGGCGGGTCAGGTCCGTGTGCGGGGCTCCAGGAGCAGCTGCTGGAGTTCGGCGGTGCACATCATGTAGCCGTCGGGGGCCGGCAGGTTCTCGAGGTAGTGGCCGAGGTCGGATGCCAGGGAGAAGACCCGTACCGGGGTGCCTGCGGCGCGGGCGGCCTCCACGACCCTGCGCACCCCGTCCAGGACAGCCGGGTGGCGGGTGCGGTAGGAGTCGGCGACCAGGTGGTTGCCCCGGTCCGCGGCGAGATAGAACTGCACCAGGTCCTTGATGCCGACGAACAGTTCGCTGGCGCCCGCGGCGCACATCGCGGAGGTGGCGTGTACGGCGGAGGGCGTCTCGATGAACGCTGACAGGGGAACGCCGTCCGGCAGGTCCAGGTGTGCCCGGAGCCGGGAGAACTCCGTCTCGTCGCTGACGAACGGTACGGAGAGTCCCACCCGGCCGGCTTCGTCGCCGAGGTGTCTGCGCAGGGTGGACAGCACGGCGTGCAGGGCGTCGCGGTAGGCGGCGGAGCCGAGCAGCCAGCGTGCGCCGTGCAGGCCCATCTCGGGGTTCGGCTCGACCGCGACCGGGGTGGTCTCGGTGACGCCGGCCGCGTGGTCGGAGCGCAGGTCGAGCATCCGCAGGACCAGTCGCTGGCCGGGCAGGAGCGCCTCGACGAAGCCGCAGAGCCTGCCTCCGACGGCCTGTCCGTAGGCGGTGACGCCGGCGGGGCCGCCGGCCAGGGCGTCGAGCGGGCTCAGGCCCAGTGCGAGGCAGAGGAACTCCTCGCGGATGAAGAAGGACTCGACGCGTGCGGCGTTCGGCCCGGAGGCGTTGATGGTGGTGATGTCCTGCAGGTCCGCGATGACCGCGCACGCCGAGCCGATTCCGTCCAGGACGGTTCCCCCGGCCGCGGACCTGGCGGCCGGCTCCGGTCCCAGGACGATCGAGGCGCTCTCCAGGTGCAGCGTCACCTCGCCGACCAGATCGGCGAGGTCCGCCTCCTCGACGCGGAGCACGGGTATCCCTCTGCCGCGGCACAGGGACTGCAGGTGACCGGTCGCCCCGCCGGAGCCGCAGACCACGGCGCGCGCGGCGACGATGGCGTCGTACAGTCCGGCTTCGAGGGAAGGGGTGATGAGGATGGTTCCCTCGCGTGGGCTTCTCGTCCGGTTGCAGATGCCGTGCAGCACGCTCTCGGTGCCGCCGGCCAGAAGGACCCCCGCGATCCGCCGCCCGTTCCCGTTCAACTAGCCCTCCAGGTTCTCGACGTTCCCGATCCCCAGTTGCCGACGCAGCTGCCGTGGCGTCACGGAGACGTCGTTGAGCCGTTCCACAGCGACCCGGTTGACGACTGCTCTCATCAGGCGGTCGGGCCGGGCGACATCCCTGGGAAGTGCCGGAAGACCGGCCGGGGAAGGAAGGCTCGCGTTCAACCGGGAGTCGAGTGCTTCTCTCTGCTCGCGCTGACGCGTCGCGAGCCTTCGCACTTCCAGTACCACAGACTCCTCCAGGGCCGCCCGGACCGCTTCCTCCGGATTGCTGGCATAGCTCCGGTAGTGGGGATGGCGGGCCGCGATGTCGCTCAGGCCGTCCTGCCGCAGTTCCAGCTGCTCGACCACGTGGGCCGCGACGGATACCGAGTGGTTCTTGATCGCGGCGAGGTTGAACGTGAACGCGCCGGCCCGGCCGTGCCGGACGATCTCGTCCCCCTCCCGCAGCGCGCCGACCGTGGAGACCGGGCCCGCCGGCCGCCCGTCGGCGCCCAGCAGTGTTCCGCATGCGTCGACCTCCAGGCCGCGCCCGGTGCGCTCGTGGGGGGCCGCGATGCCCTTGCGCAGGAGGTTGCGCCAGAGCGGCTGGACGACCTTGGCGTAGTCGGACTCCCTGCCGAAGTTGGAGACCACCAGGTCGGCTTCGAGACTGTGCCTCCCGTGCTGTGCGGCGATAGAGACCAGCAGCCGCCCGGAGGGTGCGGGCGTGATCGCCCGCACCCTTCCCAGGACCAGTTCCACCGGCCCGTCCGGTGGCCGCATCCCGTGTTCGATGACCCCCATCGTGTGCTCCACCGCGCCGACGCGTAAGGCCGCGATGGTGGTGGAGAACTCGTCGAGCAGGCTGCGCAGTTCGTTGGTGGGTATGCGTTCGACGGCCTCGGGGAGGTAGGGCTCCCAGGCCTTGGCGACGCACTCGGAGACGATCGCCGGGGCGATGCCTGGGTGGTCCTCCCGGACCGTCGAGCACGCTGTCCGCCATGCGGCCACGGCCCTGGCCAGGAATTCCTCACGGTTGCGGTAGGGCTCCAGCAGGGGGTCGGGGCGGGGCAGCCGCAGCACGCCGTGCTCATGGGCGGCGGGGTAGGTGCGAAAGACCGTTCCGGTCCTGGAGATGAGGCGGATCCGCCCGGTGTGACCGTTGCGCAGCAGCATGCCCGCCGAGTCGTAGGCGCTCAGCGCGGATCCGACGACGGCGACGGTGGCGTCGGACGGAAGCCGGGCGAGGGTGCGGACTCCGGCCGCGGAGTACGGGTTGCGTACGAAGCGGGGGTGCCCGGCGACCTCTGCGGCGAAGGGCGGGTCCTTGAGTTCGAGGCCGGTGGCGAGGACTGCGTGGTCCGTGCCGAGCACCTGCGTGTCCGGGAGCGGCCCGGGACGCAGGCGTTCGAGGCCGTTCGCGCGCAGGTGGCCCACCGTCACCTCCAGGCCCCGGTCACAGGCGTCCATGTCGAGCGCCTCACCGTCCGCCTCGACGAGGTCCACGCCGGGGCAGGACTCCCTTGTGGCCTCGGCCAGCCGGTCCTGGAGGTAGTCCTGGAAGATGCGGCGGGGCGCCGGGCCCTGCTCGGTGAACTCCCGTGCGGCCCAGTGCCGCGGCCAGTCCCGGCGGTCGGCCTCCTGGTTGGCCCAGCGGATGAAGTCGAGGACGTCCTCCCGGAACACGGACATGCGGCCGGCCTGGATGTTGAAGACGTGGTCCCAGGGGTTGCCGTCACGGTGGTAGGCGACTCCCGCGCAGCGGTAGTCGGGGCGCCGCTCCAGCAGCACGATCTGCAGTGGTCTTCGCGCGAAGTGGAGCAGCCGGATCGCCGTTGCGGTGCCGGCGAGACCGGCCCCCACGACGAGCACTCTGGGGCGCGCGCCCGTTCGACTCATGAAGCCTCCCCGCTCGGCCGGGGCACCCCGCGGTGCCGCCGGCGCCGGTGCTGCGTACTGACGGAAGTCGCCCGATGGAACAGGGAGACCGCGGGGCGGTTGTCGTCTTCCGTCCTTCACAGTGCGCTCCCCCTTCTTGGCGGTGTGCCGCTTCGGGAGTGCTCCGGCTCCCGCCGGACTGCGCTCTGTGCTGCGCGGTGTCCGGGCCCCGGGATCCCTCAGCAAGCCGGGAGATGCCGACCGCCGGGCGATCCTCAATCGTATCTGTGGGGTCCCTTCCCCCTGATGCGGACCGGGCCTGGTGACGGATCCGGTCGTGCCGTTCACCGGTCTTCGCGCGGTGCCCCGCCGGTCACCACACCGGCGGGGGCAGGGGGCCTCCCGGCGGCGGGGCCCGTACGGGGCGCCGCCGCCGGGATCCCGCGCCGGAACGAACAGGCGTGACCGGTGGCCGCCTGCCCTGATGACGAAGGAAAGGAAACGCTGATGGCCGACGTGCGGCCCTTCTACGAACTGCGCCATCTCGTCGGATTCGAGGAGACCAATCTGGTCGGCAACGTCTACTACGTCAACTACGTGCGCTGGCAGGGCCGGTGCCGGGAGATGTTCCTGCTGGACATGGCCCCCGAAGTGCTTGACGACATCCGCGACGACCTGAAGCTGTTCACCGTCTCGGTGAGCTGCGAGTTCTTCGCCGAGATCACCGCGTTCGACCAGCTCTCCATCCGGATGCGCCTGGAGGAGCTGACCCAGACGCAGATCGTCTTCACCTTCGACTACGTGCGCCTGCACCAGGACACCGAGAAGCTGGTGGCGCGTGGCCGGCAGCGGGTGGCGTGCATGCGCGGCCCCAACGGCGACACCCGGCCCACGAGGGTGCCCGAGGCCCTGCGGCTGGCCCTGGAGCCGTACGCCGAGCAGGTACCTGCCTCAGCCTCCGTCCGCGCGGGCTGAGACGCCGGGGATGTCCGGGTGGCGGCCCGTGCCGCAGCCCTGCCCGGATGGTGCGGCTCTCCGCCACGCTGCGTTCCGGCGGAGAGAACAAGGGGGCGCTGTTCGGGGGGCAGTCGTACGCGGCGGCCGGCTCGCGTTCCCCGCGGCCCGGGTGGGACCGGCTGCTGCGGCGGCACGGTGGCGAGGCGGCTGAGCGGCGCGGCGGTGTCCGGGCCGCGGGCCGCCGGCCGCGGATGCCGGGCTCGTCGCCGCCGGCCGTGATGTGGGGCATGGCAGGTCCTCGTCTGTCGTCGGGACGGCGGACCCCGTCCATGCTCCCGGGTCCGCCGCCCGTGACCAACTCCTGTCTTGCTCACTTCGGCCGGCCCGCCGGGGCGCCGGTCGGCCGCCCTGCGCCCCGGGTCCCGCCGGGACCCTCACCGCGTACGACATCGCGGTGTGCGGCACGCTCGCTCCGATGCCCGGGGGCGTGAACAGCCGTGCGGGCCGTGATCCGTTCGCGGGTCCGGCCCGCCGTTTCCCGTACGCCCGGACGGTGTTCAGGGGTGTCCTGGCCGGCGGTTTCCTCACCGGGCGGCCGTATCCGCCCTTCCGCCGGCGCCTGCGTGACGCGGCCGGGAGCGGCAACCCCCTTTGCACGGGTGGGGCGTTCGTGCTGCGGCCGGGCGGCGACGTGGTGGTCATCGCGGTGCTCTTCTTCCTGGTGGCCTGCTTCGCCGGCGGCCTGGCCGGGCCGGGCCGGGCGGGGCGGGGCGGGGGCCGTGAGCGCGGTGACTTTGCTCGCCGCGGGCGGGTTCACCGTCCTGTACCGGGGCGTCAGGCCGCTCGCGCGCCCGGGGGATCATCCCGTGGTATCCGGTCGTGCCCTGGGCGGTCCGGCGGCGCCGCACGCCCCTGCCGCGGCCGCGGCGGGGGTGTGCGCATTTCCGAAGATGCCGTGATCCGCGCCGCCGGCCGACGATGAGGCTCCCGCCACCCTTTTCCCGGTGGCCGGCCGAGGAGGCGCCGCGTGGCAACGGCAATGGGCTCTGTGCGCAGACTTCTGATGGCTCCGTCCCTGCGTGACGTGAGCTTCGCCGGACGCGGGTTTCCCGTGACCGAGACCGCTGCCACCAGGCAGCTGGAGGCCATCCCGCAGGCCGTGGTGGCCGGCTTCGAGTGGGGTATCGAGTCCAGGGACCTGTGGGAGACCGAGCGCCGGCTGTCGCTGGTCGACCCGCAGGTGCAGGGCTTCGCCTACGAGGGCGCGACCATGGCGTCGGTCATCCGGGACGCGCTGCCCGGCCGCGGCGGGCGCACCCGGGCGCTCCTCGAGGGCGCGGGGCGGCGGCACATCTTCCTCAACTACATCGGTATCGGGTTCGCTATGGCGAAGCTGCCCCGGCCGTTGTGGAGGAAGGTCATGCCTGATGGTCTCGACGGTGAGGAGTTCTACCCGCCGATGAGCTGGCTCGCGGTCGACGGGTACGGCTTCGACCGTGCCTACTTCGACCCCGCCCGCTGGGTCGACGGCCAGCGCCCGGACACCCCCTACGCGTGGGACGGGCACCCGGACTACTTCTGCCGGGCGGTGGACCAGGGCATCGGCCGGGCCCTGTGGTTCATCCACGGTGCGCACGTCGGGCAGGTCAGTGCCGCCGTGCGCAGGTTCGCCTCCGGGCGTGCGCCGGATCTGTGGGCGGGCGTCGGACTCGCCGCCGCCTTCGCGGGCTGCTCCACGGCCGTCGAACTGGCCGCGCTGCGTGCCGAGGCCGGTGAGCTGCACGCTCATGTGGCGCAGGGCGCCGTGTTCGCGGCGAAGGCCCGCCACTTCTCCGCCACCGTGCCCGAGCACACCCGGACCGCGCTGCACGCGCTGGCCGGGATCACCGTCGAGGCGGCGGCCGCGCTCGCCGACGCCGCGGCGCCGGGGCCGGATGCGGCGGGTGGTGTCCCGGCCTATGAATTGTGGCGCCGTACGGTGCGGGAAAAACTTCCCACGCATACCCGTCAAGCATTCCTGGAGTAGCCGTACGGGTACCCCTTTCGAATATCTTCGTCTAACGAACGGGAAATTCAGGCAAAGGATCGAGGGGCGGTATTCCAGGTGTCCATGATGCGTGCGCTGAGGCGCCGAGTCCTCACGCCGAATGTCCGGGAAACGCAACTGGAAACACGCGGGTTCCACATCAAGAACGCGGAGGCCAAGCAGCAGCTGGAAGCGGTCGGGACGAGCTTCCTCCAGGGTTACGCCTATGCGGTCGAGGCACGCTCCGCGGACCAGGCGGCCGGCTGGCTGGAGACGGTTCCCCGGGACTTCCGCGGTTTCGCGTACGAGGGTGCCGGCATGGGCGCGGTCATGCTGGACTCGCTGACGGGCGGCGGCAAGCGGCTGGCCGGGATCCTTCAGGGCCCGGGGCGGCGCCACCACTACATGGTCCATGTGGGTGTCGGCTGGGCGATGGCCAGGCTGCCGCGGTTCCTGTGGCCCGATGTGACCGCGTCCGATCCGGTGCTGCGCTGGCTGATCCTGGACGGGTACGGCTTCCATCAGGCGTACTTCAGGACCGACGCCTACGTCCGTGACCCCGGCCCGGAGCGCCCCTTCAGCTGGAAGGGAGGGCCGGACGCCTACAGTGCCCGGGTCATCGACCAGGGCATCGGCCGGGCCCTGTGGTTCGTCGGCGGCACCGACCCGGACGTCGTCGCCGAGCTCATCGACGCCTATCCCGCCCACCGTCACGGCGACATGTACGCCGGTGCCGGGCTCGCCTGCACCTATGCGGGCAGCGCCGACGAGGACGAGCTGCGGCGCTTGGCCAAGCACGCGGGTGAGTACCGGCCGAACCTGGCGCAGGGTTCCGCGTTCGCCTGCGAGGCACGCGAGCGGGCGGGTACGACGACCGGTCACACGCATGTCGCCGCTCGTGTCCTGTGCGGCGGCCGGACTCCCGGGGAAGCGGCCCGGGTGTGCACCGACGCGGCGCCCGGCGGCTGCGACGGCGGCGAGGTTCCCGCATTCGAGATCTGGCGGCAGCGCATCGCCGCAGAGATCACTTCCGTTCCGCACGCGTAGAAAGGTGCCGGTATGACACACCCGATTTCCTGGCTGCGGAAGCAGGCGCCCGGAGTCCTCGCGCTCATTCTCATGGTCGGGACCTTTTATGCGGTGAAGCCGGGCGAGTCGAGCGCTGCCGATAAGGCGGAGCTGGCGGAGAAGTTCGCCTTCAGGCCGATGGCGATAGCCATGCCGGCCGGATACACGAAACAGAGTGTCCGTAAGGTCAACAAGGCCTACAAGCACATCGAGGCGTGGATCTCCTCGGTCGGTGCGGGCGTCGCCATGAACGACATCGACGGCGACGGCCTGCCCAACGACCTGTGCATCACCGACCCGCAGATCGACCAGGCCGTGGTCACCCCCGCACCGCTGCCCGGCCGCACGAGCCCGTCGTACGCGCCGTTCGCCCTGGGCATGTCGCCGCTGCCCGGGAGCGGGACCATGGCCCCGATGGGCTGTGTTCCCGGTGACTTCAACGAGGACGGGGCGATGGACCTGCTCGTCTACTACTGGGGCCGTACTCCGGTGATCTTCCAGGCGAAGAGGGAGCCGGGCAAGGACACCACGGTCATGGGCGCGGAGCACTTCGAGCCGGTGGAGCTCGTCCCCGGCGACGGCGGCGAGGACTACACCGGCCCGCTGTGGAACTCCAACACCGCTGCCGTCGCGGACTTCGACGGGGACGGGCACAACGACATCTACATCGGGAACTACTTTCCCGACAGCCCCGTCCTGGACGACACCGTGGACGGCGGCGTGACGATGAACGACTCGCTGTCCCACGCCCAGAACGGCGGCGGCGGCCACTTCTTCCGCTGGACCCCCTCCGGCTACGAGCAGGTCGACAACGTCCTGCCCAAGGGCATCGACCGGGGCTGGACGCTGGCGGTCTCGGCCACCGACCTGGACGGGGACATGCGTCCGGAGATGTACCTGGCGCACGACTTCGGGACCGCGGCCCTCCTCCACAACCGGTCGACCCCCGGAAAGTTCAGGTTCAGCGAGGTCAAGGCCCGGCACACCGCGACCACTCCGAAGTCCAAGGAGATCGGCCGCAGCTCCTTCAAGGGGATGGGCGTCGACTTCGGCGACCTGGACAACGACGGCCTCTACGACGCCTTCGTCTCCAACATCACCACGTCCTTCGGTATCCAGGAGTCGAACTTCGCGTTCATCTCGACGGCCCGTGACCAGGCCGGCCTGCGCACCGCGTTCCGCGACGGCGTCGCCCCCTACAAGGACGAGAGCGCACCGCTGAACCTGGCCTGGTCCGGATGGGGCTGGGACGTGAAGATGGGTGACTTCGACAACGACGGAATCCAGGAGATCGCCCAGGCCGTCGGCTTCGTGAAGGGCAAGCGCAACCGCTGGGCCCAGCTCCAGGAGCTCGCCACCGCCAACGACGCGCTGGTCAAGCACCCCCGCTTCTGGCCCCGTGTGGAGGAGGGCGACGACGTCGCCGGCGACCAGCACCTGCGCTTCTTCGTCCAGGACAGGGACGGCGAGAGCTACAGCGACCTGTCCGAGCAGCTCGGCCTGGCCGTGCCCGTGCCCAGCCGGGGCATCGCCACCGGCGACGCCGACGGCGACGGCCGCCTCGACATGGTCGTGGCACGCCAGTGGGAGGACCCCGTCTTCTACAGCAACACGAGCCAGGACACCGGCGGTTACCTCCGTCTCAGCCTCACCGACCGGGCCGGTTCGCCCGTGGTCGGCGCGCAGGTCACCGTGACCCTGTCCGACGGCAGCATCCGCCTGGGGCGGGTCGACGGCGGCAGCGGCCACTCCGGCAAGCGCAGCCAGGACGTGCACATCGGCCTCGGCCAGGAGGCCGAGGGCCCGGTGCGGACCCGTCTGACCTGGCGTGACCGCGGCGGGCAGGTGCACAACAAGGATCTCCGGCTGGACCCCGGCCGGCACTCGCTGGAACTCGGCGCCGACGTGAAGGAGAAGTGACCGTGCCCGAAACCAAGGCGAACACGGCTGCCGCCCCCCGGCACGACGTGAAGGTCATCACCGCGCTGCGCCGGTTCGCGATCTCGATCTCGGTCCTCAACATCGCCGGGTACACCTTCCTCGGCTTCGAGCAGCCCTGGCTGTGGCCGTTCATCGCGGTCCTCACCGCCTACGTGGTGGAGACCGGCCTGGAGCTGGTCAGCGCCAGGGGTGAGAAGCGCCCGCCGCGCTTCGCGGGCGGGGGACCCAAGGGGATGGTGGAGTTCCTCTTCCCCGCGCACATCACCGGTCTCGCGGTGAACATGCTCACCTACGTCAATGACCGCGTCTGGGTCCTGGTGTTCGGCGTCATCGTGGCCGTCGGCACCAAGTGGGTGCTGCGGGCCCCGCTCAAGGGGCGGATGCGGCACTACATGAACCCGTCGAACTTCGGGATCACGGTGATCCTGCTGCTCTTCCCGTGGGCGAGCATCGCCCCGCCCTACCACTTCACCGAGTACCTGTACGGTCCCGCCGACTGGGTCCTCCCGGCGATCATCCTGGTCCTGGGGACGCTGCTGAACGCGAAGCTGACGGGCCGTATGTGGCTGATCGGCGCCTGGCTGGCCGGGTTCGCCCTCCAGGCGGTCATCCGCGGCCTGGTGATGGGGACCTCCATCCCCGCGGCGCTGGGCATGATGACCGGGGTGGCCTTCATCCTCTTCACGAACTACATGGTCACCGACCCCGGCACCTCGCCCTCCAAGCGTTCCTCCCAGATCGCCTTCGGCGCCGGCGTCGCCGCGATGTACGGGGTGCTGACCGGGCTGGGCATCGCGTACGGCATCTTCTTCGCCACCGCCCTGGTCTGCCTGATCCGCGGCGGCTACCTGTGGGGCCTGCACTTCCTGGCCAAGCAGCGTGCGGCGGCAGACCGGCAGGCACAACAGACCCCGGCACAACAAGCCGTGGAGCAGCAGGCCCCGGCGCAGCAGGCCGTGGCGGGTGCCGGGGCACAGCGGGCCGTGGCGGGTGCCGGGGCACAGCGGGCCGTGGCGGGTGCCGGGGAGCAGCAGGCCCCGGCGCAGCAGGCCGTGGCGGGTGCCGGGGCACAGCGGGCCGTGGCGGGTGCCGGGGCACAGCGGGCCGTGGCGGGTGCCGGGGAGCAGCAGGCCCCGGCGCAGCGGGCCGTGGCGGGTGCCGGGGAGCAGGGCGGCGCTGTACGGGGGCCGGGGGCCTTTACGGGCCCGGGTCCCGCTCCCGTGACCGCGGCCGCGGTCACGGCGGTCGGCACCGGTGACCCGTGCCGGGACGGCACCTGCTTCCACGGCAGGTGCGCGTCCCTCAGGGCGGCGGCGCGGGAGAAGAAGGCGGCGGTGGCGGGATGAGCCGGATCGCGATCGTCGGGATGTCGTGCAGTTACCCCGACGCCACCACTCCGCGCGAACTGTGGGAGAACGCGGTCGCCGGGCGGCGTGCCTTTCGCCGGCTGCCCGACGTGCGGATGCGTCTGGAGGACTACTACGACCCGGACCCCACGGTCCCCGACACGTTCTACAGCCGTAACGCCGCCGTCCTTGAGGGGTGGGAGTTCGACCGTATCGCCCACCGCATCGCGGGCAGCACCTACCGTTCCACCGACCTCACGCACTGGCTCGCCCTGGACACCGCCACCCGGGCGCTGGCCGATGCGGGTTTCCCGGCCGGGGAAGGGCTGCCCACAGAGCGCACCGGTGTGATCGTCGGCAACACCCTCACCGGTGAGTTCGCCCGCGCCAACATGATGCGGCTGCGCTGGCCCTACGTACGCCGGGTGCTCGCCGACGCCCTCAAGGGGCAGGACTGGGGCGATGAGCGCCTGGGCGAATTCCTCGAAGGGGTGGAGGACTCCTACAAGAAGCCGTTCCCCGCCGTCGACGAGGACACTCTGGCGGGAGGCCTGTCCAACACCATCGCCGGCCGGATCTGCAACCACTTCGACCTCAACGGCGGCGGATACACCGTCGACGGCGCGTGCTCGTCCTCGCTCCTGTCGGTCACCACCGCGGCCACCTCGCTGCTGCACGGCGACCTCGACGTCGCTGTCGCCGGGGGCGTCGACCTGTCCATCGACCCGTTCGAGATCATCGGGTTCGCCAAGACCGGGGCGCTCGCCAAGAACGAGATGCGGCTCTACGACCGCGGCTCCAACGGGTTCTGGCCCGGCGAGGGCTGCGGCATGGTCGTCCTGATGCGCGAACAGGACGCCCTGGCCGCCGGACACCGTATCTACGCGTCGGTCGCCGGCTGGGGCGTGTCCTCCGACGGGCAGGGCGGCATCACCCGCCCCGAGGTCGGCGGCTATCAGCTCGCCCTGGCCCGCGCCTACGAACGGGCCGGCTTCGGCATCGACACTGTCCCGCTCTTCGAGGGCCACGGCACCGGCACCGCCGTCGGCGACGCGACCGAGCTCAGAGCGATCATGGGCGCCCGCGCCCAGGCCGGCCCCAGCGCCCCCAGCGCCGTCATCAGCTCCGTCAAGGGCATGATCGGACACACCAAGGCCGCCGCCGGGATCGCCGGACTGATCAAGGCCACGATGGCCCTGGACGCCGCGATGCTGCCACCGGCCATCGGCTGCGTCGACCCGCACGAGCTGCTCACCGACGAGTCGGCCAACCTGCGGGTCCTGCGCAGGGCGGAGGCCTGGCCCGAAGGCGCACCGCTGCGCGCCGGGATCACCGCCATGGGATTCGGCGGGATCAACACCCATGTCGTACTCGACAGGCCGGCCCCCGCGAAACGCCGGCCCGCCGGCCGCCGCGCCACCACCCTGGCCAACTCGCTCCAGGACGCCGAACTGCTGCTCCTGGACGCCGAATCACCCCAGGCCCTCAAGGAACGCCTCACCCGGGTCGCCGATTTCGCCGGCACACTCTCCTACGCCCAGCTCGCCGACCTGGCCGCCACCCTCCAGCGCGAACTGCGCGAACTGCCCCACCGGGCGGCCGCCGTGGTCACCTCCCCGCAGGACGCCGAACTGCGGCTGCGCCGGCTGGCCGGCACACCGGACACCGGCGAGGGCATCACCCTCTCCCCCGACGGCCGTGCCGTCCTGGGCCGGGCGGCCGACAGCCCCCGCATCGGGTTCCTCTTCCCCGGCCAGGGCTCGGGCACCACCACCGGCGGCGGCGCGCTCGCCCGCCGCTTCACCGAGGCCGCCGACGTGTACGGGCAGGCCGAACTGCCGGCCGCCGGCGACACGGTCGCCACCGACGTGGCCCAGCCCCGCATCGTCACCGCCTCCACCGCCGCACTGCGCGTCCTGGACGCACTGGGCATCGAGGCCCACATCGCCGTCGGCCACAGCCTCGGCGAACTCAGCGCCCTGCACTGGGCGGGCGCCCTGGACTCCGCCACCCTGCTGGAGGCCGCCCGGGCCCGCGGAGCGGCCATGGCCGAGCACAGCGCCTCGGGCACCATGCTCTCGCTGGCCACCGGCCCCGAGCAGGCCGGGGACCTCATCAAGGAGCTGCCCGTCGTCATCTCCGGCTACAACGGCCCCCACCAGAGCGTCGTCGCCGGAACGGCGGACGCCATCGCCGCTGTCACCCGGCGGGCCGCACAGGCGGGTGTCACCTGCACCAGCCTCGCCGTCTCGCACGCCTTCCACTCCCCCCTGGTCGCTGGGGCCGCCGACGCCTTCGGCCACTGGCTCACCACCGCGGACACCGGCGAGGTGAACCGCCGGGTCGTATCCACCGTCACCGGCGGCGAACTGGAGAGCAACACCGACCTGCCCGAGCTGCTGCGCCGGCAGATCACCGCCCCGGTCCTGTTCACCCAGGCGCTCCGCTCGGCCGCCCCCCACGCCGACCTGTTCGTCGAGGTCGGCCCCGGCCGGGTCCTCACCGCCATGGCCGCAGCCACCGCCGGCGTCCCGGCACTCGCCCTCAACACCGACGACGAGTCCCTGCGCGGACTGCTCCAGGTCGCCGGCACCGCCTACGTACTGGGCGCCCCCCTCATCCACGAACGGCTCTTCAACGACCGGCTGACCCGGCCGCTGGAGATCGGCGCCGAGTTCAGCTTCCTGGCCAACCCCTGCGAGCAGGCACCCGACATCACCCCGCCCGCCCCCCGCAACACCCCCAGCACCCCCAGCACCTCCGGCGCCCCCGGCACCTCCGGCACCTCCGGCGCCGAGGACGCCGGCAGCAGCACCGCACCGGGCGGCGGCCCGGCGCAGCAGTCCGCGCTCGGCGTGCTGCGCACCCTGGTCTCGGAGCGGGCGGAACTGCCCCCCGAACTCGTCGACGAGAACAGCAGCCTCCTGGACGACCTGCACATGAGCTCCATCACCGTCGGCCAGATCGTCAACCAGGCAGCCCTCCAGCTCGGCCTCACCGCCGCCCACATACCGACCAACTTCGCCACCGCGACGATGACCGAACTGGCCGAGGCACTCACCACCCTCGCCGACACGGCACAGGGCACCACCGGTGCCGCCGCACCCGTCGTCGCCGGCGCCGCCCCATGGGCCCGCCCCTTCGCCGTCGACCTCGACGACATCCCGCTGCCCGCCCCCGTACCGGGCGCGGGCAACGGCTCCTGGGAACTGTTCACCACCCCCGGCCACCCCTTCGCCCAGGACGTGCGAAACGCCCTTCAGAACGCCGCGGTCGGCTCCGGAGTCCTGGTCTGCCTGCCGCCCGCCTGCACCCGCGAACAGATCGAGCACGCACTGAACGGCGCCAGGGCCGCCCTCACCGGCGACCGGGAACGCCGCTTCGTCCTGGTGCAGCACGGCCGGGGCGCGGCCGGACTGGCCAAGACCCTCCACCTGGAGGCACCGCACCTGCGGACCACCATCGTCCACACCCCCGCGGCCGACGGCGCCGCACAGCAGGTGGCCGCGGAAGTCGCCGCCACCACCCGCTTCAGCGAGGTCCACCTCACCGGGAACAACACCCGCCGCGTCCCGGTGCTCCGCGCCCTGCCGGTCCGCGCCGCACGCACCGACCAGATCCTGCAGGACTCCGACGTCCTGCTCGTCACCGGCGGCGGCAAAGGCATCACCGCCGAGTGCGCCCTGGCCATCGCCCGGCAGACCGGCGTCAAACTGGCCGTCATCGGCCGCTCCGACCCCGCCCTGGACGAAGACCTCGCCACGAACCTGCGGCGCATGCAGGACAGCGGAGCGACAGTACGCTACGCCGCCGCCGACGTCACCGACCCCGTACGCACCGCCGCGGCCATCACCCGGCTCACCGCCGAACTCGGCCCCGTCACCGCCGTCCTGCACGGAGCGGGCCGCAACGAGCCCGCCTCCCTCACCGGCCTCGGCATCGACGACTTCCACACCACGTTCGCCCCCAAGGTCGACGGGCTGCGCACCGTCCTGGACACCGTCGGCGAGAAGAACCTGAAACTCCTCGTCTCCTTCGGCAGCATCATCGGCCGGTCAGGACTGCGCGGCGAAGCCCACTACGCCACCGCCAACGAATGGCTCGCCGACCTCACCGAGAACGTCGCCCGCGACAACCCCAACTGCCGCGCCCGGTGCATGGAATGGTCGGTGTGGTCCGGAATCGGCATGGGCGAGAAACTCTCCGTCGTGGAGTCCCTCTCCCGCGAGGGCATCACCCCGGTCTCACCCGACCAGGGCGTCGAGATCCTGCTGCGGCTCATCTCGGACCCGGACGCCCCCGTCGTCACAGTGATCAGCGGACGCACCGAAGGAATCACCACCGTACGCCGTGACCTCCCGCCACTGCCGCTCCTGCGGTTCACCGGATCCCCCCTGGTGCGCTACCACGGCGTCGAACTCGTCACCGAGGCCGAACTGAACAGCGGCACCGATCTCTACCTTCCCGACCACCTCCTGGACGGCAACATGCTGATGCCCGCCGTGATCGGCATCGAAGCCATGGTCCAGGTGGCATCCGCGGTCACCGGACGCAACGACATCCCCGTCATCGAAGGAGCACAGTTCCTGCGGCCCATCGTGGTACCGCCCGCGGGAACCACCCGCATCCGCATCGCGGCCACCGTCACCGACACCGACACCGTCGACGTCGCCATCCACACACAGGACACCGGCTTCGCCGCCGAACACTTCCGGGCCCGGCTCCTCTACCACCCCACCACCATCCCCCAGGGACCCCCCGACCAGACCCGCCCCGACGTCCCCCAGGCTCCGCTGGACCCGGCCGCCGACCTGTACGGCAACATCCTCTTCCAGGGCGGCCGCTTCCACCGGCTGCGCCGCTTCCACCGGGCATCCGCCCGGCACGTCGACGCCGACGTGACAGTCACCGGACCGGCCGGCTGGTTCGCCGGGTTCCTGCCCGAAACCCTGCTGCTCGCCGACCCGGGAATGCGCGACGCCCTGATGCACGGCAACCAGGTCTGCGTCCCCGACGCGACCCTGCTGCCGTCCGGCATCGAACGGCTCCACCCCATGGCCGCCGGCGACAGCCTGCCGCCGGAAGTACGCTACTGCGCCACCGAACGCCACCACGACGGCGACACCTACGTCTACGACATCGCGGTACGCACCCCCGACGGCACAGTCGTCGAACGGTGGGAAGGACTCACCCTCCACGCCGTCCGCAAAACCGGCGGAACCGGACCATGGACCGCCCCGCTCCTGGGCCCCTACCTGGAACGGGCCCTGGAAGAAATCCTCGGCACCCGCCTCGGCATCGCCGTCGAACCCGGCCTCCCCGGCACCGGGGAAACCAGGAACGAACGGCGCGCGGCCACCGCACGCGCCGTCCAGCGGGCACTGGGCGAGAACACCGAAATCCGCTACCGGCCCGACGGACGCCCCGAACTCACCGACAGCCGCCGCATCTCCGCCGCCCACATCCCCGGAGTGACCCTCGCAGCAACCACCACCGCCGCCGCACAGACCGTGGCCTGCGACATCGAAACAGTCCACACCCGCGACACCACCCAATGGGCCGGACTCCTCGGCGAACACACCGAACTCGCCGCCCTCATCGCCAAAGAAACCGGCGAGAACATCGACACCGCGGCAACACGCGTATGGGGCGCCACCGAATGCCTCAGAAAAACCGGGCTCATGACCGCAACACCCCTCACCCTGACACCCCCCCGCCAAGACAACTGGGTCATCCTCACCGTCGGCACCCTGCACATCGCCACCTTCGTCACAACACTGCGCGACACCCCGAAACCAGCAGTACTCACCTTCCTCACCGAAAACACCCCCACCCCCCGGACCGGGACCCCACAACGACCAGCCCCCACCACCCGGACCGGGACCCCACAATGACCAGCCCCCACCCGGACCGGGACCCGGCCACCACCGGCCCGCACCGGCGCCGGGACCCCGCCGTGACCGGCCCCCACCGGCACCGGGACCCCGCCGTGACCGGCCCCCACCGGCACCGGGACCCCGCCGTGACCGGCCCGCACCGGCCCGGTCCCGCCACGCTCCCGGCCACCACCGAAAGCGAACACACCCCCACCGGCACCGGGACCCGGCCATGACCGGCCCCCGCCGGCACCGGGACCCGGCCGTGACCGGCCCGCACCGGCCCGGTCCCGCTCCGCTCCCGGCCACCACCGGAAGCAGAAAAAACAGCCCCGCCGGCACCGGGGCCCGGCCATGACCGGCCGCCACCGAAAGCGAACACACCCCCGCCCACACCCCCACCGGCACCGGGACCCGGCCACGACCGCCCCGCACCGGTGCCGGGGCCCGGCGTGACCGGCCCGCACCGGCCCGGCCCCGACCCCGTACCGACCCCCGACGCGCCGGCACCGGCGCCCCGCACGGCCGGACCCCGGCCGCCGACAGGGAGGCAGACATGAGCACCACCACCGACCCGCCCATGGAACCCGTCGACCTGGAGGACCGGAAACAACTGCGGGGCGCCTACGGCACCTTCCCCACCGGAGTCACCGTCATCACCGTCGGCGGGAACTCCCCACGCGGCATGACCGCCAACTCCTTCACCTCCGTCTCCCTCTCCCCGCCCCTGATCCTCATCTGCGTCGGCAAGGACGCACTGATGCACACCAGCCTCGACCGCTCCCCGACCTTCTCCGTATCGGTACTCCACGCCGGCCAGGAAGCCGTCGCACGCCACTTCGCCGACCACTCACGCCCCGTGGGAACCGGCCAGTTCGACACCGTCGCCTGGCAGCCCGGACCGAAATCCGGCGCACCCCTGATCACCGGCGCGATCACCCACCTCGAATGCGAGAAGAAAAACCTCTACGAAGGCGGCGACCACACCATCTTCCTCGGCGAAGTACTCCACGCCGCACGCCGCCCCCTCCACGAAGCCCTGCTGTTCTCCGGCGGCCGCTTCCACCGCCTCACCCCCCAACACGAAGGCCACCCCGCATGAACACCCACCCGCCCAGCCCCCCGGCCCGCGCCCTGCCCGGACTGCTCAGAAAATTCGCAGTGGACCGCCTCGGCATGATGAGCGACGCAGCCGCCCTCGGCGACGCCGTACGGATCTCCATCGGCCCCAGGAAGCTCTACATCTTCAACCACCCCGACCACGCCAAACACATCCTCGCCGACAACAGCACGAACTACCACAAAGGCATCGGCCTCATACAGTCCCGCCGGGTCCTGGGCGACGGCCTCCTCACCAGCGACGGCGAAACATGGCGCACCCAGCGCCGCACCCTGCAGCCCGCCTTCAAACCCGGACGCATCAACCGCCAGACCCACGCCGTCGCCCAGGAAGCAACCCGGCTCGTCACCCGCCTGCGCGCCCACGCCGGCCACGGCCCCGTCGACATCCTCCAGGAAATCACCGCACTCACCCTCGGCGTACTCGGCCGCACCCTCCTCGACTCCGACCTCACCCCCCACCACACCCTCGCCCCCGCCTTCGAAAAGGTCCAGGACCAGGCCATGCTCGAAATGGTCTCCCAGGGCACACTCCCCCCCTGGCTCCCCCTCCCCCCACAAAACCGCTTCCGCAAAGCCCGCCGCGAACTCCACCGAATAGCAGACCAACTCATCACCGACCGCACCACACGCATCACCCACGGCGAACCCGCCGACGACGCACTCTCCCTCATCATCGAAGCAGCCCGCCTGTCCACCACCCACCCCCGCCACACCCGCAGACAACTCCGCGAACAACTCATCACCCTCCTCCTCGCCGGACACGAAACAACAGCCAGCACCCTCGGCTGGACACTCCACCTCCTGGAACGCCACCCCGAAACCCACGCCGCCATCCGCGAAGAAACCAGAAACGTCCTCGGCGACCGCACCCCCAACGCCGACGACCTCCACCGGCTGCCCCAGACAACCATGGCCGTCCAGGAAGCCATGCGCCTCTACCCACCCGTATGGCTCCTCCCCCGAAAAACCCAACAACCCGACCAAATCGGCCCATACACCATACCCGCCAAAGCAGACATCCTCATCAGCCCCTACACCATCCACCGCCACCCCCACCACTGGAAAAACCCCCACCACTACAACCCCCAACGCTTCACCCCACAAAAAACAACCACCCGCCACCGATACGCCTACATCCCCTTCGGCGCCGGACCACACTTCTGCATCGGCAACAACCTCGCCATGATCGAAACCATCATCACCACCGCACTCATCACCCGCGACCTCAACCTCCACACCACCCCCCACCACCAACCCACCCCCACCCCCAACCCCCAACTCTCCCTACACATCCACACACTCCCCATGACCATCACCACACCCAAACAATGAACAAACCAAAACACCCACCACACCACAAACAAAAACCCCCGACACGCAAACCAAAACCCCTCCACATCCGACCCCACCCACCACGAGTCCAACCACACCAAACGAACCGCACAAAGCATGCACAACGTGCGCAGCAGACAGAACCTGCGGCCCGTACGGATCAGACGGACCGTACGGGCCGTGCGGCGGAGCGGGGGCCCGCCCCCGTAAGGAGACGGCCCACGAGCGACAGCGGCCACGTCACCCCGGCGCCAGGCACAGAAGCACCCCCCACGGAACCGCCGGCCAGCCCCGCGGCGTTTCCGCCCGCCGCATACAACGCCTCCACCGCCCGCAAGACAGCCACCGCACTGATCCGTCTACTGACAGAACACCTGGGACTGCCCCCGCCCCCACCACGCCGAGGAACCGCACCCGGACCAAACAGCCCCCGGGAAAGGAATCCCGTATGAAACAGGAACAGGAAAGAGAGGAATGGCGATGAGGCCGCTTGTACGAGCCGTACTGCGGGGCTCCCTGCGGCAGGTGCGGTACGTGAAAGTGACGGCTCCACGCCACGCCCGGGGCCTGGTGAAACAGGTGTACCACCACACGGAACGGGACTTCGGAGTACTCGCACCCCCCGTAGCCCTCCACTCACCGGCCCCCGCGTCACTGGCAGCAACCTGGCTGATGCTGCGCGAAACCCTCCTCGCCGACGGACTCGCGAGCCGCACAGTGAAGGAAACGATCGCCACCGAAGTCTCCCGCGCCAATCAATGCCTCTACTGCGTCGGAGTCCACCAGGCCCTCCTGGAAACCCTGCCACCGGACAGAACACTCTCCCCCATCATTGAGTGGGCCAGAACAGCCGGACGGCACAACCCCGAAAACCCCACCCCGAGCACCACCCCACCCCCCTTCCCAGAAACACAAGCACCAGAACTCTGCGGCGTCGTCGTGACATTCCACTACATCAACCGCATGGCGACCCTCTTCCTCGCCGACTCCCCCATGCCCGCCCGCACACCAACGGCCCTCCACAGACCAATCATGCACACCACTGCCCACGCCATGCGTCCCACCACACCAGGCCCCCTCACACCAGGCGAATCACTCGACCTATTACCCCCGGCACCCCTGCCCCACGGACTCGAATGGGCCCTCAGCAACCCCCCTGTAGCCCAAGCCCTCGCACGCGCCCACGCCGCCGTGAACCAAGGAGCACACTGGATACCCCGAACAGCACGCAAACAACTACACACCCACCTCAACCAATGGAACGGATCCCACCCAGGGCCAAGCCGCGCATGGCTCAACAAAGCCCTGACAAAACTCCCACCCGAAGAAATACCAACCACCCAGCTCGCACTCCTCACCGCCCTCGCACCCCACCAAACCCTCCCCGACGACATAACAGCCTTCAAAAACCAACACCCCACCGACCGCGAACTCATCGAACTCACCTCCTACGCCGCCCTCACCACCGCCATACACATCGGCAGCCACATCCATCCACCCCACAGGGCCGACACAAAGCCAACCCCATGAGCCACCCCGAATTCCGCAGAGCCCGATCTTGATCGGTTCAAGCGGAATGCGATACGTAATCGCGCCGGCGGTACGGGAACGGCTTCGAGGGCCATAAAACCGCACCCGCACGTGCCATAAGCCACAAGGAACCACCGCGCCAGTAGCCGCTGCCGGTCGGTCGCGGCACATCCGGCGGCGGCGTGAGTGGTGTCGAGCCGTGGGGGGGCGGGAAGCGTTTCGTGAGGTGCTCCAGCTGTATGCAGGGTGCCCGTAAAGGACGAAGGATGGAGGGGGCTTGGACGCGGAGGGGGGTGCCTTCCAGTGGGCGGAATCCTCAGCAGGGTGATCCGTCCACGGCTACGCCGGACCGCACCTCATCTTCGACCTCGTAACAGCCTTCGCCCGTTCGCCAGGGCCGGCCGCTTCACTTGCAGCCGCCGTGCCCTGCACATGCACGGGCTGAACATGCACGGGCCGACTCTGACGACACCGGCTCAGGCCGGGGCGGGCAGAGGGATTGACGCGAGTTTGACCGGGTCGACGACGATGTGGATGCCGGTGATCCGGCCTTCGAGGACCGTGAAGGCGATGACGGAGAGGGGGGTTCCGTCAGAGCGCCAGGACATGTGGCCGGGGGTGCCGTTGAGTAGCACAGGCCGGTAACTGGCAGCCTCGCCGGAGAACATGCGGGCGCCGGCGGCGACTTTGGTGGCGCCGAGGGTCACGACAACCCCGTCGGAGGTGTCGACAGTCAGCTTCACATTCGGGTCGAGGACACGCAGGAGCGCCTCGAAGTCGCCGTCGGCAGCTGCGGCTTGGAATGCCTGGACGACCAGTTGGTGCTCCCGGCCGGGGCCCGCCGGCCGGCCCCTGGCCTGGACCTTGCGGCGGGCGCGGCTGGCGACCATCTTGGAGGCGTTGGCGGATTTGCCCAGAATCTGGCCGATTTCCCGGAACGGGACCGCGAACATGTCGTGCAGGACGAACGCCAGGCGTTCGCTCGGGGTGAGCGAGTCGAGCACGACGATCAGAGCGAGGCCGACCGATTCAGCCAGCAGCACCTGCTCATCGGGCTCGGGTCGGTCGGCGGGTGTCGCCACGAGGTCCGCAGGCTCCTGCCCGCAGGCGGTTTCGGGGTGCGCCCGGCGGGCCCTCAGGAGGTCGAAGCTGATGCGGCCGACCACGGTGGTCAACCAACCGGCCAGGTTGTCGATGGTAGCCGCGTCCTGGCGGGCGAGGCGCATCCAGGCTTCCTGGACCGCGTCCTCGGCATCGGCGTACGAGCCCAGCACGCGGTACGCGACGGCGCGCAGCCGATCGCGCTGGGCTTCGAACGCCTCGGCACCAGAGCCGGGCAGGCCGGCGGTCACGGCTTGCGCTGCTGACGGATCGAGATCCGGTTGCCGTCCGGGTCCACCGCCTCGACGCGGACCCCGAACGGATAGTCCACGGGTTCGGTCTCTTCGAAGGTGACCCCGCGTCGGCGCATGATCTCGAAGTCCTTTCGCAGGTCCTCGGATTCGAGGATCAGCGGACCGGGCCCGCCCGCGCCGCCCGGCTGTCCCGCGGCCGCCGCGTTCGACCACAGGATGATCTGCACCGGGCTGCCGGGAGCGCCGACGGTGAGGAAGCGTCCGTCGGGCCCAGGGACGTCGATCCGCTTCTCCAGGCCGAGTCCCTCGGTGGAGAACTCCAGCGCGCGGCCCTGAACAGTGACGTAGATCGTCACGTACATGATGTCGGTCAGCATCTTCTTCTCGATCCACTCGTGGGTGCGGCGACCGTCCGATTTCGGTCGTCGCACCTATGACGAGTGCCGACGCGAGAAGGTAACAGGGCCGCTCCGGCGAGCTATCGGTTCATGCTGCTCGGCCGACGAAGGAGCGGCTGAACTGCTGTCCTGCCTGCACCACACGTCGGACATTGGTCAGCCGTGTCTGTTCGTACCGTGCAAGGGCCGCCGGCTGGTGCTCAGCACGGCATCCGCGGCGGTGCCGGCATCGTGTGGAGTCACCCGAACCGATGGCAGACAGGCCGTGCTCCGTCAGGCCGTGCTTCCCCGGCAGGAAACAACAACCAGGAACGGCCACAGCGCCTGGGAAAACGTCACCACACGCTCGGCGACACCGGGCACCCCCGCATTCTGCAACTCCGCCAGGAACCACAGCGCACTCGCACACATCAACGCACTCGCGGCGAGCGACACATCAAGCCTCAGCCACCACGGCGCCGGACTCCCACCCCGCACCGCGGCCAGGGGAGGCCACACCGCCAGGAGCACCAGGCCCAGGGCGGCCACAGCCCCGTGCTCCAGCGCCCCGCCACTGCTCGGCGCGGGCACCAACGTCAGAGCCAGTGCACACAGCCCCCCGCCCGCCAGAGCCACCCGCCCAGGCAGCGCCGCCGACCGGAGCGCGTACGCCGTCACCACGTAGCACGTCCCCAACACCAACAACATCCCCGTCATCAGCCAGTAACTGGCAGCTCCATAGGCGGCCAGCACGCTCAGGGTCTGCCTCGCAGGGTCATATTCCGGCCCCTGGCGCAGCTGCGCAATCATCCAGGAACCGACCAGAAACACAGGAGCACAGCCAGAAGAAACCAAAGCCCACCAAGGAGCAGATCGCATCAACACAGCATAAACGCGCACATCTTTCCTGCTACTGATCACCGCCATCCTTCAGCAGGCCGTGCCGCCAAACCGCGGCCGCGGCCTTGAGCAGCACTCAGACGCTCAGGCGCTCAGGCCGCCATCACGCCGCGCCGGCTGCCGGGCATGCTGCGGACCCTCCCCGCAGCACTTCAGCTGCACGGAGGACCGAGCCCCCGGAGGCACCGTGGGCCCGGAGTTCTCAGGAGCCCCGGCGGAGTCTCCGTGGCGGTGGGTCGGCCACCCGTGGGCCGGGAGCCGTCGGCGGTAGCGTACGGACGCCCGTGCGCGAGGAGGCAGAAGGTGAACGGAACCGCCCTGATCGATGTGAGCCATCGGCTCGGAGCGGAAACCGTACGGGCCCAAGGACCGGCCTTCCGGCAGCGGCAGCGGCAGCGGCAGCGGCAGCGGCAGCGGCAGCGAATCGTACGGGCGAGCGAGTCGATCACTCGATCGTGACTTCCGCCTCTCCGGCGACCGATGCGTCGCGATGCTGAGGGAATGGCGCGTGACCTGCGCCGTCGGCAGTTCCGGGGTGGGGAGTCGCATGAAGCCGGACAGGAAGCACGAGGCAGGACATCGCGGGGATCCCGACGAGCGGGTGATCCTGCTCATGGCGGGGGCGGCCGACCTGGCGGTGAGCGCGGTGAGTTCGGCCCTGGGGGCGGTGCGAGGGCTGCTGCGCCGCTCGGACGCCGCCGAACTGGCCGCCGAGGCCGAGCAGGACCTGATGGCGCGCGGGCGCCTGGTGCTGGACCGGTACACGGCCGCACCCCCGGCCCATCTGGAGCTCCTCGCCCGGCACGCCGTTGCCCGGCGGGCCGGGCGATGACGTCTGGCCGGTGGGACGCGGCCGTGTTCAAGGCCCGGGTAGACGAGGTGCTGAACGCGTTCGTCGCCCGGGAGGCCGATCTGTTCGCGGCGATCGACCCGGCCCTGGCCCCGGTGGCCACGCAGGTGGAGGCGGTCGTGGCGGACGGCAAACGGTTGCGGGCGGCGTTCTGCTACTGGGGCTGGCGGGCAGCGGGGCAGCCGGACAGCGCCGCGCTGGTGCGGGCGGCCGCCTCCCTGGAGCTGATCCACGCCGCCGCGGTCGTGCACGACGACCTCATCGACGACAGTGCGCTGCGGCACGGCCGCCCCACCGCGCACATCGCGCTGCGCGGTGCCGTACGCCGTCGCCCGCGTTCGGTCGCCGCCGCCAGATCGCTCGCGATGCTGGTGGGGGATCTGCTGATGGGGATGGCCGGACAGCTGTTCGCCACCAGCGGTCTGCCCGCCGCCTATCTGGGCCGGGCCCGCCCGTTGTGGTCGCTTCTGGGCCGGGAGCTGATCGCGGGCGAGTGCCTGGAGATCCTGCGGACAGGAGCGGAACCGGACACCGGGGCCTCGCTGAAGGTGATCCAGTACAAGACCGCCAAGTACACGGTCGAACAGCCCCTGTTGATCGGGGGCGCCCTGGCCGGGGCCGACGAACGACTGCACGAGGGCTACTCAGCCTACGGGCTGCCGCTGGGCGAGGCATTCCAGCTGAGGGACGACCTCCTCGGACTGTTCGGAGACCCCGGACGCACCGGCAAGGCCAACGCCGACGACGTACGCGGCCACCGGCCCACGGCCCTGCTGGCGGAGACCTGGCGTGTCGCAGGTGACGAGGACCGGGACCGGCTCCGGGGTCTCCTGGGCCGCCGCGACCTCGACGAGGACGGGCTGCACGCGGTACGGGAGGTGATGCGGCGGCTGAAGACGCCCGGCGTAGTCGAGGACATGATCACAGCGCGGGTGGAGGAAGCCCTCGGTGCCCTCCACGAGTTGAACGTACCCCCGCGTGCGGCCGACGCCCTGACCGCGCTGGCGAACTCGGCGACCGTCCGGCTGTCCTGAACCCCCGCCCGCCCCGCCCCGCCCCGCCCCGAGACAAGGAACTCCGGCATGAGCTGCACCGAGGCTTCGATGAACGCCCTGCGGCAGGGCGGCGACGAACTGGCCGACGCCACCGTCGCCACGCTCTTCGAACGCGGGGAGGTGGGCAAGTTCAACACCCTGATGCGCTACGTCTCCACCGCGGGCGCTCCCCTCCCGGACGGGCTGCCCGATGTCGCCCTGGAGTATCTTCAGGCCACAAGTGCCCCGCCGGCCTGGGTCGATTGGGGGGAGATGGAGAGGGCCCGGCTGTTCTTCATCGACAACAATGTGCATATTTCCACTGCTCTGTCGTTCGCCTCCATGCCGGCCTGCTACCTGGTCCCGCACGTGGCGAGGCTCCTGTCGGCCACCCACGGGCTGAAGTACCCGTCCAAACGGATGGCGGAGACCGGCCAGTTCACCGTCTATCTGATGCGTCCCGACGCCTTCGAGGCCGGGGGCCGCTTCATTCCCGCCGCCCAGAAGGTCCGCCTTCTGCACGCGTCCATCCGCCATCACCTGCTGCGCGAGAACCGCTGGGACAGCGAAGCGCTCGGAACGCCGATCTGTCAGGAGGACATGATCGGCGGCCAGATGTTCTTCTCGATGCTCGTGCTCGACAGTCTGCACCGCCTCGGCATTCATATGTCGGAGGAAGGCGCGGAGGCCTACTACTACGCCTGGCGCGTGGTCGGCGCGATGCTGGGCGTCAGTCAGGAAGCCGTTCCCCGTTCCCTGGACGAGGCCCGGCGGTTCCTCGACCTGTACATGATCCGGCACATGGGGCCATCCGAGGAGGGCGCGCAGCTGACCCGGCAGCTCATCGACCTCTACGAGGAGGTCGTGCCCGGGACCTTGTTCGACCCGATCGTCTCCGCCCTCATCCGCCATCTGACCGGCGACACCTGCGCCGACTGGCTCCAGGTGCCCCGTACCTCGTGGGACACCGTCGTCAAGGCCGTCCCGCACCTTCTCGGCGTCCTGGAGACCATCGAGGACCGGTCCCCGCTGGGCGCCTGGGCCCTGGACCGTCTCGGTCATCTCACCACCGTCCTCGAACTGTCCTCCCTCACCCGTGGCCGTGTGATGCACTACGCCATCCCCGAACAGCTCAAGGAGGAGTACGGCGTCTCCCCTGCGGCGTCCCGCTCCCACCGCTGGAATCCGCCCGCCGCCACCGTCCCCGGCTGACGTGCTGACGTGCTGACGTAGGGTCACGGCTCGGCGAGCGGACTCCGCATGCCCACGGTGACTTTTCGCCTCCGCCGCCCGGGGGCTCCACGCCACCGCACGGGCCGGCGTTCCGCCTGCGGCGGTCAGCCAGGTCACCGGGCTGGGCACGGAGACCGGGGTCACGGTCGGCCGCCCCCACGAGCGGCGCCGACCCGGTCCGCGAGGGGCGCACCATTACCGCCCAGGGCGTCCTGCACAGCCTGGACGGCACCTGGAAGGCGCAGTTCACGGCCGCGGCTTCCCGCCCCCCTCGGTACGATCGGTTCCGGCGACCGGATCGACGTACGCCGACCGGGTCCCCCGGCTGCGGCCCGGGACGGTTCACGTCGGTTCCCGCACGTACCTCTGCCCCTCTCCCGTCGTCCAGGGAGAGGGGCAGAGGTACGTGCCGGTGGCGGAGCCGGTCAGGAGGCGTTGCCGTCGAGCGGCGGGTGGGCGTTGCGGAGCAGCTCCTGGAACTGTCCGGAGAACCAGTGCCCGGCCAACGGAGCGCTGGGCAGGGCGCCCGTGAAGTTGTAGCCGTTGCGGGCGTTGCCGGTGTACGTCGGATCGCACATCCGGTCGAAGCCCTTGCCCTCGTCATTGTCGACGGGTCGGCTGCTGCCGTCGGACTCGCCCGGCGGCTTGGCCCAGACGTAGGCGTCGATCCCGTACTCAGGCGCGGCCGTGGGCCGCTCGCCGATGCCCGCGCCACTCTGGTTGCACCAGTTGCCCGCATGGATGCGGCGGTCGGTGCGACCGCCGTCGACATAGGCGTCGACGCTGGTCAGAGGTCCGGGACCGGCAGGCCTGGCAGAGCCGCCCCAGCCGTTGCGGGCGGTGTCGACGAGCATGCCGATATCGGAGGCGAAGCCCTGACGGACCAGTTCCGTGCGCAGGGCCTGGGCGAAGGAGAGTTCGTCCACGTAGTAGTTCCAGTCCACCCAGCGCGACTGGCGGACCGTCGTCCAGTTCACGGAGTCGGTCACCGTGAAGTGGGGCTCGCGGAGCGCCGAGTAGTTGGCCGTGTTCACGATGAAGCCGTGCACGTCGGAGACGGTGGCGCCCTCCATCGTCGCGGCCTTCTTGAACTGCTGCGCCGCAGGGACGAAGTTGGAGTCCCAGCCGAGCCAGCCGTGGTGGGCGGCGTCGACGTAGTTGTAGACGTTGGGCAGGGCGCCGAGCGTGTTCAGCGCGTACCCGATGCCCTTCTCGTAGTTGCCGTTGGCCTTCATCGTGGCGCACTCGGGCGTCGAGCCGGCGGTGCCCCCGGCGTTGGTGACGAGGTTGGGCAGTGAGTCCGGCTCGATGAGCGTGACGATACGCAGACTCGCGTAGGCCGGGTCGCCGAGTATGTCGGCGATGGGGTCGACGTAGTCGCTCTTGTAGCGGCCGAGCTCGGTGGGGCCGAGCTCGCCGTTGGAGGCGAGCGCGGCGCAGTCCCGGCCGGGCAGGTTGTAGATGACGACCTGGAAAAGGTCGGCCCCCTGGCTCACAGCCGTGTCGAGGTGCGCGCGCAGCCCTCGCGCGCCGGGTGTGCCGTCGATCGCGGCGATGCGGTCCATCCAGACGAACGACGGCTCGTTCGCGATGGCGCCGCCGCCGGGTTCCGCGGCGGCCTTGGCGGACCAGTCGGGGTTCACGTACGGGGTGGCGCCTGTGTAGGGGTTGTCGACGCGGGCCGCGGCCGACGCCTGTCCGGGAACGGCGACCGCGAGCGTCGCGCCCATGATCAGGGCGGACAGTGCGGCGGCCGTTCTGATGCGTGACGCGTGCGGGGTGGTACCTCTGATTCTCATTGCGGCTCCGTGCTCCTCTCGTACGTCCGTCGCGGGTATCGACGGACGGGTTCAGGGGTCCGTGACGCTCGGGAGGTAAGGGATGCGAGTGGGGGGAAGCGTGGGGGGGAAGCGTGAGGGAAAACGCCGTGTGGGAGCGCTCCCAAACTGACGCGATATCGGACGCCTGTCAAGCGGTTCTACGCAATCACCTTGCGCGGAACGGGAGTTGGATGAATTGGAGCGCTGCCATCATCGGGCGAAAGCCCTGTGGGCGCGCGTCAACGGTCGCGTTCACGTCGATGATTGGCTGACTACTGCCTTGCAGGGAGCCCGAGCGCACCGCGGGGCGAAGATGCCGTGGCTCCGGCCCAGGCCAGGCCAGGCTGCGTCCGCTCCCTGCCCTCATCCGTAACCGGTGACGCACCATCCCCCCCCAGCCGGGTTGCCCTGCCGACTCGGCCCTGCTCAACTCCGCCGGGCGACCTCCCCACGTCTCTGGCGCCGGCTCCGCCGGCTCCGGCGCCGCGCCCCTGACGCGCCGACGCACGCCCGTCACGGAAGGCTCCGCCCGGACGGGGCCGGGCGGTTCACCTTCTCCGCGTCATCGCCCCGCTGGTGGCCGCGGCGGGCGTCCCGGTCGAAGATGCCCAGCAGCTCGCACGGCCCGCCCTCGGCGCCGATCGCGTGCGGGAGCATCGTGGGGAACTCCGCCGCCTGGTTCGTCTCGATCCGCAGGCGCCGGTTGCCCAGGAGCAGGATCGCGGTGCCGGAGAGGACGACGAGCCACTCGCGACCCGGGTGCGCGCGCAGACGCGAAGGGTTGTCGGGCGGCGGCTCGGTCAGGTGCTGGCGGATGACCGTCATGCCGGGTTCCGCCTTGATGGGCCACCGCATCTGGCCGTGGGCTCCGTCGATCATCGGGTTGGAGACGATGTCGTCGGACGCGGTCTCGACCAGCTGATCGAGGGAGGTGTCCAAGGCACGGGCGAGGGTGACGAGCTGGTCCAGGGCCAGGCGGCGACGGCCGTTCTCGATGCGGCTGAGCGTGGACTGGCTGATCTTCGCGCGGGTGGCCAGCTCCTCCAGGGACCAACCCTGGGCCACACGCAGGGCGCGGATGCGTTTACGTACCAGGCTGTCCAGCTCACCATCTTCTTGCGTCATAGGCATGACCATATGCAATTGGAGCAAGCCGCGCTGAGTGTCGTCCGTGCTCGGCGCGGAAGAAGAGGGCTCGGACGTAAGAGGAATCCATGCTGCTGACCGGGCCGCTGACCGCTCTGACCGTCTTCGGCCCAGTAGGTACGGCGGCGGGTCCCACCCCGTCGTCCGTCGAGGTCGTCACCGGTGCGCTCCCGCGCGAGCGCCAGGGGGTCGCGTCCGGGCTGAACGAGGTGACCCGGGAATTCGGCACGGCGCTCGGCGTCGCCAAAGCCGTCGAGGCGGCGAACGGCGTCGGCCCCTATGCGCAGGAGCTGATCCGCGCCGCGCGTCTGTCGTTCGTCGACGGCCGACAGAAGCCATGTGGGCGGGGGCGCTGTCACGGCCACCCTGTTCCTCCACGTTCTGGTCAGTGGCCAGGCCCGGCGCGCCTGCTCAGCCGTGGTCAGGGCCGGCTCCTCCGGAGTGGCGGTCCGAGGCCGGGCCTGTCCCCTACCCCTTGCTCGGCTCGGCTCGGCTCGGCAGTCACGGGGTCGCCAGCAGAAGTACGCCGACGATGCCGACTGCGGTGCGCCGTCGACGCTGTGCTGTGAGCCGACTCAGGGGCGTCGCGAGGGAACGGGGCGGAGTGCGGGCCAGCGGGCGAGCATGCGCCGGCACATCTCCGCGCAGAGTGTACTGAGCCCGCTCAGTCCGTGGTGGCCGGCTGTCATGCGGCCGACGACACCGAGCCGGTGGACGAGTCGCTGCCGGGCGGTCGCGGTGCCCCAGGTCCAGTCGCGGGCCGGGATCCGGGCCAGGTGATCGGCGCTTCCGCGGTGGGCCCGCTCGACCAGGGCGTCGCCGCGCAGCAGCCAGCCGGCGCAGAAGTCGGTGAGTTCGTCGTGCAGTCCGTCGCCGGTCTCGGTGCGCCATGCCGTGCGGTAGGCGGTCTCCGCCCGTTCCAGCAGGGGGGCGGCCGCCGCGGTGACGCACCAGCAGGTCGGGAAGCCGAAGCGCAGGTAGGCGAGTTCTACCAGCCCGCTGCCCAGTGACACCTGTTCGAAGTCGATGAACCTGGTCCCACCGGTGGTGTGCAGGTCGTTGCCGGGGCACGGGTCTCCGTGGAGGAGGGCGTGCCCGGGTGCCTGGCCGAGCCGGTGCACGAGGTCGTCGATCTCGCCGGGCGCTGCGGAAGGGATGGAAACGTCAAGGGCCGCGGCCAGCGCGAGGAAGGACGCGGAGTCGGCGGCGTCCGGGCCCTGCCGGCGGGGCAGCACTCTGGCGTGCTCCGGACGGGCGACGGCATGCAGCCGGGCCAGTGCCGCCGCACAGTCGACGATCCAGTCGCCGGAGGGGCATCGGTGGTCCAGGTGCTCCAGGACCAGCACCCGGTCCCCGGGGACGGTGCCCAGCAGTGCGGGCACCACGGGCGGGTCGGCTCCGGCTGCGAGCCGCAACGCGGCCACTTCGCGGGCGTACCGCTCTTCGGCGTCGAAACCGCCGACGATCTGCTTCACCACCACCGGAGCACCCGCCGTCTCCACCCGCCACACATGTGAGCGTGGGCTGCTGCTCAGCCGCCGGGAGCGCCTCGGAGCCCCCAGCCCGGCCCGTAACTCGTCCCCCCACGACAGTCGTGTCCTCATGCACGCGTCCTGTCACGCGGGCCATGTCCTGAGCCTGTGGGATGTATGGCCTCTCAGACATGGCGTGCTCCGCGCCGGGAGCCGATGCTGGAGTGGGCGGCGGGGTCCCCGGCCGTACGAAACATTCCAGATGTTCCACGTTCCAGATGTTCCAGGAAGGGTGCGGAGACTCATGCCGACCGATCCGTCGACCGATCCGTCGCTCACGACCCGCGTGCACGTGCCGGACACCTCGCTCGCCCGGGAGGCGACCGAGCTGGTGCGGGACACCACGAGTGACCTGATCTACCACCACTCGTGCCGGGTCTTCTGGTTCGGAGCCCTTCAGGGGCAGCGCCGTGATCTGAGCTTCGATCCCGAACTGCTTTATGTGGGGGCTCTGTTCCATGATCTCGGTCTCGCCGAGTCCTTCCGCTCCAGCGGCCGGCGCTTCGAGGTGGACAGCGCGGACGAGGCCCGCCGCTTCCTTCGGTCCCACGGAGTTCCGGAGGACAGCGTGCGGCGGGTCTGGACAGCCATCGCCCTGCACACGACTCCGGGCATCCCGTCCTTCATGGAGCCCGAGGTGGCCCTGGTGACCGCCGGGGTCGAGTACGACGTGCTGGGCATCGGCTACGAGGACCTCTCCCCGGCCGACCGGGCCGAGATCGTCGCGCTCCATCCCCGGCCGGACTTCAAACGGAGGATCCTCGGGGCGTTCACCGACGGCATCCGCCCGAAGCCGGAGACAACGTTCGGCAACGTCAAGGCCGATGTCCTGGAGCACTACGTCACCGGCTTCGAGCGCGGCGACTTCGTCCGCACCGTGCTCGACTCCCCCTGGCCCGAATGACCGGCGTCGCCCGCTCCCACCTCGTGGCCGTCGTGGCGTTCGACGGCTTCAGCTACTCGACGTCACCGGCCCGGCGGAGGCGTTCACCACGGACAACGGCCACGGGGCCCCCATGGCGTCCGGCCGTGGCCGGAGCCGGGGCCGGGCTTCCCGCGGAGCTACGCGCCCCGGTGGGACAGGGACCGGTGCACGTCGATGTCGCCGCGCCCGATGCCGCCGCCGAGCGGCAGCAGCAGATCGTGGCGGTCGGCGGATGGAGGTGGGTAAGGAACTCACCGATGGTGGCTTCCTGGTGATGGGCGCCCCGAGAGCAACGAGTAGTGCAGCATCCCCGAGGGCCCCTTCGAGCCCGACGACGAGGGGCGCACGGACGGTCTCAGCCGACGGGCGCGCCGCACCGCACGGTTGTTCGCCCCGGTGCGGGGTCCGGTACGGCCGCCGCGCGAGCCCGTCGTCGGCCCCGCGTTGCGGCGGGGGCATGGCCGGCACGTACGGTACGGCAGGTGAACGAACCGCTCGAAGCCGTGACCGGCCCCTCTGCGGACGAACACGTCCGGGCCGCGACAACTCGCGTGTTCCTGGCGCTCGCCCCGCCCGACGACGCGAAGCAGGAACTGGCGCGGGCGCTGCGCCCGGCCTACGACGCGTACCCCCGCATGCGGTGGAACCGTATCGAGGACTGGCACATCACCCTGGCGTTCCTCGGTGAGCTGCCCGTCACCGCCGTCCCGCCGCTGATGCCTCCGCTCGCCGGGCTCGCGGCGCGACAAAAGCCCCTGCGGCTGGAGCTGCACGGCGGCGGGCACTTCGACGAGCGCGTGCTGTGGACCGGGGTCACGGGGGACCTCGAAGGGCTGCACCACCTCGCCGCCGACGTACGCACCCTCATCAAGGAGTGCGGTGTCTCCTTCCCGGACCGGCCGCTCCGGCCCCATCTGACCCTGGCCCGGTCCCGGCGGGGCGATCACGCGGCCACGGTGGAGGCCGCCGCCGGGCTCGCCGCGTTCGCCGGCCAAAGCTGGGAGGCCGGGCGCCTCCACCTGGTCGGCAGCAACATCGGCCGTGGTCCGGGGCCGATCCACTACCGCGACATCGATGCCTGGGACTTCCGCCGCGGGGCCGCCGGAAGCTGAGTCCCGGGAAGCAGCGTGGCGCCCCCGGTCACGCGGTCTGGCGCCGAGCGGGCCGGGCGTGCGTCAGCAGGAACTCGGTCACCCGTGCGATGGCCTGGGCGGCAGACACGCCGTAAACAGCCTCCGACTCGTCCTCCTACCGGTCCACGCTCCGACTCGTACTCCCTCCGGTCCGCGCTCCGACTCCTCCTCCTGCCGGTCCGCGCCCGTGGCGGTGCACCACCGGGCGTCGGCGTCCGGAACGTGGTGAATGGCGGCGGCGTCGCCCGCGCAGTGGAGCGGGATGGACTCGCCGGCGGACTTCTGACGGACCGGTGTACGCCGTCCGCCGAGCACATCGCCGGCGCCCCGGCTCAGTAGGCGTCGGCCGCCTTCCCCAGGGCAGTGGTGAGTCGGCCCAGGACTTCCTGCAGCCCGAGGACCTCGTCCAGGGACAGGCCCGTCGCGGCCAGTACTCCGCGGGGGACGGTCAGCGCACGGTCGCGCAGTCGCGCGCCCTCGTCGGTCAGGTCGATCAGGACGGAGCGTTCGTCCTCGCGGTTGCGTTCGCGCCGGACCAGTCCGGCCGTCTCCAGTCGCTTCAGCAGCGGCGAGAGGGTCCCGGAGTCCAGATGGAGACGCTCTCCGATGGCCTTGACCGGCTGCGGGCCGTGCTCCCACAGGACCAGCATGACCAGGTACTGCGAGTAGGTGAGCCCGAGGTCCTTCAGCGCCTGCCGGTAGAAGCCGCCGAACGCTCGCGACGCGGCGTGCAACGAGAAGCAGACCTGATGGTCCAGACGCAGCAGTTCCGCGTCGGGGACGGCGGCGAGGTCGGGCGAGGCGCCCGGAGCAGTGGTCATGAAACCAGCGTACCGCCGGCCACACCATTCAGTTGTGCACAATCAAGTTGTGTGCAATCTTTATCTCAGTAGCCCCGACCATCCCGGCCGGGGCTCCAGAGGAGGGTCACCCCATGGACGCGTTGTACACCGCCGCCGCCACCGCCAACGGGCGCGAGGGCCGCGCCGTGAGCTCGGACGGTCAGATCGACCTGCCCCTCGCCCTGCCCCCGGCCCTCGGCGGCAACGGCAAGGGCACCAACCCCGAGCAGCTCTTCGCCGCCGGCTACGCGGCCTGCTTCGCCAGTGCGATGGCCGCGGTCGGCCGCGAGATGAAGGTCGACACCAAGGACGTCTCCGTGACCGCCGAGGTCTCCATAGGCAAGGACGGCGCCGGCTTCGGGCTCTCGGTGGTCATGCGTGTGGAGCTGCCGGACTCCCTCGCGGGCGAGGCCGGGCAGAAGCTGGTCGATGCCACCCACGCCTACTGCCCGTACTCCAAGGCCACGCAGGGCAACATCGACGTCGAGCTGGTCATCGAGTAGTCGCCCCCTTTCCGCTCAGCGCCCGGTCGGCCCCACCGTTGCCGCAGCGGGGGGGCCGGCCGGGAACGCTTTCGGCCGGCCCCGCCCATGAGTGCGTCACCCCTTCGGATGTCACCTCTTCCAGCAGATGTTGATGTCACCCCTTCAAGCGGGCCAGTACCGCGCCCACCGCACGGTGCACGGCCTCGCGCGCCTCGTCGGTCGGGTCGAGCGTCTCGAAGCCGTGACGTCCGTCCGGTACGTCGATGACCTCGACGTTCGCTCCACAGCGGGCGGCCTCGGCCAGGAACTCCTCGACGGTCGCGGCGATCTCGGCGCTTTCGCGTCCCGCCCGGACCAGCACGACGGGCAGCTGACCGGCGTGGGAGACCGCCCGGACCGGCTGGAAGCGGGAGCCGGCCGGCCCCCGGCCCGGCAGCGGCGAGAGGATCGGGTAGTTCGCCGCCACGCAGCGCAGCCAGGCCGGGGGCTTCGTCAGCCAGTCCGCCGCGATCGGGCCGCCGCCCGAGAAGAACCACACCGCGACCCGGTCCCCGTCCACCCGGGGATCGGCGCGCACCCGCTCCACCGCGTCGGCCACGTCCGCCGCGGCCGGCTCGTAGTCGGTCACGGCGTGCAGACGGTGGTCGAGCGTCACACCCACGACTCCCTGCCCGGCGACATGGCGCGCGTATCCCGTCAGGGTCGGCCAGTCCCGGGGCGTCGGCCGTGCCTCGGCGGGCACCGGGCCGCCGTGCACGAACACCACGGCCGGGTGCGGGCCCGGACCGTCCGGCAGGTACAGGTCGGTGTTCCCGGTCCGTTCGCGGGGGCGTTCGGGTACGTCGAGGAGGAACGGCCGCAGATGGGCGGGCGGGTGCGCGGCGTCGGCGGAGGTCAGCCGATGGCCCGCGCCGGACGCGGCCACGATCAGGGTCTTGGCCAGCGCGGCCGGGCAGGACAGCATCGGCCAGTGCCCCGTGGGCAGTTCGAAGAAGGCCACCCGGGCGTCGGCCAGGGCCCTGAGCGCGGGATCGCCGAGATCCACCACGGTCTGGAGCATCTCGATGCCCGGCCCGTTGCCGGTGCACAGCACCCCGGTCACGGGCACCGCGGCCACGGCGCCGGTGAGCCGCAGCGGCTGGAGCAGCGTGCCCAGCGGCTGCGGGGCCGCGAGGGCGGTGAGCCCGTCGAGCGCCGCCTCGGAGAGACCTGCGGTGCTCCCCCAGCGGGTCCAGGCGTCCCGGTCCGGGGGCGGCAGCTCACCGCCGGCGCCCCGCCCCTCGCCTCCGGTGGCCCGCTCCCCGCTGGCGGCGGCGCGCTCCGCCACCTCCTCGCGCAGGCGCTGGTCGGGTACGGCGGCCAGGGCGGGGACGCCGTCCTGCGGCATCCCCGCGTCCAGGTAGACGATCCGGGCGATCGACCGGGCCCGCCGGTCGGCCGCGCCGAGCGCCGGGTGGATGCCGTAGTCGTGGCCGACGAGCACGATCTGCCGGCCGGACTCCGCCGCCACCGAGTCGATGACCGCGAGCACGTCCGCGATATGCGTCTCCAGGTCGACGGTGCCTCCGGATCCGCCGGAACCGCCGGAACCACTGGGGCGTCCGCCGAGTCCGGTGAGCGCCGCGATACGCACCTCGGCGCCGTCCGCGCTCAGCAGCGCGGCGGTGTCCCGCCACACGTGCGGGCCGGTGAACGCCCCGGCCACCAGGATGAATACGGTCATGATCTCTCCTCGTCACGTTGTCTCCCGCGCACCGGCCCGATCCCCCGGCAGCGCTCGCCGGTACCGTAGGAACTCCCCCTGAGGGAGATTCAAGTGTTCTCGTCGTACGACGGCTTGTGCACCATCGGTGAACTGGCCGAGCACGTGGGCGTCAGCGTCAAGACCGTCCGCTTCTATTCGGACCGCGGACTGCTGCCGGAGGCGTCCCGGAGCCCCGGCGGACACCGGAGGTACGCCCCGGACGCCGTGGAGCGGCTGGGCATGATCCGCTCCCTGCGCGGCCTCGACCTGCCGGTGCCCGAAGTGCGCCGCGTCCTCGACGAGCAGGACGAGCGGGACGGGGCCGCAGCGGAAGGCGCGGGTGGCGCGTTGGAGGATGCCGTGGCCGGCCGGCTGCGCGTCCTGGGGTCCGAACTCACGGCGCTGCGCTGGCGGGAGGCCGCGCTCAGGCTGGTGCAGGAGTGCCCGCCGGCCGAACGGCCCGGCCGCCTGCGGCTGGTCGGGGCGATCTCCACCCCGCCGAGCACCGCCGCACTGGCCCGGTTCTGGCGTGCGTGGCTGCCGCCCCGCATGCCCGCCCGGTCCGTCAGCGCGTTCCTGGAGGCGGCGGTGCCGCACCCGCCCGACGCCCCCCGGCCGGCCCAGGTCCTCGCCTTCGCCCGGCTGCACGCCTTCGTGACCCGCCCGTGCGGCGGTGGGACCGGCGGCTCCTGCCAGCCCCGGGCGCACGGCGCAGCGGGGGCGCGGGCGTCGGCCGTGCTGTACGCGGGACTTGCCGAGGCGTACGACCTGGCGGGAGGGGAAATACGCCGTGGCGCGGAGCCGGCTCCCGGTGAGGCGCTGGACGGGTTCGTGGACGCGTACGCGAGCACGTACGGCGCCCACGACACGCCCGCCTTCCGGCGCCTGCTGGCCGGCCGGCTCGCGGCCGATCCGCGCATCGACCGGTACTGGGACCTGACAGCCGAGGTGATCAGTGCTCCCGGGGGCCGTCCCGAGCCGACCCCGGGGTCCGCGCACGACTGGCTTCTGGCGGCGCTGGACGCCCAGTTGGAGCGGGCGGCCGGCCACGACCCTGCGCCCGGGTCCGCCGGAGAGCGGGCGGATTCCGCTGCCCCCTCACCCGTACCGTACGGGGCACGGTCCGGCTCACTCAGGTGAGCGGGGCTGCTCGCGCTCCGCAGCCGCCCTGTGCGGGAACCCCCGCAGGTCAAGGATCGCCGGGAGCGCACCGAAGCCGGGGCGGATCGGCACGGACCACGTGGTGGGGAGCGCGGGCGCACCGGCCCGATTCGCGGCGGGCCATCGCCCTGGTGGTGGTCGCCCACCGGCGGAGGGACGGCCACGCTGCCGGAGACGGGCAGGTCAGCCTGTCGGCCGTCGCCGCGTCGGGGGCCGGGGGCGGAGGAGGGCCGAACACAGGGCACGAGAAAACGGCACATTCCCCGGAGGGCCCCTGGACCGTAATTGCGGTCCAGGGATTGTCCCGCGTATATTGGATTCTTCTGCGCTCATGCAGAAAGGCCTCACTCGGAGGCCTTATGAGGACGAATATATCTGGCGGGGAGCCGTTTTGTCAAACCGGGAAAGCGACGAATTGCGGGAAGAGCAGGAATTCATCGACCGGCTCCATGCCCGGGTCGACGCCCTGCGCCATGTGGCGGCCGACGGCGTCGAGCGGGCGCTGACGCCGGTCGGGACGGGCCAGCAGGCGCGGCTGGAGCGCGACATCCTGGTCGCGGAGCGCTCGGGTCTCCTGGCGGCGCTCGACGCGGTGGACGGGTCCCTGTGTTTCGGCCGTATCGACCGCTCGGGCGGGCTCACGCACCATATCGGCCGTATCGGGATCCGTGCGGACGACGCCGAGCACACTCCTGTTCTGATCGACTGGCGTGCACCGGTGGCGCGTCCTTTCTATCTCGCCACGGGGCACACCCCGATGGGCCTGCGCCGGCGCCGGCACATCACCACCGAAGGCCGCACGGTCACGGAACTCCATGACGAGATCCTCGATCTCGGGGACGACGACCGCACCGGTTTCGAGGATCCGAACGGCGACGCTGTGCTGCTCGCGGCGCTGAACTCCGCGCGCACCGGACGCATGGGCGACATCGTGCGGACCATCCAGGCCGAGCAGGACGGCATCATCCGGGCCCCGCACCGCGGCGTCCTCGTCGTCGAGGGCGGCCCCGGCACCGGCAAGACGGCCGTCGCGCTGCACCGGGCCGCCTTCCTGCTGTACGAGCACCGCGAGCTGCTCGCCAAGCGCGCCGTGCTCATCGTGGGCCCCAACCCGGCGTTCCTGTGCTACATCGCGGAGGTGCTGCCCGCACTCGGCGAGACCGGGGTGCTGCTCGCGACGCAGGCCGAGCTGTTCCCCGGTGTGCACGCCACCGGGACGGACTCCCCGCGCGCCGCCACCGTCAAGGGCGGCGAGCCGATGGCCGAGGCCCTCGCCCTGGCCGTACGCGACCGGCAGCGGCTGCCGGAGCCCGGGGCGGCGATGGTGATCCCGCACGAGGACGGCGGGGATCTGATCCTGGACTGGGAAATCGCCTACGAGGCCCGGCAGGCGGCCAGGGACACCCGCCTGCCGCACAATCTCGCCCGCCCCCACTTCGTCTTCCGGGTCATCGACGCGCTCACCGCGCAGCTCGTCGAGCGCATCGGTGCTGACCCCTACGGCGGGCCCAACTTCCTTGGTCCCGACGACGTGGCCCAGCTCGGCCGGAACGTGGCGCTGAGCAAGGAGGTGCACGCGGCGGTGGACGAGCTGTGGCCGCCGCTGACCCCCGAGGACTTCCTCGCCGACTATCTGGCCGACCCGGTGTACGTACCGGAGGAGGACGCCGACGCGATCCGCCGCCCGGCCGCCGCCGGGGCGTGGACCCCCGCCGACGTACCGCTGCTCGACGAGGCGGCCGAGCTGCTCGGCGCGGACGACAGTGCGCAGCGGGCGGCTGCCGAGGCCGCCCGTCAGGACCGGGTCGGCTATGCGCAGGGCGTGCTGGAGCTGTCGCGGGGTTCGGAGAGCTACGAGTTCGAGGACGAGGAGTCCGAGGTGCTCGCCGCGCACGACATCATCGACGCCGAGCGGATGGCCGAGCGGCACGAGGAGGCCGACCACCGCACCGCCGCCGAGCGGGCCGCCGCCGACCGCACCTGGGCGTTCGGGCACATCATCGTCGACGAGGCGCAGGAGCTCTCGCCGATGGCGTGGCGGCTGCTGATGCGGCGGGCGCCGACCCGCTCGCTGACCCTGGTCGGCGACCCGGCCCAGACCTCCGAGGAGGCGGGCGTCGGGTCCTGGGGGAAGATTCTCCAGCCGTACGTCGGCGACCGCTTCGAGCACGTCACGCTGAAGGTCAACTACCGTACGCCCGCCGAGATCATGGAGCTGGCCGCCGGGGTCCTGCGGGAACAGGACCCTTCGTTCACCGCACCCGTCTCGGTGCGGTCGGCCGGCGAGAAGCCGTGGAGGCGGGACGCCGGGGAGGATCTGGCGGGCACGGTGGCCGAGGCGGTCGTGGAGCTGACGCCCCGGGAAGGGCGCCTCGCGGTGATCGCGCCGCGTGCGCTGCACGAGGAGATCGCCGCGCCGCTGGACGGGGTCACGGCAGGTGAGGCTCCCGATCTCACGCACCCGGTGGTGCTGCTGGATCCGCGCCAGGCCAAGGGGCTCGAGTTCGACCATGTGCTGGTCGTGGAGCCCGCCCGGTTCGGCAGGAGCGATCTGTATGTGGCGCTCACCCGGGCCACCCAGCGGCTGGGCATCGTCCACCGGGAGGAACTGCCCCCGGCGCTGCGCTGACAGGACCGGTGGCCTGCCCCTCCTCCCGGTCGGCGTCGGCGGGGCCGCGGGCCGCGGGCCCTGAACACGGTTGTCGAACCCATAGGGTGACGCCATGTCTTCGCCATTGAGTTCGACAAAGACCGCGGCCGCTCTCCGCACGTCGGCACGGATCTCCGCCGAGGTACTGCTGGTCCTCGTCGCGGCAGCGGTCGCGCTGTGGGTGCTGGGCCGGATGTGGTCGGTCGTATGGCCGCTGATGGTCGGCCTGTTCCTCACCACCCTGACGTGGCCGCTCGCCCGCTTCCTGCGCCGGCGCGGATGGCGGCCCGCGCTCGCCGCGTCGGTGGTGACGGTGTTCGCCCTGCTCGTGGGGGCGGGCATCGTGGCCCTCATCGCGGTGCCGGTGGCGAACCAGTCCGGGGAACTGGCCGACCAGGTGATCAAAGGCATCGACAGGCTCCGCGCGTGGGCGGCCGGTCCGCCGCTGAACATCGGCGACGACCAGATCACCGGTGCTCTCGACACCGCGACCGCCCGGCTCCAGGACAGTATCGGCAGTGTGGTCACCACCGCCGTCACCGGGGTGAGCACCGTGGTCAACGGGCTGGTCACAGCCGTTCTGGCGGTCTTCCTGATGTTCTTCTTCCTCAAGGACGGCCCGCGGTTCCTGCCGTGGCTCACCCGTCAGCTTCCCGGCAGGCTCGCCACCGACATCCCCGAGGTGGCCTCCCGCAGTTGGGAAACCCTGGGCGCGTTCGTACGGTCCCAGGCGTTCGTCGGGCTGCTGGACGCGGTCTTCATCGGGCTCGGCCTGTGGATCCTGGGGGTGCCGTTGGTTCTGCCGCTGGCGGTGCTGACCTTCGTCTGCGCGTTCGTGCCGATCGTGGGGGCGCTGTTCGCCGGATTCGTGGCGGTGGTCATCGCGTTGGTCTCGAACGGGCCGCTGGACGCCCTGATCGTGCTGGCGATCATCATCGTGGTGCAGCAGTTGGAGGGCAATGTGTTCCAGCCCATGATCCAGAGCCGGGGGCTTGGCCTGCACGCGGCGGTGATCCTGCTCGCGGTGACGCTGGGCGGCAGCCTGGCCGGTGTGGTGGGCAGCCTGCTCGCCGTTCCGGTGGCCGCGCTGCTCGCGGTGGCCTGGAACTACCTTCGCGAGCAGCTCGTGGAGGAGCCGCGGGATGCAGGGCCCGAGTCCAAGTCCGAGCCCAAGCCCGCGCCCGCGCCCGCGCCCGCGCGCAAGGATCTGCCCGGAAGTCCGCCCGTCCCGTCGTCGTAGCCTCCCGCCCCGCCTCGTCGGGGGACCTCCTTCGGGAAGGGTCCGTCGGGGCCCGCCGCCGAAAGCGGCCCCGCGCCCTCGGTGCCGCGCGGCCCGGTGGGCGGTCAGGCCTTGACGGTGCGGCATGAGAAAGCGTCCGCCCCGAACACCTCACGGTGCTCGGGGCGGACGCTTGCGAGGAGAAAGGGATCGCCGGGCGGGCGGTGGCTCAGATGGTCGCCGTGTCGATCACGAAGCGGTAGCGGACATCGCTCGCGAGAACCCGCTCGTACGCCTCGTTGATCCGGCTCGCGCCGATCACCTCGATCTCTGCGCCGAGCCCGTGTTCGGCACAGAAGTCCAGCATCTCCTGGGTCTCCGCGATCCCGCCGATCATCGAACCCGCGATCGACTTGTCGCCCACGATCAGGGAGAAGAGGTTCAGCGATACAGGCTCCTCGGGGGCGCCCACGTTGACCAGCGTGCCGTCCGTGCGCAGCAGTCCGAGGTAGGCGCCGAAGTCCAGCGGGGCCGAGACCGTGGAGAGGATGACGTCGAAGGTGCCGGCCAGCTCCTCGAAGGTCCTGGGGTCGCTGGTCGCGTAGTAGTGCTCGGCGCCCAGCTTGAGCCCGTCGTCCTTCTTGCGCAGGGACTGGGAGAGGACCGTGACCTCCGCGCCGAGCGCGTGCGCGATCTTGACGGCCATGTGGCCGAGTCCGCCGAGGCCGACGACGGCGACCTTCTTGCCGGGGCCCGCACCCCAGCGCTTGAGCGGGGAGTACGTGGTGATGCCCGCGCACAGGAGTGGCGCGGCCTCGTCGAGGGCGATGCCCTCGGGGATGGAGACGGCGAACGCCTCGGTCACGACGATGTGCGTCGAATAGCCGCCGTGGGTGGGCTCGCCACTGCGGTCGAGAGCGTTGTACGTCTGGGTGTTCCCCTCGGCGCAGTGCTGCTCGCGGCCCGTCCGGCAGGCGTCGCACTGTCCGCAGGAGTCGACCATGCAGCCGACCCCGACGCGGTCGCCGGCCTTGAACCGGGTGACTCCGGAGCCGGTCTCGGCGACGATCCCGGCGATCTCGTGACCGGGCACCATCGGGAAGATGCCCTCGCCCCAGCCGTCGCGGGCCTGGTGGATGTCGGAGTGGCAGATTCCGGCGAACTTGATCTCGATCAGAACGTCGAACTCGCCCACCGGGCGACGCTCGATCGTGGTGCGCTCCAGCGGGGCCTTGGCACGGGGAACGGCGTAGGCGGCAACGGTGGTCATGCCGGAGGTTCTCCTCTGGTGGTGCGGTAGGAACGTCTCCCAGCATCAGGCCGCGACGGATGTCTACCCAGGTCACCGCTTTGCCTACGTCCAGCGGTCCTACCACTGACGGGGACAGGCTCCGGCAGCTACGACCGGGAATCACAGGAATAATGGAAGCCATGGACGATCAGCCAGAGGCCGCCGCCCCCGAGCCGCTGGACCGGCGCGCCGAACTCAGCGAGTTCCTGCGCACCCGGAGGGCCAAGCTCCAGCCGCAGGACGTGGGGCTGCCGGACTTCGGCCGGCACCGCCGGGTGCCCGGTCTGCGCCGGGAGGAGCTGGCGCAGCTGGCCGGGGTGTCCGTGGCGTACTACACGCGCCTGGAGCAGGGCAACGGGCGCAATGTGTCGGCCGAGGTGCTCGACGCCATCGCGCGTGCGCTCCGGCTCACCGACGCCGAGCACGCACATCTGACCCACCTGGCCAGGCCGGCGCGGCACAAGAAGAAGCGCCGCCCCGCCAGGGTGCAGCGGGTCCGGACCGGGCTGCTGTATCTCCTCGACAGCATGGACGGCATCCCCGCGTACGTGACCGGGGCACGCTCCGACATCCTCGCCTGGAACCCGATGGCGGCCGCGGTGTTCGGCGACTGGGGCGCGCTGTCGCCGGGCGAGCGCAACTGGGCGCGACTCGTGTTCCTCTCCCCCGGCTACCGGGACCTGTTCGTGAACTGGGACTCCAAGGCCTCGGACATGGTCAGCTATCTGCGGCTGTACGCGGGCTGCCACCCCGACGATCCGGAGCTGTCGGCGCTGGTGGGCGAACTCTCGGTCAAGAGCGATGAGTTCCGCCGGCTGTGGGCCACGCACAACGTCAAGGAGAAGGGCCACGGCGTCAAGCTGCTACGGCATCCGCTCGCCGGCGATCTGACGCTGTCGTACGAGACGCTGAACCTCCCGGACGACGAGGAACAGCATCTGGTGACCTACCACGCGGAGCCAGGATCGGAGTCGGCCCAGGCCCTGCGCCTGCTGGCGAGCTGGGGAGCCGACGCGGGCCGGGCGGACGTGATCAGCGGCGCGGTGCGGGGTCCGGCCGACGAGCGATGAAGGCGGACTCCCGGCCCGGCCGGTCGGGTGCGTCGCGCACCTCGTGTACGACCAGGCCGCCGGCTTCGGCCGCGACCAGCTGCGGAGCGTGCTGGCCGCGGCGGACTCCGCGGAACGGCGGAGGCTGTCGTGGGAGCAGCGCGCGGAGCTGGACCGGTCAGTTGACCCCTGCCGCCTCCACCTCCGCCGTCACCTTCGCTCCGCCACCGCCTCTCCGTCGGCGAAGGCCGCGAGCGCGAGGGTTCGGGTCGCCGCCGCCGCACCCGTACCGGCCGGGTCCATGAGCGGCAGGGTCTCGGTGGCAGCGAGCCGGGGAAGCAGCAACTTCCAGAAGCCGGTGAGCATGTACGGGGCCAGCCACGCGGCATCGTGCCGGCCGAGCACTTCGAACCCGGCCGTCGCGGCGACCGTGGCGGCCGCCGCGTCCTCGCGGGAGACATCCTCGGCGAGTGTCCCGGCGGCGGCCGCCTCGTCCAGCAGCTCCCGCACGCGGTGATGCCACTGCACTCTCAGGTCCGGGGCGGTTGCTCTCTCGCCGTCGCTGCTCAGCCGGAATCCGGCCCGGCTCACCGGGTCCTCGCGCAGCTGTTCCGCGAGAGCGTGCGAGCTGTCGACGAGCGCCTGGAGGGCGGTGTCCGTGCTGCGCCGGATCGCGCCGCCCATGTCGCGCAGTCCTCGGGACGCCTCCGCCACCACCGCTTCCGCGACGGCGGCCTTGTTCTCGAAGTGGAAGTGCAGCGCGCCCGTGCTGACGCCCGCGCCGGAGCTGATCAGCGTCAGCCGCGCCTGCGCGTAGCCGTGCTGCTCGAAGACGGTGGCGGCGGAGCGGATCAGCGCCTGGCGGGTCCGGGTGGCCCGCTCCTGTTTGGTCACCGGGGCCTCCGCACGGGGGAGATGCGGCCGGATACGGGAGCGGAAATGGGGCCGGTACCGGTCGGGGGCTCCCCGCCGGGGCAGTGGGACGGCGTCATGGAGTTATCAAACCAACTTACCGGTTTCATTTCCAGGGAACGGAAGAATACGACGGAGGCTCCCGGGGCCGTTTCCGGCCATGCCTTCCCTACGAGCCCACGGAGCCGGACCGGAAAAGGGAAAAGGCGCATCGTCGCACTTATCCGAGGTCCATAAGGGAACTGATGTGCCTCGCTCACCCGCGAGCGTGCCTTGTCCCGGCTGCGGAGCGACGGTATTCCGCCGAGAACGCGTCCGCGTGGTCGGCTGCCCAGATGCGGAACGGACGGGCCGTACGGCCTGTCAGTTCCTGGACCGTGGGCACCACGGCCGCCTTGGCACCGGCCCGCTGCCGCTCCGCGCTCTCCACGAAGGCCTCCGCGACGGGCTGCGGATACTTCGCCAGCAGGGCCGTGCGCGCCGCGTCCACACCCAGTTCCTCGAAGCGCAACGGCTGCCCCAGCACCCGGGACAGCTCGGCCGTCTGCTCCCGCGCGGTGATCGCCTCCGGGCCCGACACGGCGTATGCCCTGCCCTCGTGCCCCGTACCGGTGAGAACCGCGACGGCCACCGCCGCGACGTCGCGCGGGTCGACGCACGCGACCGGGGCGTCGCCGTACAGGGCGCGCACCACTCCCGCCGACCGGATGCCGGGCGCCCAGGACAGCGTGTTGGACATGAACGTCCGGGGGCGGACGAAGGTCCACGGAACCCCCGATTCCCTGACGGCCCGCTCGTTCTCCCGCTGACGCCGGGTGATGAAGTCGTCGGCGCCCGGCTCCTCCACCGCCATCATCGACAGCTTGACCAGGTGGCGGACGCCCGCGGCGGACGCCGCCGCGGCGACCCGCTCGTCGTCGGGCTCCGTGGGGCTGTTCGTCACCAGGAACACCGAGGTGACGCCCCGCAGGGCCCGGTCGAGGGCGGGGCGGTCCCCGTACTCCCCCTCGACGACCTCGACCCCGCGTCCCCGTACCGTCAGCCGCTCGGGACGACGCGCGAGAACGCGTACGGGGCCGGCCGCCGCCAACTGTCCGGCGACCTCGCGCCCCACCGCTCCGGTCGCACCCGTCACGAGAATCATTCGACCAACCTCTCAGTTGTCGGCCCGCGGGCCGGACAGGACCGTGGAGAACACCAGTTCATCGTCCTGATGACCGGTCACCTGGACCTTCACCGCGGCCTCGGCCGTCCCCGGCAGGACCGCCGCCCCGATCCAGCACGGGCTGCCGAACTCGGCGTACCGGTGGAACCGGGTGCTCGCCTCCGCCGGAACGAATCCGCCGGGCCCCGCCGACAGGCAGGCCGCCTGACGCGCCGCCTCCAGCAGCAGCATGCCCGGAACATGGTCGTTGGGGCGCTGGAACAACGTCGGATGCCGGGTGTCGACGCGCAGTTCCCACAGCCCGTCCCGGCCGGTCTCCGACAGGACCACGTCCTCGTCCCTGCGCCGGCCCGCCCGGACGGCGGAGACCGGTGCCGCATCCGGTATCGATATCCCCTCGGCGGGGGCGCTGCCGCGCATCCGCCGGTACACCTTGGGGTTCGTGAATCGGGTCGCGCCCGACCCCGTCGCCGCCAACTCCCCTTCGCGGTGCACCGCCCAGCCCACGCGCCCCTGCACGGGCAGTCCGCTGCGCCACTTCAGGTCGGAGCAGAACACCTCCACGTCGACCTCGGTGGGGGCGCCGCCGACACCCAGGTGGTCCTGGTGGCACACGTAGTCCAGGTCCGCCATCAGGAAGTGGTGACCCAGCGGAACGCCGAACCCGGCGTGGAAGGAGAGCATGGCCGCCTGCCGCATCGCTTCGGCGACCAGCAGCGGGTCGTGCCGGTCGTCGCCCACCGGGGCGAAGAACGGATGATCGTGCGGCAGAGTCGCCGCCACCGAGAACCGATCGTGCGACAGGCGCACCCAGTTGCGCGGAAAGGCGTCCTCCGGCCTGGTCCGGTGCACCATGTCGATCCCCACGGGATGCACCACCTCGACCTCCGCATCCATGGCCGGCGCCGGATCGATCAAGACTGCTGCTTCGGGCATAACTCCCCCCAGGGTCATGTGATGGCGAGCCGTTCCTGCGATGCACGTCCGCTGATAAGATACAGACTAAGCGGTTTTTTTTCTATCCTCGGCAGGACCGTCCCCCACACCGTCCCAGCCGTTTCCCGGGCCCCGCCCAGCAAAGGAGACAGGATGGCCAAGCAGGACCGGGCGATCCGCACCCGCCGGACAATCCTGATGGCAGCGGCGCAGGCCTTCGAGAAATACGGCTACCAAGCCGCCACGATCACCGAAATACTCAAAAGCTCCGGCGTCACCAAAGGCGCTCTCTACTTCCATTTCCCGTCCAAGGAGGATCTCGCACTGGGTGTTCTCGATGCCCAGGAGCCGCCCCAGACCGTTCCGGACCAGGCTCTCAAACTCCAGGAACTCATCGACCTGGGCATGCTGTTCAGCCACCGTCTGCAGACCAGCCTCCTCGCCCGCGCGGGCGTTCGCCTCTCCATGGACCAGCAGGCCCAGGGCCTCGACCGCAGCGGTCCCTTCCTCCGCTGGCAGGAAGCCACCCATCACCTCCTCGCCCAAGCCAAACACAACGGCGAACTGCTCCCCCACGTCAACCCCACCGAGACGGCGGACCTGTACGTGGCCGCCTTCGCGGGCACCCAGGCGGTCTCCCAGACTCTCACCAACTACCGGGACCTGCAGCGCCGTCACATCACGCTGCAGCAGCACATACTCCCCAGCATCGCCACGCCCTCCATACTCACCGCCCTCGATCTGACGCCGGAGCGCGCCGTACGCCTCAGCCTCCTCGATCCCGTCGGCTGAACCGGCGAGGGGGGCAGCACAGGTGCCGCCGCCCTCGTCCTAAGGGCGCCCGGACGCCAGGACGGCGCCACGGAACGTACGCCGGTAGGCCAGCGGCGTCACCCCGATGGCGGCGTGCAGGTGCTGGCGCAGCGACGCCCCGGTGGCGAAGCCGACCTGGCCGGCGATCTCGTCCACGGCCAGATCCGTGGACTCCAGGAGGTGCCGGGCCCGGTCGACCCGTTGCTGGACGATCCATCGGCCGGGACTGGTGCCGACCTCCTCGTTGAAGCGGCGGGCGAAGGTGCGCAGGCTCATCCGGGCGTGGTCGGCGAGGCTCGCCAGGCTCAGCGGTTCATGGAGGTTCCGCAGTGCCCAGTCGCGGGTCGCGGCCGTGCTGTTCGCCGCCGGACCGGGCACCGGCTGCTCGATGTACTGGGCCTGTCCCCCGTCGCGCCACGGCGGCACGACGCAGAGCCGGGCGACGCGGTTGGCGACCTCGCTGCCGTGGTCCTCGCGGACGAGGTGCAGGCAGACGTCGACGCCGGACGCGGCGCCGGCGGAGGTCAGCACGTCCCCGTCGTCGACGAAGAGGACGTTCGGGTCCAGCCGCACCCGGGGGAACCAGGAACGGAAGAGCTCCGCGAGCGCCCAGTGCGTGGTGGCCCGCCGGTCGTCCAGCAGGCCCGCGGCCGCCAGGACGAAGGCGCCGGTGCAGATGGACACGATGCGGGTGCCGGGACGTACGGCCGCGAGCGCCGCGACGACGTCCGCGGGCGCCTCCCGGGTGAGGAGGGAGGTGTCGAAGGGCGGAATGACGAGCGTGTCCGCCGTCGCCGTCGCTTCCGGGCCGTGTTCGACGGTGATCGAGAAGTCGGAGTTGGTACGCACCGGCCGGCCGTCGACCGTGCAGGTCGTGACGGAGTAGCGGCCGTCCGCCGCACCGAGGACCCGGCTCGGGATGCCGAGCTCGAACGGATACACCCCGTCCAGGGCGAGAACGACGACCCGGTGCACGTTTCCCATGGCACGATCCTGTCGAAAGATGGCAATCATGCCATGGTACGCCGGGCGAGCACCCGCGACGCTGGACGCATGACGAAGAACGAGAGCATGCGCGCCATCAGCCAGAGCGTCCACGGAGGCCCCGATGTACTGGAGGAGGTCCGGCTTCCCCGGCCCGTACCGGGACCGAGTCGGATCGTGGTCGCGGTCCGCGCGGCCGGCATGAATCCGACGGACTGGAAGCACCGGGCCCAGGGCCTGTTCCTCGACCGGCTTCCGCTCGTCCTGGGCTGGGACGTCTCCGGGGTGGTGGAGTCGGTGGGCTTCGGGGTGACCCTTTTCAAGCCGGGCGACGAGGTGTTCGGCATGCTGCCCTATCCCTACGGCGTGGGCGCCCACGCCGAGTTCGCGGTCGGTCCGGCCCGCGCCTTCGCCCACAAGCCCGAGGGCATCGACCACGTCCAGGCCGGCGCCCTCCCGCTGGCCGCGCTCACCGCCCGCCAGGCCCTCGTCGACACGGCGGACGTGCGCCCCGGGCAGCGGGTCCTGATCCACGCGGCCGCCGGCGGGGTCGGCCACCTGGCCGTCCAGATCGCCAAGTCGCTGGGGGCGTACGTCATCGGCACCGCGAGCGCCGCCAAGCACGACTTCGTACGGGGGCTCGGCGCGGACGAGGTCATCGACTACCGGACGGTGGACTTCGGGGACGTGGTGAGCGATGTCGACATGGTGCTCGACCCGCTCGCGGGCGCGACGCGGGCGCGCTCGCTCGATGTCCTGCGCCGGGGCGGCACCCTCGTGTCGCTGCTGCCGGGCACCGACCCCGGGGAGGCAGCGAAGGCCGCGGAGCGGGCGATCCGGGTGGAGAACCTGCTGGTCGAGGCCGATCACGCGGGCATGAAGGCCATCGCCGACCTGGTCCGGGCCGGGCAGCTGCGCGCCCATGTCGAGGCGGCCTTCCCGTTGGCCGAGGCGGCGAAGGCACACGCGCTCGGCGAGACGGACCGGACCACCGGCAAGCTCGTCCTCGTGCTGCCGTAGGCCGCCCGGCGCCCCCGGCCCCTCCCGCGTACGGAACTGGCGCCGCGCGTTGATCCGCGTACGGAACTGGCGCCGGGCGTTCAGGCGTCCAGCGCCAGTTTCGTGCCGAGGCCGAGCATCATCGTGGCGACCAGACCGTCCAGCACCCGCCACGCGGAGGGCCGCGCGAGGACCCCGCTCAGCAGCCGGGCGCCGTACCCGAGCGCGGCGAACCAGCACACGCTGGCGAGGATCGCGCCGAAGCCGAAGGTCCAGCGCAACGGTCCTCGTTCGGCTGCGACGGACCCGAGCAGGAACACGGTGTCGAGGTACACGTGCGGGTTGAGCCAGGTCATCGCCAGGCAGGTCAGCACGACACCCCGACGGGACGCGGCCGGGGCGTCCCCCGTGAGCAGCGCCGACGGGCGCAGGACCCGGCGCGCGGCGAGCAGCCCGTAGCCGATCAGGAACAGGCCGCCGAGCAGCCCCACCGCCGTCAGCGCCGACGGCCAGGCCACGACGATCGCGCCGACCCCGGCGACCCCCAGCGCGATGAGCACCGCGTCGGACAGGGCACAGATCCCGACCACCGCGAGCACGCCGTCGCGACGGACGCCCTGGCGCAGCACAAGGGCGTTCTGGGCGCCGATGGCGACGATGAGGGAGAGGCCGGTGCCGAATCCGGCGGCGGCGGTGGTCAGGGCGTTCGTCATGCGGCCGACGCTACGGAGCAGGCGAACCCGATGTCCAGCTAAGGATTCTTACGTATCATTAGCTGTCATGATGTCCGAGCTTCCTCTTGACCAGGTGCGGACGCTGCTGGCCGTGGTCGACGAAGGCACGTTCGACGCGGCGGCGAGCGTCCTGCGGCTGACGCCGTCGGCGGTCAGTCAGCGCGTGAAGGCGCTGGAGCAGCGCACGGGCCGGGTGTTGCTGATGCGCACGAAGCCGGTGCGTCCCACCGAGTCCGGTGAGGTGGTGGTGCGCTTCGCCCGCCAGCTGGCCCGGCTGGAGCGCGATGCGCGGGCGGCGCTCGGGATGTCCGGGCCGGACGAGCCGACGCCTCTGTCGATCGCGGTGAACTCCGACTCCCTGGCGACCTGGTTCCTGCCGGCCCTGCGGCGGGTGCCGGAGGAGCTGGGCCTCTGCTACGAGCTGCGCCGGGAGGACCAGGACCATACGGCCGCCCTGCTGCGGGAGGGTCTGGTGATGGCGGCGGTGACCTCGTCGCCGGAGGCGGTGGCGGGCTGCTCGGTGCGCGGGCTGGGCCGGATGCGGTATCTGCCGGTGGCCAGTCCCGGCTTCGCCGACCGATGGCTGGGGCGGCGGGCGGGCACCGCGTTGCGGGAGCTGATCGGCGACGCCCCGGTGATCGGCTTCGACCGGCGCGACGATCTTCAGGACGCCTTCCTGCGCCGGCTCGGCCCCGGACGCCGGGCGAGCGCCCGGCGTCATCTGGTGCCCACGTCGGAGGGGTTCGTGAGCGCCGTGGCGGCGGGCATGGGCTGGGGCATGGTGCCCGACGTCCAGGCGGAGCCGTTGCTGAGCGACGGCCGGCTGGTGCTGCTCACCCCGGACGACGCCCCGGACCGGGCCATCGACGTTCCGCTGTACTGGCAGCAGTGGAAGCTGGACTCACCGGCCCTGGCGACCGTGGCCGAGGCCGTGGCGGCGGGGGCCTCCGAGGCGCTCGACGACGGAAGGCCGCTCCGCCCGGCTCGCCGCACCAACGGGTGATTGACACCCCGTCCACCGAGGTCGGGTTCACCGGACTTTACAGAGAGAGGCGGACGGACACGGACTCTGACGGGCAGTCACGCCCCGGGCTCCGGCAACGGTCGGGCCTCGGCGGTGGATTGGCAGGCGAGGGATGAGGTGGCCCGACCCCGTACTCGGCCAGGTGGACACCAGGTGCTGCCGGCCCCGGTCCTTCGTGAGCGCCCGAAGCTGCCTGTCCTGGCCGGCGATCCGTACCGAAGACCGGGCGCGGCGGCACCCCGCCTACGACGGCAACTCCCACCGTCCGGGCCCGCCCCGGCGGCGGCGCGGAGTTCGCCCTGCGGCGAGGAACCGACGCTCACGATGGGCTCATGGCCAGGGCCGTCCATGATGTGGGGGCAGGTTCCGAAGCCCACCCACGGGAGTCACGTATGCCCCAGCACGCCGTCCCTCCGTTCCTCCGCCGCGCAAGCACGCTCGCCGGTCTGGCCGGCGGGGTCGCGGTCGCGACGGGAGCGGGCCTGCTCCTGTCCCACTCCTTCGCCACGGGATCCACGGCCGAGGCCACGCCCCAGGTCGTGCCGCCAGAGGCGAACGTGAGCTTCGACTACCAGATCGGCGGAGCGTACACCCCGCCCGCCGGGGTCGGGGCCGTCTCCCGCGACCGTGGCGACCAGCCGGCCGAGGGCCTGTACAACGTCTGTTACGTCAACGCCTTCCAGGCGCAGCCCGACGCACTGGACTGGTGGCAGAAGAACCACCCCGATCTGCTGCTGCGCGACGGCGACGGCGACCCTGTCGACGACGAGGCCTGGGGCGAGGCCCTCCTCGACACCTCGACCGCGGGCAAGCGCACTCGACTGGCGAAGATCGTCGGGGGCTGGGTCGACGGCTGCGCGAAGTCCGGATTCCAGGCGGTGGAGCCGGACAACCTCGACTCCTTCGAGCGTTCCGACGGCCTGCTGACCCCGGCGCACAACGCGGCCTTCGCGAAGCTCCTGGCCGACCGTGCGCACACCGCCGGGCTGGCGATCGGCCAGAAGAACACCACCGGTCTGCTGGAACAGCGGGGGAAGATCGGGTTCGACTTCGCCGTCACCGAGGAGTGCGGCCGGTACGACGAGTGCGCCGACTACGCCTCCGCGTACGGCGACAGGGTGTTCGTCGTCGAGTACACCGACCGCGATTTCACGAAGGCGTGTTCGTCCGTGGGGGCGAAGGTCTCGGTGGTGCGCCGGGACCACGACGTCCGGCCCGCCGGAGAGCCCGGGTACGTGTTCGACACCTGCTGAAGCCCTCAGGAGGTGTCCGGCGGGTGGGCGCAGACCGTGAAGATCCCACCGTCGGGGTCGCTGATCACCACTTCGGTTCCGTCGGCGGGCGAGTCCATCGGCGGGCCGGCCGTTCCGCCCGCCGCACGGGCCGCCGCGGTGACCGCTTCGAGGTCCGCGACCTGGAAGCGGACGTGCCAGCGCGGGCGCAGCCGGGGGTCGAGGGCCGACGCGTCCCCGCCTCCGCGCAGGGTGGCCACGGTACGGCCGCCCTGCCGTACGACGACCGCGTCCTGCTGGTACGCGTAGCCGACCTCGCAGCCGCCGGGTTCCTCGGAGGCCCAGCCGAACACCTCGGCGTAGAAGATCGCGGAGTCGAAGGCGTGGCTGGTGCGCAGTTCGAGGGAGGCCGGCACATTGTCACGGCCGAACGACCAGGGCGGGGTCCGGCCTTCCCAGAAGCCGAATCCGGCCCCTTCGCGGTCGGCGGCCACGACTCCCCGGCCGGGGCCCAGCCGGATCGGGCCGACGGCGATGGTGCCGCCCCGTTCACGGACCCGGGATGCGACGGCGTCGGCGTCCACGACGGCGAAGTACGGGGTCCAGGAGACGGCCGTGGGCAGACCGGGGGCGGTCTGTCCGATCCCGGCGACGGGCAGGGCGCCGACGTGCGCGACGGAGAAGCCCTCGCCGAGGGCGCCCGAGCGGAAGGTCCACCCGAGAACGGCTCCGTAGAAGTCCTGGGCGGCCCGCAGGTCCCCGGTCATGAGGCTGACCCAGCACGGAATCCCGTGCACCGGGGTGCTCTGCTCTGCCGCGGTCATCGGGATCCGTCTCCTCGTCCCCGGTGGTGAGCCGCCGGATGCCGACGGCGGCCCGGCGGGTGGGCCTGATGGTCACCGGCCGTTCGCAGGCCGGTACGCTCCGCGGCGTCACGCGTCCTGTGGAGCGGCACGCCTCCATACCTACGCCGCCGGGGGCGCCCCCGCCACCCGGGCCGCACCCCGCAACGGGTGCGGGGACGGGCGTGGGTCGCTCGCCCCGGGCGCCCGTCCCAGAACGCGGCCCGTGCGTGTCAGTGCCCGGTGACAGACTGTCCGCATGACCACTTCGCAGCCGAAGGCTCACCTCCAGCACTATCTGCAGTCCGCTCGTGACGCCCTGCTGTGGAAGCTCGACGGGCTCTCGGAGTACGACATCCGCCGCCCCCTGACACCGACCGGCACGAACCTCCTCGGGTTGGTCAAGCACGCCGCCGGGGTGGAGCTGGGCTATTTCGGCGAGACGTTCCGGCGGCCGTTCGGTGAGGCGCCGCCCGCCTACGAGGACGACGCCGAGGCGAACCAGGACATGTGGGCGACCCCCGACGAGTCGCGGGAGGACGTCCTCGCCCTCTACCGCCGGGTCGCAGAGCACGCGGACGCCACGATCGCCGAGCTGCCCCTCGACGCGGTCGGGCAGGTCCGGTGGTGGCCCGGCGAGCGGGGGCGGGTGACGCTGCACCAGATCCTGATCCATGTGATCTCCGACCTCCAGCGGCATGCCGGGCACGCCGACATCGTCCGGGAGCTCATCGACGGGACGGTCGGGCTGCGGTCCGGCACCGACAACATGCCGCCGGGCGACCGCGCCTGGTGGGGGGACTACCGGCAGCGCCTGGAGCAGGCGGCGCGGGAGGTCGGAGAGGTCGGAGAGGTGGGGGCGCAGGGGTAGCCGCGACAGCGGCCGGGCGCGCCGGGGAGGTTCGGGGGGCGGGGGAGGCGGCGTGCGGGGCGCGGAGAGCGCCGGGCCGGGGCCGCTCCCCCCGGGTCGTGCCGCCTGTTCAGCGTCCGGTGAGCGCCGCGGGTTCGCCGAGGTGGTGCGCGGCGGTGCGCCAGGCGGCGGTGACGGCTTCGCGGGCCGTGGCGGTCGCCGCCTCGACCTCCGCCGGGAGGCACAGCGGGGCACCGACGTGAACGTGGAGCCGGGGGCGGCGGGCCGGAGCGGTGAGAAGCCCCGAGATCTGCTTGACGCACGGGCCCGATGTCACCCGGCGGGCGCCCGCCTGGCCGAGTGGCACGACGGGTGCCCCGGACACGTACGCGAGGCGGGCGAGGCCGCTGCGGAAGCTCTCCGGCGGGGCCTCCGCCGCGTCCGTACGGCACGGCAGCCGCCCCTCGCCGTAGATGAGCAGATGGCGGCCGCCCCTGAGCGCGCCGGCCGCCGCGTCGAGGGCGTCCGCCGCCCGATGGGTGTTGCGGTGCACGGGCACATGGCCGCCGCGCTCCAGGAGGCGGCCGAGGACCGGGATGCGCCACAGGCCCGCGGTGGCCATGACGACGGGTTCGACGCCGAGGCGCAGCAGTGCGGCGAGGACGATGCCCGGGTCGGCCAGGGAGGTGTGGTTGGCGACGATGATGCTGCCGGCGGCCGGGTCCGTGGCGTGGTCGGAGGTGACCGTGAGGCGTCCGAGCGAGGGGACGACGGCGGCGGCGATGCGACTGAGCACGGTTCTCCCGGGGTCCGACGGGCGTGGCCGTCCTGGTGGACGGCAGGTGCGGGTCGGGCCCGCCTTCCTCGGCTTCGCCCGCCACATCCTCATCGTCGTGGCGGCCGGGGCGCGGGGCCTGAGTGCGGGTACTCAGACCCCCTGGGTCGATCGCCTCTGCGTCGGGGCTCAGCCGGGGTACCGGCTCCTCGGGCGGTGAGCCGGTTCACCTGCCGTGGTCCGTTCGCCGGAGCACGGCCGCCGGGGCGTTCACGACGGGGCCGGGGGCCGCGGTGGTATCGGGCGCGACGATCGGACGCCCGGCTTACCGCGGCCTCACCCGCTTCCGCCTGCGACGGTTCTTCAGCAGGCCATCGCGTCGCGAACGCAAGAACATGGCAATAGTTGCGGTATGTTTATCATCCTGTGATGAGCGGGTCCGCCCCGAGGCGTCCGCGACCGGGGTTTGCGGCTCGCCCCTAGCGGGCTGCGGCGGCCGTCCCGACGGCGCCGAAGTCGATGGCGCGGTCGGCCTCGCGCAGGACTTCCTCGGCCACCCGGCGTACTTCGGCGGGCACATCGCCCTGCTCCTCGATGAGGCCGGCGTAGATCGGTGCTTCGGTGCTGTCTGCGGAACTCATACGGATTTTCCCCGTCGGTCTGGTGCGAAAAGCCCCGGCCGGTCGGCGGAGGCGGGGGCGAGTGTACGTGGTGGGCGGCGGTGGGGCGATTCCTTATCCGGGGCCGGGACCACCGCGCAGCTGCTGGAACGGCGGCCCGCCCGACCTCCGGCGGCTGCGGGCGACGGCTCCGTCACCGCTCGCGGCGGCCCGCGCCGAGGTGCTGCACGGGAAAGCCGGCGCGGGCGGCGAGCGCGGTCAGCCCGTCGGCACGGGCCGCCCGCAGGCCCACCACCGGATAGCAGTCGGACTCGATGTCGAGGACGGCCAGCGCCGCGCCGGTCTCGCGGTAGCGGCGGCCGCAGGCGTGCAGGAACTCCTCGGTCGGCAAGAGCATCTCCTCGGCCTCGAAGAGCACCCATGGATCGACGGAGGGCCGTGACTCCAGCTTCCGCAGCTGGGACCGGATCTCCTGCGCGTCCTCCTTCCAGTCGAACTCCGCGAGCAGACCGTGCGCGTCGAGCGCGTCGATGAGCGCGATCCAGGCCAGGTTGTCCACCGGCTCGTCGATGCCCCGGTACGCCAGGCGGCCCCCGAAGGCGTTCACGTAGTCGTGCGGGGCGTCGTGGGCGCGCAGCACCTCACCGGCCACGGTGGGGTGCGCCGGGGCCAGCAGTGAGGCGATCCCGGCCAGGGACGTGCGGACCGAGTCGGCGTCGTGCGGGTCGGACATCTCGTGCTCTCTCCTCCTGCGGCCGGGAGTGCCGGCGTACGGGGTTGCGGGGTGGGTGGCGGTGGTGGAGCGGAAAGGCTGAGCGCGGGGTGGAGCGAAAAGGCTGAGGACGGGCGGAAGGGGTGGGCCCATGGGCTGGGCGCCGCCTACGGCCGTCGCCGCCGGGCCGCGGGCAGGGGCCGGTGGCCCTCGGTCCACTCGTTGACCCAGCCACAGCCCGAACAGGCGTACCGGCCGTCCAGGCCCGCGATCAGGGTGCCGCACCGCGCGCATCCGATGTAGGTGATCTCCGGGTGCTCCGTGTCCGCTCCGTCCTGGGACCGCCGTTCAGGGCCGGGTGGGTTCGGCATCGTCACGCCTCCGATCCTGTGACGTCCGTTGCTGTGACATCCAGTCCGGTGACATCCAGTCCGGTGGCGTCCAGCAGGATCCGGGCGAGCTCGCGCGGCTGCGAGAACATCGGCCAGTGACCGGTGTCCATGGTCACCAGCCGCCACCGCTCGCTCGTCAGCAGCTCGGCCACCTCACGGCTCGGCTCGGGCCAGTCGAGCAGGCACTTGACGTACGTCGTGGGCAGCAGGCCCAGGGGACGGGTCAGGACGGCGGGCTCGGTGAGGGTGGCGCCGGGGTGAGGTGTCGAGCCGCCGACGAGCCGGGCGATCTGGTCCTCGGTGAGGCCCTGGTCCGCGCAGTCGGCGGCGGTCGGCGGCGGCCAGAAGCCCCCGTTGGCGGCGATGGCGGCCTCCACGGCGGCCCGGCCGTCGGGCCAGCCGGAGACGAAGGACTCACCGTCGGCCGGGACGTTGGAATCGACGAACACGACGCGAGCGAGCCGGTCGCCGATCCGCTCGGCCGCCTGCCCCACCGGGATGCCGGCGTAGCTGTGCCCGACCAGCACCACGTCGCGCAGGTCGAGGCGCTCGACCTCCCCGACGATGTCCTGGACGTGCGTCTGCTGCCCCACCGCCCCTCCCTGCTTCTCGGCGAGGCCCGAGGCGAGGCCCGACAGAGTCAGCGGGTGAACCCCGTGACCGGCCGCGCGCAGGCCGGGCTCCACGTCGCGCCATGCCCACGAGCCGAGCCAGGCCCCTGCCACGAGTACGAAATGCGTCATGCCAGCAACGTAGTGCAGGGGTCTGACACTGATACCCGTAGCGGGTTTTGGCAGTTGTGGCTCAGGATCTGGCTGACGTCCTGCTGGGCTGCCCTGCGGCCCTGCGGCTGTTCCGCTATTTCGCCGGACACGGAACGGGGCGGCGGGATCCGTGATCGACGTCGCCCGGCCGCCGACCGAAGGAGAACATCTGTGCGTTCCCCCGCCACCGACCGGACCGTGGGCGTCCTGCTGCCGCGCGACCTGCCCGCCGACCGGATCCTGCCGTACGCGCACCGGGCCGAGGAGCTCGGATTTGACGCGGTGTGGGTGGTCGAGGACCTCGGCTTCCGCGGCGGGATCGCCCAGGCGGCCGCCGTGCTGGCCTCCACCGACCGTGTCCGGGTCGGCATCGGTCTCCTGCCCGCCGGGGCCCGCAACGTGGCGTTCGCCGCGATGGAGGTCGCGACCCTGGCGCAGCTGTTCCCGGGCCGGGTCGTCGTCGCCGTGGGGCACTGCATGCCCCACTGGATGCGCAGCGTCGGCCAGTGGCCCAAGAGCCCGCTCACCTTCCTGCGCGAGTACGTCGACGCCCTGCGGGCCCTGCTGCGCGGCGAACTCACGCAACGGCACGGGCAGTACGTGCACCTCGACGGCGTGAAGCTCGACCCCAGCGCACTGCCCGGCATCGTGCCCGACATCCTGGCAGGCGTCCGGGGTCCCAAGTCCCTGGCCGTGTCCGGCGAGGTGGCCGACGGGACGGTCCTCGCGGAGCCGGTCACGCCCGAGTACGTTCGGGCGGCGCTGGGGCACATCGCCGCCGGCCGCCCCCACCGCGTTGTCGCCTACAACATCGCGTCCGTCGACGCCGATCGGCGCACCGCGCTGGCCGCCGCCCGCCCGGGGCTGGAGTGGATCGGCGAGCCCGACTGGCATGCGCACATCGCCCCGCTCCCGTTCGCCGGCGAGCTGGTCGAGCTGCGGGCCGGGTGCGTGAGCCGTGAGGAGTTCGTCCGGCGCATGCCCGACGCCTGGGTCGCGCGACTCGCCGTCGCCGGCACCCCGGAGGAGGCCCGTGCCCGCCTCGGCGGACTACGGACGGCGGGCGTCACCGACACCGTCCTCGCGCCGGTCGGCCCCGACCCGGTGAAGGCCCTTGAGTCGCTGGCCACCGTCCTCGGCGCCTAAGACACCACTGACACCACAGAAACCATAGACACGACAGACACCGCAGACACCTGAAGCACCACCGGCACCACCGGCACCACCGGCACCACCGGCACCACCGGCACCACCGGCACCACCGGCACCACCGGCACCACCGGCACCGACCACACTGCCAGCACCGGATGCGTCAGGGCATAGGTCACGGCATCGCCTTTCGATCCATGCCACTTGCCGATCGAACAGGAGGCATTGTCAGCCGTTTCTGACTGCTTTTCGCTATGAACGGAGGCCGCAGGCCACGGCGAGGCAGGATGTCCCCGTGATGGGCAACCTCCCCGTCGTAACGACCAGCTTCGTCGGCCGCGGCAGCGAACTGGTCAGCGTCGAACGGGCACTTCGAGATCATCGGCTGGTCACGCTCACCGGCCCCGGCGGGGTCGGCAAGAGCCGGCTGGCCCTGCGTACCGCCGAGCGTGCCCGGGGCCGCTACGCCGACGGCGTCTGGTGGGCCGACCTTTCCCATCTGCACGACGAGCACCTGCTCGCCACGACCGTCTGCGACGGCGTCGGGCTCCTGGACCACAGCCCCCGCCGGCCGGTGGCCGCGCTCGGTGAGTGGCTGTCCGAACGGCGTCTGCTCCTCGTTCTCGACTGCTGCGAGCGGCTCGTCGGCCCCTGCGGGCAGCTCGTCGCCGAACTGCTCGCCGCGGCCCCGGGGCTGACGGTTCTGGCCACCAGCAGGGAGCCGCTGGGCGCTGCGGACGAGGGGTGCGTCGAGGTGCCGCCGCTGTCCGCGGGCGACGACGGTGACGAGGCCGTCCGGCTCTTCCACGAGCGTGCGGCCGCCGTCGCCCCGGGCCTCTCGCTCGACGCCCCCGGGAGCGCGGCCGCCGTCGCCGAGATCTGCCGTCGGCTCGACGGCATACCGCTCGCCGTCGAACTGGCCTGCGCCCAGCTCCGCGAGAGCAGCCCGCAGGAGATGACCGGGCGGCTGGCCTCCCGGATGGAGAACCTCACCGACGACACCCTCTGGCCCCGCCGCCACCGTGCCCTGCGCACCACGATCGGCTGGAGCCACGAGCTCTGCGCACCGCTGGAGCGGCTGCTGTGGGCGCGGCTCTCCGTCTTCCGCGGCGACATCACGATTCCGGACGCGGAGGCGGTGTGCGCGGGCGGGCCGCTGGACACCGGGGCCGTCGCCCCCGCCCTGGAACGCCTGGCCGACCAGTCCGTGCTCCGGCGGACCGGGGACGGCTACCGGATGCTGGACACGCTGCGCGAGTACGGGGCGATGTGGCTGGCCGAGCTGGCGGAGGACGCGCTCCTCGCGGACCGGCACGCCCGGCACTTCGCCCATGTCGCCGTCCAGGCGTACGCGGGCTGGCTGGGGCCGTCGCAGGTCCTCTGGTACCACCGGATCGCCGACACCCACGCGGACCTGTGCGCGGCCCTGGACCACCTGTTGGCCGAGGACCCGGAGATGGCGATGGAGATGGCCGGGTGCGTCGGCCTCTTCTGGAGCTGCTGCGGCCATCTGCACCAGGCGCGTACGTATCTGCAACGGGTCCTCGCCCTGCCGCTCTCGGCCGGGCCGCACCGCACCCGGGCGCTCTGGGCCCTGGGCATCACGCTGACCCTGCAGGGCGATCACGAGGCGGCCCGCCGAACCGGCGAGGAGTGCAGACAGGCGGCCCGCCGCGACGAGGACCCCGAGGCCATGCTCCTGGCGGCCCACTCCATGAGCTTCACGTATCTGATGATGGGCCGGCCGCTCACCGCGCACTCCGTCAGCGACCGCGCGCTGCGCCACCACCCCGGCCCCCCCTCCGACGCACCCTCGCAGCTGCGCTGCCGGGTGATACGCCTGTTCGCCCTGTCCGCGCTCGGCCGGCTGGACGAGGCGTACGAGGAGGCCATGCGGCTCCAGCGGATCAGTCTGCGCTTCGGCGAGCACTGGGCACGGGCCTACGCCGATCACCAACTGGCCCTCATTCACCTGCTCCAGGGGCGGCCCCGGCACGCCGAGAGCCACGCGCGCGCGATGCTCGCGAGCAAGCACGAGCTCCATGACAGCCTCGGCATAGCGCTCGGCCTCGATCTGCTCGCCGGAGCCATCGCGGCCCAGGGGAACGGGGTGGCCGCGGCCCGTGCCTCCGGTACCGGACACACGTACTGGCGCATGATCGGCCACCCGCACCGGGGCACCCCGGAACTCGGGGCGATCCGGGAGCAGTGGGAGCTCCGGGCCAGGCAGGCAGCGGGCGACTCGGCGTACGAGCGGGCCTACCGGCGCGCCTCGGCCGACGACGCCGAACGCGGCCTGGCCCACGCGCTGGAGCGTGGGCATCCCGGATAGCCGGAGCCGCGGGCCACTGCTCCGCCACCCGGTCGCCGGACACCTCGACGGGACGGCCCCAAGGGCTGTCCCGCAATCCCTGGCGGGCGCACGACGACAGCTACGGCACCTCGCCGCGTTGTCGGAACGCCCGAATACATCCAGTATGCGGACGTCCCTCCGCCTTGCGATGCACCGCATCCGACGCCGCGCGCTGATCCACCAGGGATGACGGGGCAGCCCTTAGCATCCCGGTATTCCATCCATCAGCCGACTCCGTCCCGGCCATGCCGAGGCTCTGCTCGCCTTCGAGCGGGAGAACCGGGCCTACTTCGCCGCGTCCGTTCCCGACCGGGGCGACGACTTCTTCGCCGCGTTCGCCGAACGCCACCGCACGCTGCTCGCCGAGCAGGACGCGGGGCTGCACCACTTCCATCTCATCGAGGACGACGACGGCGGCATCCTCGGCCGGATCAACCTCGTCCGGATCCACGACGGTTCGGCCGAGCTGGGCTACCGGATAGCGGAGAAGGCCGCGGGGCGGGGGCTGGCGACCTGGGCGGTCCAGCAGGTCTGCGTTCTGGCAGTCCAGGAGTACGGGCTCAGCGCGCTGCGCGCGGAGACGACGCTGGACAACACGGGTTCCCGCGCGGTGCTGGCGCGTACGGGGTTCGAGCCGCTGGAGGACGTCATGTTCGGCGACCGACCCGGGCGGCGGTACGTCCTGGATCTGAGCGGGGGCGCTCCCCGGGCCCGCTGACCGGCCCCCGGTAAGACGACCGGGGCACGGCCCGTCGGCGGTGTGACGGTGATCGGCCGGATGGTCCGCCTCAGGGGCGGGTCCCGTCCGGCCGCCCAACGCCGGGCCCGCGGGTGCTGACCGTACCGCCCTCGGGCCGACACCCACCGCCTTCGTCAGGCCCCGTGGTCTTCATCAGGCCCCGTGCCCGCACGTTCCGTCCGAGCACGGCGCTCGGCGCCTCGGGCGTGTGCGCGTCGGGCGGCATCGTCTCTCCACACCCCGGGATCCGGGGGCCTTCGTACGCGGCTACGCCGGGGGCCGGGCCTCGGCCCCGCGGTCCGCCGGAAGCCGGGCGACGCGTACCAGGACACGTTCCAGCCAGGGCGCGTACGGGAAAGCGTGAAGGGGTACGCCGGGTGTCCGGCGTACCCCTTCGCGCGTCAGCCAGGGCGGCGGCGGTCAGTCGTTGTCGGTCTCCTCGCGGAGGATGGTGTCGTTCTTGGCGTCCACGTCGAAGATCGTCCTCTTCCAGTCGGAGCCGACCACGTCGACCTGCCAGATGACGTCGTTGCCCTCATCACCCTCGTTGTCTTCGAGGCTGACGGAGGTGACCGTCCCCTTCTTCTTCTCGGTGGCGACCTTGGCCGCCTGCTGCGGGGTCTGGGTGGCCTGGGCGAGCCGGTCGGCAGTCTGCTCCTTGTCGTCCGCGTCCTGGTCCGCGTCGACACGGGCCTCGATCACCTTGCCGTCGACCGCGTTGATGCGGATGGTGTGGATCGTGCCGTCCCTCTCCGCCACCTCCGCGACCCAGACCGGACCATCGGCACCAGGGCTCGCGGTACCGGTGGGACTGGCCGTACCGGTAGGACTGGCCGTGCCTGTCGGGCTCCCGGTCGCGGTCGGGCTGGGGCTCTCGTCGCCGTCGTCGTCCACACCCTCCAGGTCGATGTCGACCAGCTTGCTCCCGACCACCTCGCCGGTGGCCGTGGTGGCCGCGTCGTCGAAGGTGACCTTGGTGGCGTCGAGTACCTCCTTGCGCTCCTGCTGGTCCTCGGTCAGCTCGGTGCCCGGCGAGGGCGACGTCGTCTGCTGCTGCGGGAGGACCTTCGCGGCCTCGGAGGTGGCCGCGCTCGTCGCGCTGTCCGAGCTCTGACCGCATCCGGTCATCAGGACGGCCGTGGCGGCGGCCATGCCGAGGGTGCCGACCGCCCTGAGGGTGCGGGAACGGGAAGAGGCACTGTTCATTCGTCGAGGCTCAAGTCTCATACACGCATGCCTAGCCCTCCGGACCGTCGGTCATGTTGTCCTGCCGGGCGGAGTCACCCGATCGACCGGGCGGGTCCGCCCGTTGGCCGTCGCTCCCCGGGCGGCGGGCGCCGGTGTGCGAAACAATGGCGGCAGGGCCGTCTTCTCCGCGCCCGGCCGGGAGGCCGTCATGGATCACATGGTGCACACCGAGCGTTACGAACTCATCTTCCAGATGTCCGGCGCCGAGGACGACGTGGTCTGCGTCCGGCTGACCGACCGGCTGGGGGCGGGCGGATTCCCGGTGTACGAGGACGAGACAGGGATCGTGCGCGCCGAGATCAGCGACCGGGGCGAGGTCCGCATGCTCGCCAGCGGCGGCCATCAGGTCCCGGGTGCTCCCGTGCTGGCCCGGCCTCTGAGCGCGGACGCACCCGCAACGCCGTAACCGGACCCGGAACGCAGCGACCGGACCCGCCGGGCGGGGAGCACCGTACACCGGTGCGCCCCGCCCGGCTGTGCGCGCGTGGGTCCGCCGATGAGGCCCCCTTCCGTTCATGCCCACTCTTCGCCCGATTGTGTTTACATTCCCGCACCTCGGACATAACCTGAGCGCGAAACAACAGACTCGGGCATGAAACGGAAGCGAAGCCACATGTACGCACCGGAGCGCCAGCAGGAGATCCTCCGCCTCGCCCAGGAGAGCGGCCGGGTCGACGTGCTGTCCCTGGCCGAGGAGTTCCAGGTGACGGCCGAGACCGTCCGGCGCGATCTCAAGGCCCTGGACCGCGCGGGGCTGCTGCGCCGGGTGCACGGTGGGGCGATCCCGGTCGGGCGGCTCGACTTCGAGCCCGACCTCGCCGAGCGCGACGCCCTGGCCGCCGACGAGAAGGACCGCATCGCGCAGGCCGCCCTCGCCAAGCTGCCCGCCGACGGCAATGTGATCGTCGACGCCGGGACCACGACCGCGCGGCTCGCCGCCGCCGTACCGGTCGACGCGACGCTGACCGTGGTGACGCACGCGCTGCCGGTGGCCGCCCGTCTCGCCGACCACCCCGGTATCGCGCTGCACCTGGTGGGCGGCCGGGTCCGGCACCGTACCCGCGCGGCGGTCGACGCCTGGGCGCTGGGTTCGTACGCCGAGATCAACGCCGACGTGGTCTTCCTCGCCACCAACGGCTTCTGCCCCGACAGCGGACTGACCACCCCCGACCTCGCCGAGGCCGCGGTGAAGCGGGCCGTGATCAAGGCGGCCCGCCGGGTCGTGCTGCTCGCCGACTCCGGCAAGTTCGGGCAGGAGCACTTCGCCCGCTTCGGCGATCTCACCGATGTGGACCTGCTCATCACCGACACGGGCCTCAGCCCCGACGACGCCCGCTCCATCGAGAGCCGGGGCACGGAAGTAGTACGCGCATGATCCTCACTGTCACCCCCAACCCCAGCCTGGACCGGACCTACGAGCTGCCCGGACTGACCCGCGGCACCGTGCTGCGCGCCACGGCGGACCGCGTCGACCCGGGCGGCAAGGGCGTCAACGTCTCCCGCGCGGTCGCGGCGGCCGGACACCGGACCGTCGCCGTCGCCCCGATGGGCGGCCCGGAGGGCGCCCTGCTCGCCCGGCTGCTCGGCGATCTCGGCATCGAGGCCGCCGGCGTGCCGATCGCCGGGAACACCAGGATCAACGTCACTCTCGTCGAACCCGACGGCACCCTCACCAAGGTCAACGCGGCGGGTCCCGAGCTGAGTCCGGCCGAGGCGGAGGACGTCCTCGAAGCGGTACGGGTCCGCTCGTCGGCCGCCGACTGGATCGCCTGCTGCGGGAGCCTGCCGCGCGGGCTGCCGCCGCAGTGGTACGCGGAACTGGTCGAGCGGAGCCACCGGGCCGGTGCGCGGATCGCGCTCGACACCTCCGGAGCGGCGCTGACCGCAGCCCTGGACCGGGGACCCGACGTGATCAAGCCCAATGCCCAGGAGCTCGCGGAGGCCGTCGGCCGGCCGCTCGGCACGGTGGGCGACGCGCTGAAGGCCGCGGAGGAGCTGCGCGAGCGCGGCGCCCGGTCGGTGCTGGCGAGCCTGGGCGCCGACGGGCAGCTGCTGGTCGAGGCGTCGGGCGCGTATTTCGCCACCGCCCCGGTGGCCGCCGTTCGCAGCAATGTCGGCGCCGGGGACGCCTCTCTGGCCGGTTTTCTGGCGGCGGGCGGGCAGGGCCCGGAGGCGCTCACCTCGGCCGTCGCCCACGGTGCCGCGGCCGTGCAGCTGGCCGGAAGCCTCATGCCCACCCCGGCCGACCTCGATCTGCCGTCGGTCGTGACGACCTCCGACGTGCCGCTGGACCGCGCGCTCACGGAGCCCGTCCCATGACCCCCGCACCACCCCCGGAACCGCCCCGACTCTCCCGACTCCCGCAACTCCCGTACGGACCCCACCCGTACGAGCCCGCCGCCCCGTCCCCCCGAGCCGCCGCACGGCGGTCCCCGAGCAAGGAGCACCGCGATGAGTGAGCTGATCACCGCGGAACTGGTCGACCTCGATCTGTCCGCCGCAACGAAGGACGCCGCCGCGAGGTCGCTCGCCGAGCGGATGGTGGCCGCGCATCGCGTCACCGATCTCGACGGGTTCCTGGCCGACGTCGCCGCCCGCGAGGCGCAGATGCCGACCGGCCTCGACGGCGGCATCGGCATTCCGCACTGCCGCAGCGAGCATGTGAGCGCCCCCACGCTGGCCTTCGGGCGCAGCGCGGCGGGCATCGACTTCGGGGCGGCCGACGGTCCGGCCGATCTGGTCTTCCTCATCGCTGCCCCCGCCGGGGCCGACGACGACCACCTCACCATCCTCTCGGGCCTGGCCCGCAGGCTGATGGACCCGGAGTTCACCGCCGCCCTGCGCGCCGGAACGGACCCGCGGGCGGTGGCCGCGCTGATCCGGGGCGAGGAGCCGGCGGAGAAGCAAGCGGAGAAGCAAGCGGAGAAGCCGGTGGAAGAGCCCGCCCGGGAGCAGCGGGCAGATACGGATGGGGAAACCGCCGAAGCGGCCGAAAGCGCCCCCTTCCGGATCGTCGCCGTCACCTCCTGTCCCACCGGCATCGCCCACACCTACATGGCGGCCGAGTCCCTGACCGCCGCCGGCCGCGCCGAAGGCGTCGAGGTGACGGTGGAGACGCAGGGCTCGGCCGGCTTCGAGAAGCTGGACCCCGCCGTCGTCGCGGCGGCGGACGCCGTGATCTGGGCGCACGACGTGGAGGTCCGGGAGAAGGCCCGCTTCCGGGGCAAGCCGCTGGTCGACGTCGGAGTGAAGGCGGGCATCAACCGGCCCGCCGAACTGATCGCCGAGGCCCGCCGCAAGGCGGAACGCGGGGAGATCGCCGCCGCGCCCGGGGCCGACGCAGCCGCCGGCTCCGGCGACGAAGACGCGTCCGGCGCCGATCACGGACACTTCGGCGTCCGGCTCCGTACGTATCTGATGTCCGGCGTGAGCTACATGGTGCCGTTCGTCGCGGCGGGCGGCCTGCTGATCGCCCTGTCGTTCGCCATCGGCGGCTACGAGACAGCGGGCGCCACGTCGGTGGCCGAACACTTCGTCTGGGGCGAGGCGGACAGCTGGGCCGCGCTCCTCAACCAGATCGGCTCGGCGGCCTTCGCGTTCCTGGTGCCGGTGCTGGCCGGGTACATCGCGTACGGGATGGCTGACCGGCCGGCGCTGGTGCCCGGCTTCGTCGGCGGTGCCATCGCGCTCACGGTGAACGCGGGGTTCCTCGGAGGTCTGGCCGCCGGTCTGCTGGCCGGTGCGGTGGTGATGGCCATCCAGCGGATCCCGGTCCACACGACTCTGCGCGGCATCATGCCGGTCCTGGTGATCCCCTTGTTCGCGTCGGCGGTCGTGGGCTTCCTGATGTTCATCGTGGTGGGCAAGCCCATCGCCTCGCTGCAGAGCGCGCTCACGGACTGGCTGAACGGCCTGTCGGGCTCCAACGCGGTGATCCTCGGCGTCGTCCTCGGGCTGATGATGTGCTTCGACATGGGCGGCCCGCTGAACAAGGTGGCGTACGCCTTCGCGGTCGGCGGTCTCGCCGACCCGACCGACGGCAGCCTCAAGGTGATGGCCGCGGTCATGGCGGCAGGGATGGTGCCGCCGCTGGCGATGGCGCTGGCCACCACCGTACGCAGGAAGCTGTTCACCAAGACCGAGCGGGAGAACGGCCGGGCGGCCTGGGTGCTGGGCGCCTCGTTCATCACCGAGGGCGCGATCCCGTTCGCCGCCGCCGATCCGCTGCGGGTCATCCCGTCGGTGATGGCGGGCGGCGCGGTCACCGGCGCCCTGTCGATGGCCTTCGGCGCGACCCTGCGCGCTCCGCACGGCGGTGCCTTCGTCGTCCCGCTGATCGGCGAGCCGTTCCTCTACCTGCTCGCCATCGCCGCCGGAACGCTGGTGGCGACCGCGCTCGTCGTCCTGCTCAAGGGCGCACGCCGGACGGTGCCGGACCCGGCCGGGGACGTGGGGGCCACGGGCTCCGGCGACCCCCGGGTAACGGTCGCCGCCTGAACAACCGCACACACGTCTCTCCCGCACGTCCGTCCCTTTCCCACCCTTCCCCAGGAGTGATCCATGCACCAGCAGACCGTCGTCGTAGCCTCCCGCAGCGGGCTGCACGCCCGGCCGGCGTCGCTGTTCGTCAAGGCCGCAGCCCGTCAGCCGGTCAAGGTGACCATCGCCCGCGAGGGCCGCGACCCGGTCGATGCCCGCAGCATGCTCGGGGTGCTGGCCCTGGCTGCCCCGCACGGGGAGACCGTGGTGCTCAGCGCCGAGGGCGACGGGGCGCGGGCGGCGGTCGAGGAACTGGCGGAGCTGCTCGCGCAGGATCTCGACGCCGTCTGATCTCCGGCTCTCCGCTCCGGTACGTACTGCCGGCGGCTGCCGGGTCGTTAGGTTGGGACACGTGACCGAGACGTGGAGCACCGACGACCCGGCTGTCCTGGCCCTTCCCTCCGGACGGCTGGTACGCGGCCGGGGTCTGCGCAGGCCCTTGCCCGCAGGCCCCGAACCGGATTTCGCCGTCCACCTCCTGGGGCGCACCCCGCCCCCGGTCGCCTGGGAGTCACGGTGGTTGCGGTGGCCGGACTTCCGGCTTCCGGCGGACCGGGCGGCGGCGCGGGACCTGCTCCATGAGGTGTGGGACCGGGCCGCCGGGAGCCGGGTCGAGGTGGCCTGCGGCGGTGGAATGGGCCGCACCGGGACGGCGCTGGCCTGCCTGGCCGTCCTGGACGGAGTCCCCGCAGGCGAGGCGGTGGCGTTCGTGCGCGCCGGCTACCACCCGCGGGCGGTGGAGACGCCCTGGCAGCGCCGCTACGTACGGAACTTCGCGCCGCGCCAGGGCGCCCCTTAGGACCTGGCCTCAGCACGTGTCGGGCACGCTCTTGTCGGACCTGCTTCAGGACTTCTCGGGCACGCTCTTGAAGGTGTCCGGTACCGGCAGGGTGCTCCAGCGGCCGATCGGCCAGGCGATGACGACGGCCCGGCCGACGACCTCGTCGACGGGGACCATCCCCTGGTTCGGGTCGTCCTGGTGGTAGCGGGAGTCCGCGGAGGCCTGGCGGTGGTCCCCCATCACCCAGACCTTGCCGTCGGGCACGGTGACCTTGAACCGGCCGCCGTCCTCGTCGTTGCTGCAGGGGGTGTTGCCGGGGAAGACGTACGGCTCGTCCAGGGCGGTGCCGTTGACCTTCACCGGCCCGTCGCCCTCGCACTCCACGGTGTCACCTCCGACGCCGATGACCCGCTTGATGAGGTCCTTCTCCTCGGCGGAGGGCATCACGCCGACGAAGCTCAGCACCTTCTGCACGGTGTTCGGCGGGTCCACGGGCACATGGGCGAGCCAGTCCGCCGGATCGTGGAAGACGATCACCTCACCGCGTTCCGGCTCCGACCCGAACCAGGGCGTCAGCTTGTCGACGAGGACCCGGTCGCCCTGCTGGAGGGTGTTCTGCATGGAGTCCGAGGGGATGGAGAAGGCCTGCACCAGGAATGTCTTGATGAGCAGGGCCAGCACCAGCGCGAGGCCGATGAGGAGCGGCAGCTCCACCCAGAACGGCCGGTTCTTGCGCGTCCTCGACCGTCGTGTGCCCGCACGCCCCATTGCACCGCTCCTCGCCCCGTGTACCGCCCGCCCGTCCCTGGGTGAACGGATCCGGTGATCCACTCTATGGGGCGCGGTGAGCGGTGAGGGGCGTCAGGCGGGTTCCGCCCCCACCGGCGGGACGGTCGCTCCCTCGCCGGCGCGGACGGCTTCGACCACGCTCTGGTGGAAGGCGCGGCTCTCCTCCTCGGAGGGGCACGGCACGGGGCTGCCGGTGAGCGTGAACCAGTCGGAGGAGCCGCTGTACTGCACGGCCACCGACGCCTGGCCGTCGGACCAGGTCGTATGCACCGTGAGGTCGCCGCTCAGGATGCCCGCTTCTTCGGTGCGTACTCCGCCGGTTCCGGCGAAGACTCCGCTGGTCGTCCAAGATGCCCAACCCATGACGGTCACCTTTCGGACGATAAAAAGCCTGTCCAGCCGATTTCTTCCGAGTATGGCACTGCCGGTGGGACTGTGCACGGGTGTGCGCGGGCCCGGTCCTGCCACCGGTAAGGACTGGCGTCATCCCTGGTGGATCAGCGCGCGGCGTCGGATGCGGTGCATCGCAAGGCGGAGGGACGTCCGCATACGGGATGTGTTCGGGCGTTCCGGCGACGCGCAGAGGTTCCGTAGCTGTCGTCGTGCGCCCGCCAGGGATGACGGGACAGCCCTCACTCAGGCGCGTTCCAGCATCCCGCGGACGAAGGCGGCCTGGCCCGCGTGCTGCAGGTCCTCGGCGATGACGCTGATCAGCCGGACGCCCAGCGTCACCGGGGGTGACCAGCTCTCGTCGACGATCCGGTCGAGGGCATGGCCCTCCAGTCCGGCGACGAAGTCCAGGGTCCGCTCGTGCACGGCGTCGAAGTAGCCCAGGAGGAGTTCGGCGGAGTCCACGCGGACGGCGGCGACCTCCTCACGGGTGTGGCCGTAGCCGGTGGCGCTCTCGTCGAAGGGCAGCGCGAACCGGGCGGCCCAGCCTTCGTTGGGCCAGATCTGTCCGGTTCCGGCGGCGTCGGCGATGTGGTCGTCCTGGACACGGGTGAGATGCCAGACCAGCCAGGAGATCGAGTTCGCTCCCGCGTCGACGCGGGCGTTGAGGTCGTGGGGCGGGAGCCCTTCGACCGCCGCGTGGACCGCTTCCCCGACCCGGTCGAACGCTTCGGCCAGCATGCGCGCGGTATTCATCCGCCCACCCTCGCCCGAAGGGCCCACGGCCCTGGGGTGCGACACACCGCCGGGACGCTCTCACGGCGCTCCGCGCGCTGTGCCGGGAGGAGGTGACGGGGTTCCGGCGAGGTGATGGCGTACGGCGTGAACCCTCCTATGAGCGGGAGGGGGCGGGTGAGATCGCGTTCGCCGACCAGTAGCAGGACATCTCGTTCCACCCGATGCGCAGGGACGTCCGCGACGCGTTCACGGAGCGGCTGGCCCCCCATGACATGGGCAGGGGCTGCCTGCGCTTCCGCGACCCGCAGAAGATCGACTTCACGCTCGTCCGCGATCTGCTGCGGGCGACTGCGGCGACGCGCGGCACGGCCTGCTGACACGAGGACCTTCCGCGACTTCCGCGGCCGGTCCGGCGAAGCGCGGTGCGGGGAGGGTTCAGGCGAGAAGGCTCAGCAGGTGGGCGCAGGCGGCGGCCTCGTCCGGGTGACGGGCGAGGACTTCGTACGTGCCGCGCTCGAACGCCCCGGTCTCCCAGCAGCCGTTCCCGCCCCGCCGGACGAAGAGGAAGTCCGGCGGGGTGGGAACGGGCTCGTGGACGCCCTCGATCCGGTAGTAGCCGCCGGGGATCCGTGCCTCGACGAGTGCGGCGTGCAGTGCCCGGCGGTCCATGGCCGGTTACGCGCCCGCGGGCGTCAGGTAGGCGTGGTCCAGCAGCCACTTCACGTTGAGCCGCTGTCCCACGCCCGGTTCGAGGAACACGGCGTCGAGCTTGATCTGCTGGCCGCCGCCGGGCTGCTCGAACCACGGGGCGATGCCGCCCTGCCAGACCCAGAAGGGCTTGGCGACCTTGTAGACGCGGTAGTCGCAAGGGGTGGCCACGTCACGGGTGTTGAGGTTCTGCGGGGGCAGGGCGCGCTCGGCGTAGGCGTCGCCCGCGGGGGCCAGGTAGCTGCCGTACTCCGAGCCGAAGCGGTCCAGGCGCTGGCCGGTGCGGAGCTTGACGGGCTCCTTGTCGATCTCGCCGTTCACCTCGGCGAAGCCGTCGTTGGGCGGGTACTTCCAGCTGCCGGTGTCCGCGGGCCCCTCCCAGTACTTCTTCAGGAAGTTCTTCGGCGTGAGGTCGCCGGTGCGCTGGTAGCCCTTCAGGAGCGGGCCGACCGGGGCGAGCCGCTTGTTCGGCAGCCACTTGGGGCCGAGGCGGGCGTCGCCCCGGAACTTGCCGGTGCAGGGTTCGTGGCGCTCGGCGGCGGGTGCGGGCCGGTCGGGCCCCGGTGCGGCGCTCGCCGCAGGGGCGGAGATCAGTCCGGCGGTGATGCCGAGCGCGGCGAGTACGGTACGCATGCGGTTCATTCAGGAGTCCCCTCGAGCACTGATGATCAATCAGGACAGCTGACGTAGGGTAACCGCTCGACCACATACGGCTTTCGCACCGTGCCGCTTTCCGGCCACCGGGAACAGACCGCGCCCCGGCCGCGACACCGGGGGCGTGATGGGCGCAGGGGCGCGGGTCAGGCCTGCGCGGCTGCCGGCTGACACCGACGTCGATGCAGGCGCGGAAGGCGACCGGGGGGCGCGATGCTCCGGACAGCCGGGGCCTTCTTCCCTTTCGCACGCGCGCTTCTCCTTGGGCGCGTCGGGCAGGCCGAGCGGCTCCCGTACCCGCTCGTCGCGGAGGCCGACCGGTTCTTCGCATACGGCAGCCACCGCCCCGGGCCGGATAGCGTCGGGCCGACGTCCGGCCGACCGGGTCGGCGCCATCGTCGGCGGCGGGTCGACCGGGCGGCCCAGCCGCGAGGAGAACGCGACATCGCGCGCCCCGCCCTTGGTCCGCCACAGTCCCCGGCCGGGCACCCGGGCGATCGGGACGAGGGCGGCAGCGACCATCTCGCCCAGGGTCGGGGACCTCAGACCGGGCCGGGGCGAGTTCCGCACGGTCTCGGTTGCGGTGCGGGGCTCCCGTCTGCCATCAAGTTCCCAGCCTCTGCCGCGAGTTCGCCCCAGGCCGATTTCTTTCAGCTCGTCGCGGTAGATCCCGAGCGCCCGATGGCCCGGTGTCGCGTCGTGACGGGCCGCCAGGCGAGGACGTCGGCGGCGGTGACGCCATGGACCGTGCGGCGCAGGAGATACGCACCACGCTTCGCCGGGTCAGCACGGCGCGGTTCAGCGCCCGGTTGCCGAGGACGGTCATCGTGTCGCATCGCCCTCTCGGCTGTCCGCCGTCGGTTCCTCGCACATCCTGGCGCGATGCCCCGGGGCCCCGAGCCCCGTGCCTCGTCGGTCAGGTCGCCCGCTGTCCGTCGATCGTCTCGCGCAGGATGTCCGCGTGTCCGGCGTGCTGTGCGGTCTCGGCGAGGACATGGGCCAGCACCCGCCGTACGCTCCACTCTCCTCCGGGTTCGTTCCAGGGCGCCTCGGGGAGCGGGTGCGCGGCCGAGAGGTCGGGGACCGCGAGGATGATCTTCTCGCTGCGGGCGGCGACCTGCTCGTAGGCGTGGAGGATCCCGGCCGTCGTCTCGCCGGGCAGCATCCGGAACTCCTTGTCCCGGTCGACCGCCCACTTCGGGAGCTCGCGCGCGGTGCCGGCCGCCAGGTCGTCCCAGGTGACGCCGTCGGGCAGGGCGAAGGACATCGCCGACGGGCCCTCGGTCACGAAGCGCAGCCAGTTGTCCTCCACGGCCGCGACATGCTTGACGAGGCCGCCGAGGCACAGCGCGCCGGCCGTCGGACGCTCACCGGCCTGCTCGTCGCCGAGGCCCTCGACCGAGCGGATCAGGGCTGCTCGCGCGGTGGCGAGCGCGGCGATCAGGTCGGTGCGTTCGGCGTCGGGGGGCGTGGATGCTGTGGTCATGGCGATCGGGTCCCTTCCGGTGTTCCGTCGTGCGGTACGGATCAACCTTCGCAAGGGAAGCGGCCAGGATGTGACCTCTATTCCGGTCATGCTGGCGTCATGCCGAAGACTTCAGCGCGACTGCTCTCCCTGCTCTCCCTGCTCCAGGCGCGGCGGGACTGGCCGGGCCAGTTGCTGGCCGAGCGGCTGGAGGTCAGCCCGCGCACGGTGCGGCGTGACATCGACCGGCTGCGGGAGCTGGGCTATCCCATCGCGGCCTTCAGGGGGCCCGACGGCGGGTACCGGCTGGACGCGGGCGCGCGGTTGCCGCCGTTGCTGTTCGACGACGATCAGGCCGTCGCGCTCGCCGTCGCTCTGCGGACCGCCACCGCGACCGGAGCCGGGATCGGGGAGGCCTCGGCCCGTGCGCTCACCACCGTCCGGCAGGTCATGCCCGCACGGTTGCGCCATCGCGTGGACGCGCTGCAGGTGACCACGGTCGAGCGCACGGGAGGCCGGCCCCGGCCGCAGGCCGATCCGCGTGTGCTCGTGACGCTCAGTGCGGCGGTGCATGCCCGCGAGGTGCTGCGCTTCGGCCACTCCCCCGCGCATGTTCCGGCCACCTCCGATGCGGCGCCTGCGGTGCGGCGGGTGGAACCGCACCACCTGGTCACCTGGGGCGGACGCTGGTATCTCGTCGCCTGGGACCTTGAGCGTGAGGACTGGCGGACCTTCCGCGCGGACCGGATCACCCCGCGGACTCCCACGGGCCCCCGGTTCACTCCGCGCGAGGTGCCCGGGGGTGATGTGGCCGCCTACGTCGCCGCCCGGTTCCAGGGCTCCGAGGCCCCTGGGGAATGGCCCTGCCGCGGCGAGGTGATCCTCGACGCTCCCGCCTCCGCGGTGGCCGGCCATCTCCGCAACGGGGTCGTCGAGGAGTGCGGCCCGGACCGCTGCCGGGTGGTCCTGGGTGCCTGGTCGTGGCCCGGTCTGGCCGCCGAACTCGGCAGATTCGACGTGGACATCGAGGTCGTCGGGCCTGCGGAGCTCAGGGACGCCTTCGCGTACCTGGCCCGCCGCTACGCCGCCGCCGCGGCGGAGGGAGGTACCGGGGCTTGAGGGCTGCCCCGCTGTTCCCTGCGGGCGTGCGAGGAACAGCGGGACAGCCCTCGGTCAGCGTCCGACCAGGCGGGTGTCGGACGTGTCATCGGTCGTCGAGGCGGTCACGGACGAGGTGATGTGCCCCGCGAGCCCCAGCACGAGGAACAGCACCACGAGCCACTTCGCGGCGCTGCTCATCACCAGCGGGCGGGTGGCGGAGCGCGACGGCCCCTGGGCGAGGGCGAGGTCGTCGTCGCCGAACAGGCCCTTGGGGTAGGCCGGGGCGAGCATCATGACGTACGCGGAAAACCGCATCCGGTAGCGCAGGGTGGCCGCCGTCGCCTCGAACAGCGGCCGGGGCATCCGGCCGAGACACAACGTGATCAGCCACCAGACGAAGGCCAGCGCCCACCACCCGTACACGGCGAGGCTCTGCACGATCGCCGCCGGGATCATCAGGAAGACACGGAACAGCACCGCCAGCCGGTTGAGCGGGGTCGGCCGCACCTCGATCTGCACCGGATGGTCGGCCGGCGGGATCAGGGCGAAGGGCGGATAGCGGTCGATGAGCAGCATGCCGCTCGCCGACACGCGCATGTCGTAGCCGAGGACGCCGGTCAGGAAGCGGAAGACGGGGTCGGGCAGCCGCCCCAGCACCAGGGCCGCGAACCACCCCACGATCACGGTGAAGAACGCCGCGATGTGCAGGACGAACAGCACGATGAAGTGCGGGACGAGCAGCAGGAGCCGCAGGAGTACGGTCAGCCGCCGCTGATGTGCTGGTTCGACGATGTCCAGGACGGGCCTGAACTCGTCCGCGTCCGTCTCCTTGCGGCCCGGGCTCCACCGGCCTTCGGCCATGTCGCTCCTCCTCGGCAGGGCATCCGTACGGCATCCGCGCGCAGGACGTGTCCCCACCGTGCGTCCGGTCCGGGCCCCCCGCAAACGGCCCGGCCCGAACGGGTGCCCGGCTCAGCGCGTCAAAGAGCCGGGAAGGCCGGTGCAGGTGTTGTGGCGGTGGCTGATCCGGCGACCCGGCGACCCGGCACGAAGTACCCGGCAGCACGCCCACCGTGTCGAGGATGACGTCGTCGATGTCGAAGGAGCACCCCGGAGCCGGGCCCCTGCATCAAGTTCGACGGCCATGACGACGGCCGTGGAGCGACCTGTCACCCGGCCCGGTCCGCGACCGCGACCCGCCTGCGACGATGTGCGCATGAGCGCACACAAGAAGAGGGATCTGCTGGACGAGGCCGACCGGTTGCGTACGGAGGGCCGGGCCGAGGAGGCGCGCGAGCGGCTCCTCGCGATGACCGCCGAGTACCCCGACGACGCGGAGGTGGCCTGCCGGACGGCGTGGATCCACGACGTGCTGGGCCTGGAGTCGGAGGCGGTGCCGTACTACGAGCGCGCCCTGGCGAATCCGGCGCTCGCCGTGGAGGACCGGCGCGGGGCGCTCCTGGGGCTGGGCAGTACGTACCGGATCCTCGGCCGGTACGGGCAGGCGGTGGAGACGCTGCGCCGGGGCGTCGAGGAGTTCCCGGACGACGGCGCGCTGCGGGCGTTCCTGGCGATGGCGCTGTTCAACACCGACGAGCACCACGAGGCGATGCGGCTGTTGCTGGAGTTGACGGCGACGACCAGCCAGGACCCTTACGTCCAGCAATACCGGCGGGCGATCGAGCACTACGCGAAGGACCTCCACGAGACCGTGTGAACCGTGCGGGGCCCGGGGGTGTCCCGCACCGCCGCACGGGAGACGCGCCGGTGCGGGAGGGTGGTGGTGGCCGTCGGCGCGCTGGTCCCGGAGACGGTTCCGCGCCGGGGCGGGAGGCTCCGGCCGGGCAAGGGGAAGCCCCGGCCGGATCGGGGGAATCCAGCCGGGGCGGCTCGAGTGCGGGGTGAAGGGCGGTCGCCTCTCGGCGGAGGGCTCCACGGGGCTTCGGCATTGCGATCTTCCCCATGGGCTACAGGTGAGGCCCGGGGACACTGCCCCCTCACTCCCACGCATAGATGAACGATAAACCACTCTGGACCGTTCCCGGGAATCCGCCCCCGTGGATGTGATCCACGGCACGGAATCCCCGCTCCTCCCCCGGTCAGGCCGCGTCCGGTCAGCGTCCCGGCGTCTCGCCGGTGCCGTAGCGGCGCCGGAACCGCTCGACGCGGCCCGCCGTGTCGAGCACCTGACGGCCACCGGTGTAGAACGGGTGGCTCGCCGACGAGGTCTCGACGTCGATGACGGGGTAGGTGTTGCCGTCCTCCCACTCCACGCGCTCGCCGGAGTCGGCGGTCGAGCGGGTCAGGAAGGCGGCGCCGGACGCGCGGTCACGGAAGACCACGGGACGGGACACGGGATGGATACGGGACTTCATCGATGCGTTCCTTCCTCACCGCGGACAGCGGTGGCGTACGGGGTGACGGGTCTCTTCCGGGCGGTCAGCGGACCTCGCGGAACAGAACGTGCCGGCCGGTGGCGGAGTCGAACTTGCGGAGCTCCAGCCGGTCGGGGTTGTTGCGGCGGTTCTTGCGCGTCACATAGCTCCGGCCCGTTCCGGCCGTGGAGCGGAGGGTGACGACGGGCCTGATCTCGCTGCGCGCCATGGGCGCCTCCCTGCGTCTGCGCCGACCCCATCCCCATATCGGGAATGGGATTCGTTTTCGTTCTGGTGAGGTAACGCGAGGCGCCTCATCGCCATTCCCGCCCTGCGGGGCGGTCCGAACCGCGTGGTCAACTCGCCCTACACGCAAGCCTGTTCGGATGGCCACCTTCCCGGAGAGCCGCTGGCATATGCCAGACGCAACTACGCGCCGAGTGTTGCCGAATCCCTTACGGCCCGCCGCAGCCTGTGCGACAGTCGGTAGCGGTCCACCCTTCAGAACCGGCTAGGCCGCGCCTGTATCGGAGTACGAGATGCCGTCCCCCCTCTTCGCGGACCGCCCCGCACCACAGCTTCCCGCGCACGACGCCGTCGACGACCTGATCCACCGGACGCGCCGGCTGCGGGGGGACGTGGACGCCGTGCGGCGGGACGTCGTCGTGTTCGACGAGGACGACCCCCAGCTGCGTTGGCAGCGTGCCCTGTGCGAGCTGGCCGTGCACCACCTCGACAACCTCGACGAGCACCTGGGCCAGCTCAGGGCGGGTCTGCCGGGCCCCCGCGCAGAGGACTCCGGCCCCCGGGACGACGCGGCCCCGGACGGCCCGAGGTCCGGTTCTCCGGCGAATCGGGTGGGCAGCGCCGAGTGGAACCTCCTCACCGACGAGTCCAGCTGGTCCGAGGAGCTGTACGAGATCTTCGGCAGGCCGCCCGGGTCGACGCCCCTCTCCCTGGACGACCTCCCCTCCGTGCTGCTGCCCGAGGACCAGCCGCTGCTGACCGCCATGGTGACGGGCTGCCTCGTCGACGGCCGGCCGATGGACGGCGAGTTCCGGATCGTGCGCCCCGACGGCCGCACACGCACCCTGCACATGACGGGCGAGCCGGTCCTCGACGCCGAGGGCCGCACCGCCTCGATGTGGGCGGTCCTGCGGGACGTCAGCGAGCTGCGCCGCAGCGAGCAGTCCGTGAGCAGGAGCCGTGCGTCGGGGCGGCGCGAGAAGCACATCGAGCGGACCGAGCACCGCATGGCCGTGGAGCTCCAGGAGACCGTCCTGCCGCCGTGGCGCGGATCGCTGCGCCTGCCGCCGCAGGGCCCCGGCGCCCTGGACATCGCCGCGCACTACCTCCCGTCCGCGTCGAGCGGGCTCATCGGCGGCGACTGGTACGACGCGATGGAGCTCCCCGACGGTCGTACCCTGCTCACCGTCGGCGACCTCACCGGGCACGGCATCCCCGCCACCTCGGCGATGGCGATGATGCTGGGTGCGCTGCGTGGCATGGCCGTCGCCGGCATCGAGCCGGGCGCGCTGATGGGGCACCTCAACCAGGTCCTCGAAACGTCGGTCCAGCCCGCGCTCGGCAGTGCCCTGTGCTGCCGCTTCGACCCCGGCACCTCCCTTCTGTCCTGGGCGCAGGCCGGACACCCCGCACCGCTGCTCTTCCGCGACGGTTCGGGACGGATCCTGCCCCCGCCGGACGGGATGCTGCTCGGCGCCGCGTCCCACGTCGTCTTCGAGCAGGCCGAGGTACGGCTGTTCCCCGGTGACGCGCTCGTCCTGCACACCGACGGCCTGACACGACACAGCGACCGGGGTGCGGGCCCGGAGGCACTGCTCGCCCTCGCCCCCCGCCTCGCCGAGGCCGGTACGGCACAGGAGTGCGTCCGGAGCATCGTCGAGGAATTCGGCGGGACCGAGCGACCGGACGACGCGTGTGTGCTGGTCGCCCGTATCGGGGTGTGAGGAGCGCGGATGTGTCAGGAAGTGAGGGAGCGCGGACGTGTCAGGGTGTGGGGGAGCACGGACCGGCGCGGTCGGGCCGGGTCAGATCTGCGCGCCCCCGGCCTTCTTCCGGCCCGACGGCATCGAGAGCTCGATCTCCTCGCGCAGATCCTGGATCCCGGCGTATCCGGCGAACTGACCGGTGAGCCGGTACATCTCGCGGAGCCGGTCCCAGGTGCGGTGCGATGAGGTCTCCCCCATCGACACCAGCGCGAGCCGGGCGTACCGGTCGGCCTGTTCGGGGTCGTTGGCGATGAAGCAGGCCGAGGCCAGCGAGATGTAGTCGAAGATCTTCGACCGCTGGCGCCCGTTGATCCGAAGCTCCAGTGCCTGCTTGGCATGGCGCTGGGCGATGACCGCGACCCCCGGGTCGTGCTCGGCCAGCGTGCGGAAGGCAAGCGCCTGCATGCCGTGCATATCGGCCTCGTCGAACATCTGCATCCAACTGGGCGGTGGCACATCGCTCTTGTCCGAGACGAAGAGCTCCTCGGCCTCACCGAGGGTGCGCCGCATGGCCTGGCCGCGGCCCATCGACGCCTGTGCCCAGGCCTCGATGGTGCGCAGCATCGCCTGCGTACGGGGCAGAGTCTCGTCGCCCGAGCCGGATTTGGCGAGCTTCATCAGGTCGAGTGCGTCGTCGGGCCGGCCCAGGTGCACCATCTGTCGTGCCGCCCGGGAGAGCGCCTCTCCGGCGCGTGGCCGGTCGCCGCCCTCGCGGGCCGCGTGGGCGGCGATGACGAAGTACTTCTGGGCGGTGGGTTCGAGGCCGACGTCGTGGGACATCCAGCCCGCCAGGACCGCGAGGTTGGCGGCGACGCCCCACAGGCGGCGCTGGAGATGGTCGGGGTGGCGGTAGGCGAGCATGCCGCCCACCTCGTTGAGCTGGCCCACGACCGCTTTGCGCTGGAGTCCGCCGCCCCGGGACGCGTCCCAGGCGCGGAACACCTCGACCGAATGCTCCAGGGCCTCGATCTCCTCGGAGCCGACCGGCGCGGCCTCGTACCGGTCGAAACCGGCGGGATCGACGTGCAGGGGATCGTTGGTACGTGGAACATCGGCCGCCGGAGCAGGGTCGCTGTGCAGCCAGTCGTACATGGGGCCGGCGATGGTTGAGCCGGCGGCGAGCGCGGCGCCCGCACCCACCAAGCCGCGTCGGTTGAGCATGAGGTCCATTCCCGTGAATTCGGTGAGGACCGCTGCCGTCCGTTCGGGCGCCCACGGCAATTGATCGGGATGGTGTTCCTTCCCGGAGTCACGCCGCTTCCCCACACGCCCGCGTCGGCCGAACCCGAGGTCCTCGATGGTCACGACACGGCCGAGCTGCTCGGTGAACAGAGCCGCCAGCACTTCGGGCACGGGATCACGGGGGGACTCCCCCATGTCGATCCAGCGCCTGACACGCGAGGTGTCGGTGGCCAGCTGCGGGTGGCCCATGGCCGCCGCCTGCCGGTTCACCATTCTCGCGAGTTCGCCCTTGGACCAGCCGGCCAGGCCGAACAGGTCAGAAAGGCGGGTGTTGGGTTCTCCGGTCACTTCAAGCCCCCAGGTTCTCGGCTGACTTGACACTAACCCCCTGTCAGATGCGCTGTGACTATTCGCCAGGGTTCGCCAGGGTCCGCCAGATGGTCTGCCACCCGCGCTCCGGTGTCAGGTAGGAAAGCGCCACCCCGCCCGGCAGCCCTAGGTACTCCCCAGGGTGCCGAACGGCCGTCGGCCGGGTTGGCGTACGTACCTTGTCGGCGCACGAAGGGATCTGTCTCGCTCATGTACACAGCATCGTCCTCCGTGTCCGCCCCGCCCCGTCCGCTCCGCCCGATGGGCGCGGGCGGCGGGCCCTATCTCGCTCCTCACGCCGGCGCACCGGCGCAGGGTCCGGGCCGGGCCCGACGGGCCCCGGGACCGGGCGCCGGACAACTCAGCGGAAGAATCGACCTGTCCGGGCCGCAGGGCGCGCAGGTGCGGATGGCCATCGTCTCCGTGCAGCGCATCTGCCCCGAGTTCAATCCGGTCCAGGTGCTGCGCCGCAGCGGCCGCTCGGTCCTGATCGTCGGAACGACCGGACGGGCCACCGCCGTCGCGAAGTGCTTACTGGACCACTCGCCGGCGTGGACCGAGCGGTTCCGGCACGAAATAGCGGCGTACCGCGCGTTCGTCCGGCACCGCCCCCCGGTTCGGGCGCCCCGGCTGATCGCGGCGGACCCGGAGAACTGCACCCTGGTGATCGAGCGGATGCCCGGCCGGGTCGCCGCGCTCACCCGGCATCCGGCGGAGGCCCCGCCGAGGGCCGACATCCGCGCCGCGCTGGGCGCGATCGCCCGGGTGAACGCCTGGCGCCCGCCGCCCGGACTGTTCGAGGCGCCGCTCGACTACGCCTCGCGGATCGCGCGCTATCACGAGCTCGGCCTGTTCACCGACCGTGACCTCGGTGACCTGCAGAAGCTGCTGCACGGCCTGGCGCACGCGGGCGGCCGGCAGGGCATGGGGCAGTTCTGCCACGGGGACGCGCTGCTCTCCAACATCCTGCTGTCGCCGACCGGACCGGTGCTCGTCGACTGGGAGCACGCCGGCTGGTATCTCCCGGGGTACGACCTGGCGACGCTGTGGACGGTGCTGGGTGACGCGCCGGTGGCGCGACGCCAGATCAGTCAGCTGGCCCAGGCCAGGGGCCCGGCCGCGCGGGACGCGTTCCTGGTGAACCTGATGCTGGTGCTGACGCGCGAGATCCGCAATTACGAGACGGCGGTGCAGCGCACCATGCGGGAGGCGCCCCCGGTGGGTGCGGGAGCGGACCGTCCCGGTGCGCTCTCCTCGGGCGAGGAGCAGCGACTGCTGCTGCGGAGGCTGCACGACGACTGCGCCATGGCGCGGCGGGCGGTGCGGGCCGCGGTCGGCACACGCTGAGACCGAACACGCGCCGAGACCGAACGACGGCGCGGGCGAGCGGCCCGCCTGCCGAGAACCACAGTGAAGAACCGCAGTGACCGGACCGCAGTGAAGAAGAAGCGCGCTGCGGGACCGATGCCCACGCATCGGTCCCGCAGCGCGCTGTTCCGCGTTCCGGGGCCCCGTGCGGTGGGTCTCGAACCGCCCTTCCGGGCCCTGCCTCCCCGTGACCGGGTGTTGACCCCGCGCTGTCCCGGGGTCCCCGGCGGGTGAGGCCCGCCACGAGACCCACGTCACCTACGACCTCCGGTAGTAGGCGCGAGCCCTCTCGTCCGGCGTAACGAACAGCCCATATGGCTCATAAATTGGCATCTCACGATGAAGAGTAGTAAAGGCGGTCATTGATTCCTATGTCGGTCAGCGCTAACCATGGATCCCGGCAAGCACCGATGACGAGCCCGCGTCGATCGCCCACCGGCGACCGCGGCCCGGACGACCCGGTGCCTGCCGACGCGGCGCGAAGGCCGCGAAGCCCGTCCCCCATAGGAAGAGCTCACGCATGCCCCGCATCTCCACCCTGCGCATCACCCGCTCGCACAAGATCGCCACCGCTGTGCTCGTCGCGGCCGGTTCGGTCACCGCCATAACCGCCACCGGTGGCCCGAGCGAGGCGCAGACCCCCCAGGCCCGCTCCTCCGTCTCCGTGGAGCCGGTCGCCGCCGCGGGCATCCCCACGGCGAAGGACGCGGCGGCCAAGAAGGCCGCTCAGGAGAACGCCGCCAAGGAAGCCGCCGCGAAGAAGGCCGTCGCCGACCGCAAGGCTTCCGCGGAGAAGGACGCCGCCGAGGAGCGGTCCGAGAAGCAGGCCGCCAACCGCTCCACCGAGCGCAAGGCCGTCACTCCCAAGAAGTTCGCGAACAACCTCGACGGCTGGATCCGCGAGTCGCTCGAGATCATGAAGAAGAAGAACATCCCCGGCTCCTACGAGGGGCTGCACCGCAACATCATGCGCGAGTCCAGCGGCAACCCGAACGCGGTCAACGACTGGGACATCAACGCGCAGAACGGCATTCCCTCCAAGGGTCTCCTCCAGGTGATCCAGCCCACCTTCGACGCCTACCACGTCAAGGGCACCCCGAAGAAGCTCACCGACCCGGTCGCCAACATCACCGCCGCCGCGAACTACGCCGCGGACCGGTACGGCTCGATCGACAACGTCGACTCCGCCTACTGAGCGACCGACTTCCGAGCACGCACAGGCCACGCTGCGATTATGTGACTAATCGTCGTCGTGCGTGCTCCGTATGGCCGAAGGGTAGTGCTGCGCAGACACCACCGGTCCGCGCGTGTCCGCGCGCGGAGGCTTCTGGAAAGGCCTGACGCACATGGCACAGCCCTTCTCTCTGCCGGACTTCTATGTTCCGTATCCGGCGCGGCTCAACCCTCATGTGGAGGCGGCACGCACGCACACCCGGGCGTGGGCCCGCTCCATGGGGATGCTGGAGGGGTCCGGCATCTGGGAGGAGAAGGACCTGGAGGCGCACGACTACGCCCTCCTGTGCGCCTACACCCACCCCGACTGCTCGGCCGAGGCGCTCTCCCTGGTCACCGACTGGTACGTGTGGGTCTTCTTCTTCGACGACCACTTCCTGGAGCTGTTCAAGCGCACGCCCGACCGGGAGGGCGGCAAGCGGTATCTGGACCGGCTTCCCGCCTTCATGCCGATGGAGCGGGGCGCCGCGACACCGGAGCCTACGAACCCCGTCGAGGCGGGGCTCGCCGATCTCTGGGCCCGTACGGTCCCGGCGATGACGGACGCCTGGCGGGTCCGGTTCGCGGAGGCGACGGAGAACCTCCTCAACGAGTCCCTGTGGGAGCTCGCCAACATCCACGAGGGCCGCATCGCGAACCCCGTCGAGTACATCGAGATGCGCCGCAAGGTGGGCGGTGCGCCCTGGTCCGCCGGTCTGGTGGAGTACGCGGCGAACGCCGAGGTGCCCGCGGCGGTCGCCGACGCCCGCCCGCTGCGGGTGCTGCGGGACGCCTTCTCCGACGGGGTGCACCTGCGTAACGACCTCTTCTCCTACCAGCGCGAGGTGGAGGACGAGGGGGAGAACAGCAACGGCGTGCTGGTGCTGGAGAAGTTCCTCGACTGCTCCACGCAGGAGGCCGCCGAGGCCGTCAACGACCTGCTGACCTCACGGCTCCAGCAGTTCGAGAACACCGCGCTGACCGAGCTCGGCCCGCTCTGCGCCGAGAAGGGCCTGGACCCGACGCAGACCGCCGCCGTGCTGGCGTACGTCAAGGGGCTCCAGGACTGGCAGTCCGGCGGCCACGAATGGCACATGCGCTCCAGCCGCTACATGAACGGCGGCGGCGCGGGCGAGGCCGTGGCCGGCTTCGGCATGTCCGCCGCCTCCATCCGGTTCACGCTCCGCTCGGAGACCGCCAGGGCCCGCAGTCACAGCCATGTGCCGTATCAGCACGTGGGGCCCTCGCTGCTGCCGGACTTCGACCTGCCGTTCGGGACGACGCTGAGCCCGCATCTGGAGGGGGCCCGGGTCCGGGTCGTCGACTGGGCGCGGCGGATGGGCATCCTGGAGGCCCAGCCGGGCGTGCCGGGTTCGCACATCTGGGACGAGCGGCGGATCATCGCGATCGACCTGCCGCTGTGCGCGGCGGGCCTGCATCCGGACGCGACCCCGGAGGAGCTGGACCTTTCCTCGGCGTGGCTGGCCTGGGGGACGTACGGGGACGACTGGTTCCCGGTCGTGCACGGGCGGGCCCGGGACCTGGCGGGCGCGCGCCTGGCCAACGAGCGGCTGTCGCTGTTCATGCCGCTGGACGACGAGGGGACGCCGGAGCCGGTGAACGCCCTGGAGCGGAGTCTGGGCGATCTGTGGCGCAGGACGGCCGCTCCGATGGACGAGGGCGGGCGGCGCACCTTCCGGACCGCGATCGAGTCGATGACCGAGAGCTGGCTGTGGGAGCTGGCGAACCAGGCGCAGAACCGTATCCCCGATCCGGTGGACTATGTGGAGATGCGGCGGGCGACGTTCGGTTCGGACCTGACGATGAGCCTGTGCCGGCTCGGGCACGGCAGGAAGGTTCCCGACGAGGTCTACCGCAGCGGTCCGATGCGTTCCCTGGAGAACGCGGCGGCGGACTACGCGTGTCTGATGAACGACCTCTTCTCGTACCAGAAGGAGATCGAGTACGAGGGAGAGGTGCACAACGGTGTCCTGGTCGTGCAGAACTTCTTCTGCGTCGACTATCCGACGGGCGTGGCGATCGTGCACGACCTGATGAACTCGAGGCTGCGGCAGTTCCTGCACGTCGCCGAGGTCGAACTCCCGGTGCTGTACGACGACTTCGGCCTGGACGCCGAGGCGCGGGAGATCCTGGCGGGCTATGTGCAGGAGCTCAAGCACTGGATCGCGGGAATCCTGATCTGGCACCGGGGCTGCCGCCGTTACCGCGAGGAGGACCTGCGGCAGGGCCACGACACCCCCTGGCATCTGAGCGGCCCCACGGGGCTTGGCACGTCGGCGGCGCAGGTGACCCGGATGATGGCCCAACTGGCGGGCAGCCCGGCGTAGTTCCCGGGCAAGCGGCCCGCCGTACGGAGGAACGCACGGCGGGCCGCGACCGGCGACGGAACCGGCCCGGCCCGGCCCGGGGGATCAGAGCAGTACGTGCCGGAGCACCGTCTCGAACTCGGCCGCAGTCGGCGGTGTGTCGGTCAGCAGCCCCTGGAGAAGCAGGCCGTCGATGACGCCCTTGAAGACCTGCACCCGGACCGGACTGTCGGTGTAGCGGTGGGCGTACGCGGCGATGGCCTCCAGCCAGTGCCGGGTGGGACCGCGCAGCTCCGGGCGGCGGGCGGCGAGCAGGTACAGCTCGTACTCCGCGAGCAGGCGGCCGGGCCTCCCGACGACCTTCTCCAGCAGCTCCGCCAGTGCGGTGATGCCCTCGGGGCTGCCGTCGGCCCTTTCCGCCAGCAGCCGCATCCGTTCGGCGTCCTGGTCCATACAGACGGTGAGCGCGGCGGTGAGCAGGTCGTCGATGCTCCTGAAGTAGTAGGCGGCGGCGGTGGCGGGCTGGTTGGCCTCGCGCGCCACCGCCCGGTGGCTGACGCCGGCGACGCCCTCGCGGGCCACCACCCGGAGGGTGGCCTCGATGAGTTCCTGCCGCCGGAGCTCCCCCTTGAGCAGGCGTCCGTCGGTCTGCGGTGTGTGCATCGTGCCCTCCGGGCGCGGGGTCGAAGCGGGACAGGAACGGCGGGCCGTCCCCTTTCCCGCGGCTGCCGGGCCCGGCGGCTACAGGGCGGACTTCGCGTGTCCCTCATCGGCCGGCTGGTCTGCGGGCGCCTCGGCGCGCTCCCGCAGACCACGGTCGAGGGGCCGCTGGGCGATCAGCGCCAGCAGAACCGTCGCGCCGCCCGCGGCGATGGCGACGGCGAAGCCGCCGGAGGGGCCGAAGCGGTCGACCATAATGCCCGACACCGAGGCGCCGAGCGCGACCCCGACACCGAGGCCGGTGATCGCCCAGGTCATTCCCTCGGTGAGGACGGCGGGCGGCACCGTCTTCTCCACCAGCCCCATCACCACGATCATGGTAGGCGCGAAGAAGATACCGGAGAAGAAGACGGCGGCCGAGAGCGTGGCGATGTTGCCGACGAGCAGCAGCGGCAGCGTCGTCAGGGCGGTGCCGGCCGTGCTCAGGAGGAGCAGCCGGGGCAGCGGTGTGGTGAGCCTGAGGGTGCCGAAGACCAGCCCGGCACCGGCCGAGCCGACCGCGTAGACGGAGAGCACGATGCCCGCGCCGACCGGGGACCCCTGCTCCTCGGCGAACGCGACGCTGACCACGTCCACGGTGCCGACGATCGTGCCGCCCGCGACAAGGGTGAGTGCCAGCAGGACGAGTGGTCCGCCACGCAGCGCCGAGACGCTCGGGACGCCGTCGGCGACCGGCTGGACCACCGGCGGTTCGGTGCGCCGCTGCGGGACGAACAGGAGGACGCCGAGGGTGAGCAGCGCTGCCGCCACCAGGGGTCCGGCCTCCGGGAAGAACGCTGTGCTCAGCGCGACCGAGAGCGCGGGTCCCACCACGAAGGTGAGCTCGTCGACGACCGATTCCAGCGAGTAGGCGGTGTGCAGCCGGTCGGAGCCGCGGTAGACGTGGGTCCACCGGGCGCGGACCATCGCGGCCATGTTGGGCATCGTCCCGGCCACCACGGCGGCGGCGAACAGCGTCCAGACGGGAGCGTCGTAGCGGGCGCAGAGGAGCAGCACGCCCATGGCGATGACGCTGAGGCCGGTGGCGGGCAGGAGCACCTTGCTCTGACCCCGGCGGTCGACCACGCGGGAGATCTGGGGGCCGCAGAGAGCCATGGACAGGGTGAAGGTGGCGGAGACGGCTCCTGCCAGGCCGTACTCCCCCCGCATCTGGGACAGCATCGTGATGATCCCGATGCCGGCCATCGAGAGGGGCATACGGGCGACGAAGCCGGCGGCGGAGAACGCGACGGAGCCCGGCGTCTTGAAGAGGGCGCCATAAGGGTTGGCCATGGGGAGGGACCTCCGGACGGAGCAAGGCATATTTGAACGACCGTTACACATTGAACGGTCGTTACATTTTCTCACCGTAGTCGGTCCCCTGCTATCGGTGTCAACGCGCGTTTCCGGTCGCGTTCAGGGCGGAATCAGCCCCGCAGGAGTCACCCGGGCATGAAAGAAGGCCGCCCGGCATATGCGGGCGGCCTATGGAGATACGTTTCAGCCTTGCTGGAACAGCTCCGCGGGCAGGGGCTTGAGCAGGGTGTAGAGGTCGTCGGTGATCGGCCGGTCCCAGCTGGCGATGGTCACGAGGACGCCGTCGCTGCGGTCGAACTGGACGCAGGCGATACGGCTCTCGGAGAGCTTGACGCGGCGGACGATCAGCAGATTGTCGCCCTGCATGACGGGGACGTCCTCGGCGCTGACGACCTCGATCGGCTCGTCGTTCTCCAGGGCGAGGAGCAGCTGGGCCACCTCGAAGGGGACCTGCCCCTCCTCGGTCTCGCGGGCGGGCGAGCCTTCCGGGAGGTTGCCGATGATCATCGCCGGGCCCCGGCCGCCGTACAGGTCGTAACGGAGGAAGACGCCCTGGCAGCTGCCGTCGGGGGCGGGGAGCAGACCGGCGCCGAGGTTGCCGGGCCAGTCCCCGGGGTCCATGGCCAGGACGTCGAAGTCCGGGCCCGCGGGTGTTGCGGCGCTACGGCGGCGGAGGAAGGACATGCTGCCATGTTACGTGTCCCGGCTCACGTTGCGGAGCCCGGCCCGGGGCCCGCGGGACCGGGCCCGCCGCGCCCCCCTCAGCCGGGCGGGGGCTCCGCTCCCACGAGCCACATGGCGAAGAACTGCGCCCCTCCGCCATAGGCGTGGCCGAGCGCCCTGGTGGCCCCGTCGATCTGGTGCTCCCCGGCTCTCCCGCGCACCTGGAGGGCCGCCTCGGCGAAGCGGATCATGCCGGACGCGCCGATGGGGTTGGCGGACAGCACACCGCCCGAGGGGTTGACGGGGAGGTCTCCGTCGAGTTCGGTGACGCCCGCCTCGGTGAGTTTCCAGCCCTCGCCCTCCTCGGCGAAGCCGAGGTTCTCCAGCCACATCGGCTCGTACCAGGAGAACGGCACGTACATCTCGACGGCGTCGATCTCCCGGCGCGGGTCGGTGATCCGGGCCTGCCGGTAGACGTCGGCGGCGCAGTCCTTGCCGGCCTGCGGGGAGACGAAGTCCTTGCCCGCGAACAGGGTCGGTTCGCTGCGCATCGCCCCGCCGTGCACCCAGGCGGGCGGGTGGGGCGAGCGGGCCGCGCCGTCCCGGTCGGTGAGGATCATGGCGCAGGCCCCGTCGGAGGAGGGGCAGGTCTCGGAGTAGCGGATCGGGTCCCAGAGCATGGGGGCGGCCCGGACCTTCTCCAGGGTGATGTCGTGGTCGTGGAGATGCGCGTAGGGGTTCTTCAGCGCGTTGCGGCGGTCCTTGTACGCGACCAGCGATCCGACCTCGTCGGGCGCCCCGGTGCGCCGCATGTACGCGCGCACGTGCGGGGCGAAGAAGCCGCCCGCACCGGCCAGCAGCGGCTGCTGGAAGGGGACGGGCAGGGAGAGCCCCCACATGGCGTTGGACTCGGACTGTTTTTCGAAGGCGAGGGTGAGGACGGTGCGGTGCACGCGGGCGGCGACGAGGTTGGCGGCGACCAGGGCGGTGGAGCCGCCGACCGAGCCCGCGGTGTGGACGCGGAGCATGGGTTTGCCGACGGCGCCCAGCGCGTCGGCGAGGTAGAGCTCCGGCATCATGACGCCCTCGAAGAAGTCGGGTGCCTTGCCGATCACGACGGCGTCGATGTCGCTCCAGGTCAGCCCGGCGTCCTCCAGGGCCCGGACGGCGGCCTCGCGGACCAGTCCGGCGATGGACACGTCACGCCGGGCGGCGACGTGTTTGGTCTGGCCGATGCCGACGACGGCGACGGGCTCCTCAGACATGAGCGCTCTCCCCTTCCAGGACGGCGACCAGGTTCTGCTGCAGGCAGGGGCCGGAGGTGGCGTGCGCGAGCGCCCGGTCGGACTCGCCGCGGTGGATGCGGGCGGCGGCCTCGCCGAGCCGGATCAGTCCGGCGGCCATCATGGGGTTGGCTGCGAGCGCCCCGCCGGAGGGGTTGACGCGGACGTCGTCACCGAGCCCGATGGCCTTGCGCAGGACGACCTCCTGGGAGGTGAACGGGGCGTGCAACTCGGCGGTGTCCACCGGCCGTTCGAAGGCTCCGGCGCGCCTCGCGGCGAGCCGCGCGGAGGGTGAGTCGGTCAGGTCGCGGACGCCGAGGCCGTGCGCCTCGATACGGTGGTCGATGCCCCGGATCCAGGCGGGCCGCGCGCACAGGGCGCGGGCGGTGTCCCCGGCGGCGAGGACCACGGCGGCGGCCCCGTCGCCGATGGGCGGGCAGTCTCCGGTACGCAGCGGCCGCACGAGGTAGTCGCCGGCGGGGACCTCGCCGGTGAGCTGGGCGTGCGGGTTGCCGGTGGCGGCGGTGCGGTTGCGGGCGGCGACCTCGGCGAGGGCGGGTTCGTCGGTGACGCCCGCGTCGATGAGGGCCTGTGCCTGGAGGGCGGCGAGGGCGACGGAGTCCGGCCAGAGCGGGGCGAGGTAGTAGGGGTCGAGCTGGCGGGTGAGGACGTCGCGGACCCGGCCGGGCGAGGACTTGCCGTAGGCGTAGACGAGTGCGGTGTCCGCCCCGCCGGTCTGGATCTTCACCCAGGCCTCGTACAGCGCCCAGGCCCCGTCCATCTCGACGTGGGACTCGGAGATGGGCGGATGGGCGCCGACGCCGTCGAACGCCATGGTGAAGGAGAAGGCCCGGCCCGCGAGGTAGTCGGCGGAGCCGGAGCAGGTGAACCCGATCTCGTTCGCCTTGAGGCCGGTCGCGCCCAGGACCTCGTGGAGGACGGGCATCAGCAGGTCGACCTCGGAGAGTTCGTCGGTGCGCCGCCGGTGCGTGGTCTGGGCGAAGGCGATGATGGCCACGTCCCGCATCTACACCAGCTCCTTGTACGTGTCGTAGTCGGCGTCGGGCTCCCCGGTGGGGCGGTAGTGGTCGGGGTGGCGGGCGCCTTCGGTCCACACCGGCTCGACGCGCAGCCCCATGCGCACCTGGTCGTACGGGATTCCGGCGATGCGTCCGTGCAGGGCGAGGTCCGCGCCGTCGAGGGCGATGTGGGCGTAGACGTACGGGACTTCGATGTCGAGATTCGCCGTATGAGCGGCTTTGATGTTGACGATGCAGAACGTGGTGACGGTGCCGCGCGGGCCGACCTCGACCTGTTCGGCGGTGGCGACCCCGCAGGTGGGGCAGGCTCCGCGCGGCGGGACGTAGACCTTGCGGCAGGCGGGGCAGCGTTCGCCGACCGTGCGGTGTCCTTCGAGAGCGGTGAGGTAGGCGCTCTGGGCACGCCCGGGGGTGTGGACGTAGTCGAGGCGGGCCGGGGTGACGATGCCGATGACGGGATCGGCGAACTCCCCGGTGTGCGGCGCGGGTTCGGTCGGGCCGGGCTCTCCGTCGTACGGTTCGAAGCAGGCGATGTCGGTGATGGCGCCGGTGCGCGTCGCGGCCCAGCGGATCCGGACGCGCATCCCGGTGTGCACGGCCTCCGGGCCGGGCGCGTCGAGGGCGTGCAGGAGCGCGGTGCCGGCTCCGTCGAGGCGGACGAGCACCCAGGCGAAGGGGGTGTCCAGCGGCTGGCCGCGGCGCGGCGCCGGGTTCCAGGCCCAGGTGGTGACGGTGCCGGTGGGGGCGACCTCGACGAGGTGGCGGATCTCGTTCGCGGTGACGGGGTCGTACTCGACGGGCGGCACGAGCACGGTGCCGCCCTCCGTGCGGACGCCGAGGACGGTGCGCTCGCGCAGTCCGGTGAGGAAGGCACTCTGGACGGGTCCGAGTGAGCGGGTGAAGGGGAATTCGACCACCAGCGGAGCGCTGAGGATGTCGGGCATGGCTGCTGCCTCCTTGGTTCAGGGCTGAGAGCTGAGAGCTACGGGCTCAGGAGCTGTGGGCTCAGCGCTCAGGCGCGCCGGTAGACGGGCGGGCGCTTCTCGGCGAAGGCGCGCGCACCCTCCTTGGCGTCCTCGGTGGCGAACACGGGCCAGCCGCGCTTGAGTTCGGCGGCCAGGGCCTCGCTCTCGGTCAGCTCGGCGCCCTCGTAGACCGAGGCCTTGACGGCCTCGACGGCGAGCGGCCCGCAGGCGTTGACCCGCTCGGCGACGGCGAGGGCCTCCTCCAGCGCCGTTCCGTCGGGGACGACCCTGCCTATGAGTCCGATGGCGGCGGCCTCTTCGGCGGCGTACGGGCGGCCGGTGAGGAGCATTTCGAGGGCGTGGGTGCGGGGGATCTGACGGGGCAGCCGGACGGTGGAGCCGCCGATCGGGAAGAGGCCCCGGCGGACCTCGAAGAGCCCGAAGGTGGCGCCCGCTCCGGCGATGCGGATGTCGGTGCCCTGGAGGATCTCGGTGCCGCCCGCGACACAGGGGCCTTCCACAGCGGCGATCACCGGTTTGCGCGGGCGGTGGTGGCGCAGCATCGCCTTCCAGTGGAGGTCCGGGTCGGCCGTCATCCGCTCCCGGTAATCCTCTCCCTCCATTCCGCCGCCCGCGAGGGCCTTGAGGTCCATGCCGGCGCAGAACGCGCCGCCCGCGCCGGTCAGGACGACGGAGCGGACCGTGTCGTCCGCATCGGCCGCGAGCCAGCCGTCGTACAGGCCGACGAGCATCGGCAGCGAGAGCGCGTTCCTGGCCTGTGGTCTGTTCAAGGTGAGCACCAGCGTGGCGCCTTCGCGCCGCACGGTGAGGTGTTCCGTACCGCCCATGACCGACTCCTGTTCTCCAGACCTGGAACAGGTTGCAGGAGGAGGGGACGCAGTTCAATAGTTTTCTGACAGATCGTCAGATTGTTTCGGCGTCACCCCTTCCCACTTGTGCCGCCCGGCGCTCTAATGACGGCCGAGTCGCCAGTCACCCGGGGTCAGGAGGAACGGTGGAGTACAACCTTGCCGACCTGTTCGAATCGGTCGTCGACGCGGTGCCCGACCGCGAGGCGCTCCTGTACGTCGACCATCCCGGTACGGGCGCGGAGCGGCGGCTCACCTACGCGGAGCTGGACGCCGCCGCCAACCGGATCGCCCACCACCTGGCCGACGCGGGGATCCGGCCGGGCGAACACCTGGGACTGCACCTCTGCAACGGGGTCGAATACCTCCAGACGGTCCTGGGGGCCCTCAAGGCCCGGATCGTGCCGGTCAACGTCAACTACCGTTACGTGGAAGAGGAATTGGTCTACCTCTACCGGGACGCCGACCTGGCGGCGCTGGTCTTCGACGGCGAGTTCGACGAGCGGGTCGCGGCCGCCGCCCCGCAGGCCACGGGCCTGCGCCATCTGGTCCGGGTGGGGCCCGCCGCCGCGCCCGAAGGCCTCGTGACCGTTCCCTTCACCGAGGCCGAGGCCTCCGGGTCGCCCCTGCGGGGCTTCGCACCCCGTTCCGCCGACGACCAGTTCATCATCTACACCGGCGGCACCACCGGCATGCCGAAGGGAGTGATGTGGCGTCAGGAGGACCTGTTCTTCTCGGGCCTGGGCGGCGGAGCACCGACCGGCGAGCCGGTGGAGGCCCCGCAGGAGCTGGCGGAGCGGGTCGCCGCCGGCGGCGACGGGATCACCTTCTTCCCCACCCCGCCGCTGATGCACGGGACCTCCACGCTGACCGCGTTCATCGGCTTCAACTTCGGGCAACGCGTCGTCGTGCACCGCAAGTTCGTGCCGGACGAGGTGCTGCGGACCATCGAGAAGGAGAAGGTCACCAGCGTGTCGCTGGTGGGCGACGCGATGCTGCGCCCGCTGATCGACTGCCTGAAGGGGCCGCTGCGCGGGACGGACTGCTCGTCGCTGTTCTCCGTCTCCAGCTCCGGGGCGATCATGTCCGACTCGGTACGGGCGGAATTCCAGGCGCTGGTGCCGACGGTGATGCTGCTGAACAACTTCGGCTCCTCGGAGTCCGGTTTCAACGGCACGGCCACCGCCGACTCGGGACCGGAGAAGGGCTTCCGGGTGCGGGTCAACGCCCGTACGAAGGTGGTCGATCCGGTGACGTACGAGCCGGTGGCCCCCGGTGAGCCGGGCCGCATCGCCCAGCGCGGGCATGTCCCGCTCGGCTACTACAACGACCCGGCCAAGACCGCCGACACCTTCTTCCGCAGGGGGGAGGAGCGGTGGGTGCTGCTGGGCGACATGGCGACCGTGGACGCGGACGGCATCGTCACCGTGCTCGGCCGGGGCTCCCAGTGCATCAACACCGGGGGCGAGAAGGTGTATCCGGAGGAGGTCGAGCAGGCGCTCAAGTCCCATCCGGACGTGTACGACGCGCTCGTCGCGGGGATCCCCGACGAGCGCTGGGGAAGCCGCGTCGCCGCCGTGGTCCAGCTTCGGGAGGGAGCGGCGGCGTTGACCCTGGAGGCGGTGCAGGCACACTGCCGGGCGCGGCTCGCCGGCTACAAGGTCCCCCGCGCGCTGGTGCTCGCCGACCGGATCCAGCGCTCGCCGAGCGGCAAGGCGGACTACCGGTGGGCCAAAGCGGTGGCGGCGGGGGCCGCGCGGAGCTGAGGGCCGCCCGTTCGGGATCGGGCGCCGGCCGTCAACGCCCTGTCGCCGATCGCCAAGGGCAGGGCGGGAAGCGATCCGCGGGCCGGCGGGTGCAGGGGTCCCGGCGCCACTGGGTGCTCCGTGCGCCCCACGCCTTCGCACCCGTGCGGGAAGCGGGAGGGCCGGCCGCGAATGCGGTCGAGGTCCGGGAGCGTGACCGGCTCGCCTGCTCCGCTGCCTCCCGGAGCTCGACGTCACGGCAGTCGCCGGGGCCTGCCGTGGGCGGCCCGGAACACCTGGTTGAAGTGGTCGGGCACGCCGACGCCGCACCGGGCCGCGATCGTGTGCAGCGGTGCAGGGGGCAGGGCGGGCACGCCGAACGGCGGGCCCGCTCAGCCTTCAAACCGGGGCACGTCGGCCGGACCGTAGACGTCCGTGCCGGAGGCTCGGGGTCAGGCGAGTCCGAACGACCGGATCGTCGCGAGGAACTCCTGCGGCCGGTCCATGTGGATCAGGTGCCCCGCATCGATGGTGACCAGCTCGGCGTCCGCCATGGCCCCGGCCATCCGGGCGAGTTGGCCCTGGTCGATATGGCTGGTGAGGCCGCCGCCGATGACGAGGGTGGGCGCGGTGATCTCCGGGAACCGCTCGCGGACGGCCGGGTCGGGGTCGTTGAGCTGGGCGTCGATGTCGGGGACGACGGGCCAGTCGAAGTCGAGGGTGCCCTCCGGGCGGACGGAGGCCGGCCGGGGCGGGTCGAGCGGGATCAGGGGCGGCGCGTCCTCGATGATCAGCCGCCCGATCAGGCCCGGTTCCCGCTGGGCCAGGAGGTAGGCGGCCACCCCGCCCATGGAGTGTCCGACCACGGTCACACCGGCCAGGTTGCGGGCCTCCAGGAAGGCGTGCAGGTCGTCGCGGAACATCTCGAAGGAATAGCGGCCGGGCCAGTCGCTCAGCCCGTGCCCCCGGAAGTCGGGGGCGTACACCCGGTGGTCGGCGGCCAGGTCCTCCGCGATCCGGGTCCAGGTCTCGCCGGAGCCTGCCCGGCCGTGCAGGAGGACGACGGGTGGAGCTGCCTCCTCGCCCCACACCCGGTAGGCCAGCCGGACCCCGCCCGCCTGCACATTGAGGACCTCCGGGTCGAGGAAGGCCGCCACCGTACGGGCGAAGGCACCGGGGTCGTCCAGCCACGGGAAGTGCCCCGCGCCGCGCTGGACGACGAACTCGGCGCCCGGGAAGAGCGCGGCGAGCTCGGTGGCCCGGTCCGGGCTCGGGTGACCGTCGTACTCCCCGGCGAGGACGAGTACCGGCACGGCCAGTTCGCGCAGGGCGGCGGCCGTGGCGGCGGGGTCGAAGGCGCCGTCCCCGGCGTAGTGGCCGCGGGCCTCGTGGTTGGTCTGCCCGGCGGAGGCTTCCGCGTGCGCGCGGGCCCTCTCGTCCCAGCGGCCGTAGGTGAGGGGCCGGACGGCGGGCCACAGCTCGGCGAACGGGCCGCCGGCGAGCAGCGCCTCCTGGGCGGCCCTGGCCTCGGGGTACCAGGGCTCCTCGGACCGCAGCTCGGCGGCCTCGCGCAGGTCCTGGTCGCTCACCTCGATACCCACGGCCCGGGTGCTGGGCGTGACGAGGGTCAGGGTGCGCAGCCGCTCCGGGTGGCGGGCCGCGTACAGCAGGGCCAGGTCCGCGCCCGCGGAGTGGGCCAGCACGTCGATCCGGTCCAGGCCCAGGTGCTCGCGCAGTGCCTCCACGTCGTCGACGAGGCGGTCGCAGCGGTACGTCGAGGGGTCATCGGGCACGCCGGAGCCGCCGGTGCCGCGCAGGTCCAGCAGGACGAGCTGTCGCCGCTCCGCGAGCCCTCCGAGGTCCCCGAGATACGCGCTCGCCCGCATCGGCCCGCCGGGCAGACAGATCAGCGGCTCCCCCTCCCCCACCAGGTGGTGGGCGAGCGGGGTCGTGTCGTACGCGGAGAAGATCGGCATACCCCTCATCCAAACAGGAACCCGTGAACGGGCGCACCGGACTTCGCGGGGAGCTGATTCGGAGCGATGCGTGCGCCCCTCTTGCCACCGCCCCCGGCCTCCTGAATTACTGCTCCCAGCAAGATCGACCGAATGATCGGTCGCCCGCTTCGGGAGAGGAAGGGTCCTCATGACGGTCATGCTGGACGCGGCGGAACGGCTCGGCCGGGGCGAACTGGAGGCCCTGCAACTGGAGCGGCTCCGGTCCACGCTGCGGCACGCGTACGACAACGTCCCCTTCTACCGGACGGCCTTCGACCGCGCGGGGCTGGTGCCCGACGACTGCCGTACGCTCGCCGATCTGGCCCGGTTCCCGTTCACCGCGAAGGCGGATCTGCGGGACAACTACCCCTTCGGGATGTTCGCCGTGCCGGAGCACGAGGTGCGCAGGATCCACGCCTCCAGCGGCACCACCGGACGCCCGACGGTCGTCGGGTACACCGAACGGGACCTGGACACCTGGGCGGACGTGGTGGCCCGTTCGATCCGGGCGGCGGGCGGGCGGCCCGGCCACAAGGTCCATGTGGCGTACGGATACGGGCTGTTCACCGGCGGGCTCGGGGCGCACTACGGGGCGGAGCGGCTCGGCTGCACGGTGATCCCGGCCTCCGGAGGCATGACCGCACGCCAGGTGCAGCTGATCCAGGACTTCCGGCCCGAGATCATCATGATCACTCCGTCGTACATGCTGACGTTGCTGGACGAGTTCGAGCGGCAGGGCGTCGATCCGCGGTCGACCTCCCTGAAGGTCGGGATCTTCGGCGCGGAGCCGTGGACCGAGGGGATGCGCCGGGAGATCGAGGACCGGTTCGCCATCGACGCGGTCGACATATACGGGCTCTCCGAGGTGATGGGCCCGGGGGTCGCGCAGGAGTGTGTGGAGACGAAGGACGGGCTGCACATCTGGGAGGACCACTTCTATCCGGAGGTCGTGGATCCGTTCACCGGTGCGGTACTGCCGGACGGCGAGGAGGGGGAGCTGGTCTTCACCTCGCTGACCAAGGAGGCGATGCCGGTCATCCGCTACCGCACCCGGGACCTGACGCGGCTGCTGCCGGGGACGGCGCGGACGTTCCGCCGGATGGAGAAGGTCACCGGACGCAGTGACGACATGGTGATCCTGCGCGGGGTCAATCTCTTCCCCACCCAGATCGAGGAGATCGTGCTGCGTACGCCGTCCGTCGCCCCGCACTTCCAGCTGCGGCTGACCCGGCAGGGGCGGCTCGACGCGCTCACCGTCCGGGCGGAGGCGCGGGCGGACGCCACGGCGGACGACCGGGAGAAGGCCGCGCTGGCCATCGCGGCGGCGGTGAAGGACGGCGTCGGGGTGTCGGTGGGGGTCGAGATCGTGGACCCGGAGTCGCTGGAACGCTCGGTGGGCAAGATCCGGCGGATCGTGGATCTGCGGGAGCCCGGCACACGCTGAGCACGGCCCCCGGGCAGGTCGGCCGCGCGCCGTTCCCACCGCGCAACGCCCGGTCCCCCCGGTGCGGACCGCTGCCGGGAGGTCTCGACAGAGAGGGCCGGGCACGGCGAGGCTCCCGCTGCGCGTCTCGCCCACCGGTCCCTGGTCACCGCCCGCTGCGCCGCCCTCGCCCGGTGCGCCGTGTCCGGAGGTCGCCGATCGTGGCCGCGCCGGTCCAGCTGTTCAGCCGGCTTCTCGGTTGCGTCATCGGTGTCTGCCGGGCCGCCGCGTTGCTCCCGCCGGCACCGGGCGGCCTGCTCATCGCCGTCGTCGGTGCGCTCCTGCCCGCCGGCCGGGCCGCCGGGGCCCGGACGGCCACGGCGCTGCGCACCGAGTGGGCGACCGGGTCAGGCCAGCTCGTCCCGCAGCCGCCGCTTGAGGATCTTCCCGCTGGCGTTGCGCGGGAGTGCGTCCACGAACACGATGCGCTTGGGCGCTTTGAAGGCGGTGAGTTTCTCGCGGGCGTGGTCGATGAGTTCGCTCTCGGCCACGTTCGCCTCGCCGCGCAGGACGACGACGGCGGTGACGGCCTCGATCCAGCGGTCGTCGGGGAGGCCGATGACGGCGGTCTCGGCGACGGCGGGGTGGGTGTAGAGGGCGTCCTCGACCTGACGGGAGGCGATGAGGACACCGCCGGAGTTGATGACGTCCTTGACCCGGTCGACGACGGTGAGGAAGCCCTCGGCGTCGCGGACCGCGAGATCGCCGGAGTGGAACCAGCCGTCGCGGAAGGCCGCCGCGGTCTCCTCGGGCTTGTCCCAGTAGCCGGAGCACAGTTGGGGCGAGCGGTAGACGACCTCGCCGGGAGTGCCGTCGGGGACGTCCTCGCCCTTCTCGTCGACGACGCGGGCCTCCACGAAGAGGACCGGCCGGCCGCAGGACTCCATCCTGCCCTCGTGCTCGTCGGGGCCCAGCACGGTGGCCAGCGGCCCGATCTCGCTCTGGCCGAAGCAGTTGTGGAAGGCCAGGTGCGGGAGGCGTGCGCGCAGCCGCTCCAGGACGGGCACGGGCATGATCGAGGCCCCGTAGAACGCCTTCCGCAGTCCGCCGAGGTCGCGGGTGGCGAACTCCGGGTGGTTGGCGAGGCCGATCCAGACGGTGGGCGGGGCGAACAGGCTGTCGGCCAGGCCCGCTTCGACGAGGTCGAAGATCGAGGCGGCGTCCGGCGCGTCCAGGATGGTGTTCTCCGCCCCGACCGCCAGATTGGGCAGCAGGAAGACATGCATCTGGGCCGAGTGGTAGAGCGGCAGGGAGTGCACGGGCCGGTCGGACGCGGCGAGGCCGAGCGCGGTGATCGCGCTGACGTACGCGTGGACCAGGGCCCCGTGCGTCATCATCGCGCCCTTGGGCAGGGCGGTGGTGCCGGAGGTGTACAGCAGCTGCACCAGGTCCTCGGCGGCGGGCGGGCGCTGCGGGGTGAACGGCCTTTCGGTCTCCACGGCGTCGAGCAGCGAACCGGGCGCGTCGCGCAGTGCGCGCACCGGGAGTCCGGCGGGGAGCCGCCCGGCGAGATCCGGGTCGGTCAGGACCAGTGAGGAGCCGGACTGGTCGAGGAGGTAGGTCAGGTCGTCGCCGGTGAGGTTCTGGTTGACCGGTACGTGGACGAACCCGGCCCGTGCGCAGGCGAGGAAGCCGATCAGATAGGCGTCGGAATTGTGCGCGTAGGCGGCCACCCGGTCGCCGGGGGCGAGAGCGTGCTCCTCGGTGAGAACGGCGGCGGCCGTGGAGACGGCGGCGTCCAGGGAGCGGTAGGTCCAGGCCCGGCGGGCGTACCGTACGGCGGTCCGTCCGGGGGTGCGCCGGGCGCTGCGGGTGAGGACGCCGTCGACTGTGCTGCTGCGTACACCTGTCATGGCGTGATCCTGTGCGGCGCGGGCCCGGGGGTCAAGAGGTGGGATACCGACCGGACGGTTGACAGCTCCCGGGGCTCCCCGGCTGAGTGGCGCGTGGCTGTCCGGGCGGTCCGTCAACCGCCTCTGCCACCCGCACCGCGGGGAGGAAGAGACCTTGACTTCGCGTAACCGTCTGAGGCTGCTCGGGGTTGCCGGTCTCGCCCTGTTCACCGTGTCGGCGACACTGCCTCCGGCCGCCGCTTCCGGGACCGCGGAAACGCGGCATCCGTCCGGTGGCGGTCTTTCCGCCGTCATCCGGTACACGGAGTACGGCGTTCCGCACATCGTGGCGAAGGTCTACGCGCGCCTCGGCTTCGACACCGGCTGGGCGCAGGCCGCCGACCAGGTGTCCGCACCCCGGCGGACGGCTTCCTCACGGTGCGCGGGGAGCGGTCGACGTTCTTCGGCCCGGACGCCGCCACGGACTTCTCCCTCTCCTCGGCGGCGACGAACCTCTCCAGCGATGCGACTGGGCCTGGCCCACGTCGAAGGCCGAACCTGCCGGGCCGGCACCACCACGTCACCGTGATCCGGACCGGCACCTGCCCACCTGTCACAGCGACATTCCAGCCCGTACCGACATGACGAAGCCCTCGGCGAGACCGAGCGCGCGCATATGTTCCGGACATGTTTCACGTGTGAGGACGCGCACAACTCTCCGCCCTTCACCGGAAATTATTCACACGATGGGCACATCAGGTGCAAGATTTGTGCCGAACGCCCCGCACGCCGCGCTGCGCCGCAAGATCAACTTTGTTCAACTCTCCACTACGTGTGCCGACATGTCCGCATCGCGGCCAACCACTTCTTGGCAACGCGCCGCTCCCTGTAGGCATGGCCGCAGCGGTCCGCCCGACCTTCGGACCGTTCATCGAACACCGCCACACCTGGGGGAATACCCATGTCCAGAATCACCCGCCGACGTGCGCTAGGCGCCTCCGCCGGAGCCCTCGCCGGACTCGCCGTCGCCGGCGTGGCCAGCGCCGCCGGCCCTTCCGCCACCCCCGCGCCTCGGGCTGCAGCCGCGGAACGAGCCGCCTTTGACGAGGTCTACCAGGGCCGCCGCATACAGGGAGCACCCTCCCACCACGGCGGACACCACGACCACGGCAGCGGCTACCAGGTACACATCGACGGCAAGGAGCTGCATGTGATGCGCAACGCCGATGGCACCTGGATCAGCGTTGTCAACCACTACGAGACCTTCGCCACCCCGCTCGCCGTGGCCCGCGCCGCCGTCGCCGAGCTTCAGGGCGCCGCACTCGTCCCTCTCGCCCTCGCCTGAACCCGGAGCGCCAGCCATGACCGTACGCAAGAACCAGGCGAACCTCACCGCCACCGAGAAGAAGCGCTTCGTCGACGCCCTGCTGGAGCTCAAGCGCAGCGGCCGCTACGACACGTTCGTCACCACGCACAACGCCTTCATCATGAGCGACACGGACAACGGTGAGCGGGTCGGCCACCGTTCGCCGTCGTTCCTGCCGTGGCACCGCAGATTCCTCATACAGTTCGAGCAGGCACTCCAGTCCGTGGACGCGTCCGTGGCGCTGCCGTACTGGGACTGGGCCGCCGACCGCACCGCCGCGTCCTCGCTCTGGGCGGCCGACTTCCTTGGCGGTACCGGGCGGAGCAGAGACGGCCAGGTGATGACCGGACCCTTCGCGTCGGACGCGGGCAGATGGCCCATCACCGTACGCGTGGACGGGCGCGGCTACCTCCGCCGCGACCTCGGCGCCGGCGGCCGGCAGCTGCCGACCCGGGCCGAGGTCGACTCGGTGCTCGCCATGAGCACATACGACACCGCGCCGTGGAACAGCGCGTCGGACGGCTTCCGCAACCATCTGGAGGGCTGGCGCGGCGTCAATCTGCACAACCGGGTCCATGTGTGGGTCGGCGGCCAGATGGCCACCGGCGTCTCGCCCAACGACCCGGTGTTCTGGCTGCACCACGCGTACATCGACAAGCTGTGGACCGACTGGCAGGCGCGCCACCCGAACTCGCCCTATCTCCCGGCCACGGGCACCGCCGACGTGGTGGATCTGCATGACACCATGCGCCCGTGGAACGACGTGACGCCGGCCGACATGCTCGACCACATCCCGCACTACACCTACGACACGGCGGCCTGAGCACGCAGGCCGGCGCGGAACCGGAAGCACCGGCTGGGCATCGAACGGCCATGACACAGAGAGCGGGACAGGTCCTCTGAGCCCGTGTGCCGGCCTCGGCGGAGCTCAGCGGACGCCACCAACACCGCCGACACCGGCGGGGAGGCGGACAGGAGCGCCCATGCGCCACGGCGGCACCGTCCCGAGGGCAGCGGGCGGGGCGGAGAACGAAGCCCGGTGAGGTGACCGCACGTCTCCTGGCTGGGTACGGTATCTGCGGCGGCGGCTCCCGGTTCTGCGAGCAGGACATCGCGCGCTCGCCGGGCGCGGCGGGACGGTGGTGCAGGTGCAGGAGCGGCGGTAGGCCGCGTCCGGGAGGAGCGCGGCCTGCCTCTCCCGGGCCGGTCGCCCCGGTCGTGGGCTACAACGGGCGCTCGAAGCCCTCCCAGTACGGTTCGCGCAGCCGCCGTTTGTAGAGCTTGCCGTTGGGGTCACGGGGCATGGCGGTGATGAAGTCGAGGCTCCTGGGCCGTTTGTACCCGGCGAGCCGCTCCTCGCAGTGGGCGATGAGCGCGGCGGCGAGCGCTTGCGACGGCTCGTGGCCCTCGGCCGGTTCGACGACGGCCTTGACCTCCTCGCCGCGCTCTGCGTGCGGGATGCCGAAGGCGGCGGCGTCCGCGACGGCGGGGTGGGCGAGCAGGGCGGACTCGATCTCGGCGGGGTAGATGTTGACGCCGCCCGCGATGATCATGTCGATCTTGCGGTCGCGGAGGAAGAGGTAGCCGTCCTCGTCCAGCACACCGAGGTCGCCGACGGTGAAGAAGTCGCCGATGCGGTTCTCGCGGGTCTTGGTCGCGTCCTTGTGGTAGCTGAAGCCGCCGGTGCTCATCTTCATGTGGACGGTGCCCAGTTCGCCCGCCGGGAGCCGGTTGCCGTCGTCGTCGAAGACGGCCAGTTCGCTGATCGGCCAGGCCTTGCCGACGGTGCCGGGCTTCTTCAGCCAGTCCTCGGCGGTGGCGAACGCTCCGCCGCCCTCGCTGGCCGCGTAGTACTCCTCGACGCAGCTCCCCCACCAGTCGATCATGGCGCGTTTGACGTGGTCGGGGCAGGGGGCGGCGCCGTGGATGGCGTGCCGCATGGAGGAGACGTCGTAGCGCGCCTTCACCTCGTCGGGCAGTGCGAGCAGCCGGTGGAACTGGGTCGGGACCATGTGGGTGTGGGTGCACCGGTGGGCGTCGATGGCGCGCAGCATCTCCTCGGGCGCCCAGCCGTCCATCAGGACGAGCGGGTGGCCGGTGTGGAGTGCTGCGCCCGCGAACTGGAGTACGGCGGTGTGGTAGAGCGGCGAGCAGACCAGGTGGACGTTCTCGTCGAACGGCCGGATGCCGAAGATGCCGAGGAACCCGCCGAGATGGGTCTCCTCGGGCCGTTTGCCGGGCAGTGGACGCCGGATGCCGCGCGGGCGGCCGGTGGTGCCCGAGGTGTAGTTCATGACCCAGCCGAGGGTGCGGTCCCGCGGCGGGGTGGCGGGGTGCCCGTCGAGGAGTTCGGCGTAGGGGCGGCAGCCGGGGACCGTGCCGACGCCGTAGCGGTGGGTTGCGGGCAGTTCCGCCTCGTCGGCGGCGGCCGTCGCGGCGGCCGCGAAGCGTTCGTGGGCGATCAGGACACGGGCACCCGAGTCGGCGACGATCCAGGCGATCTCCGGTCCGACGAGGTGGTGGTTGACCGGGACGAGGTAGAGGCCGGCCTGCGAGGCGGCGAGATGGGCGGTGAGGAACTCGACGCCGTTGGGCAGCACGACGGCGAACGCGTCGCCCTCGCGCAGTCCCGCCGCGCGCAGTCCGTGGACCATGCGGTTGACGTCGGCGTGCAGCCGGCCCGCGCTCCACTCCTCGCCGTCGGGGGCGATCAGCACAGTGCGGTCGGGGTCGGCGGCGGCCTGGGCCCAGAAACCGCCTGGCGGCTGGTTCACGTGGCGCTCCTTCCGGCGATGCGGTTCATGCGGGTGACGGCCTGTTCGAAGCCGCGGGTCAGGTCGTCGACGACCGCCCGGACGCTGCGTTCGCTGGTCATCCGGCCGACGATCTGCCCGACGGGCGTGCCGAGCAGCTCCCCGACCTCGTACTTCTGGATCCGGGAGACGGCCTCGGCGACCAGCAGGCCCTGGAGCGGCATGGGCAGGGTGCCGGGTCCCGCGCCGTCCTCCCAGGCGTCGGTCCATGCGGTACGGAGCTGGCGTGCGGGTTTCCCCGTGAGGGCGCGGGAGCGGACGGTGTCGCCGGAGCCGGCGGCCAGGAGTTTGGCGGTCAGGGCCAGGGAGTGCAGGTCGGCCTCCTCGGTGGTGAGCCAGAGCGATCCGAGCCAGACGCCCTGCGCGCCGAGCGCGATTCCCGCAGCGGCCTGTTCGCCGCTGCCGATGCCTCCGGCGGCGAGCACGGGCAGCGGGGCGACGGCCTCGACGACTTCGGGGACCAGCACCATGGAGCCGATCTCCCCGGTGTGGCCGCCCGCCTCGTACCCCTGGGCGACGACGACGTCGATGCCCGCCGCCGCGTGCCGCCGGGCGTGCCGGGCGCTCCCGGCCAGGGCGGCGACGAGGACCCCGTGGTCGTGGGCCCGCTCGATGACGTCGGCGGGCGGCGAGCCGAGGGCGTTGGCCAGCAGCTTCACCGGGTAGTCGAAGGCCACGTCGAGCTGGCCGCGGGCGACCTCCTCCATCCAGCCGGTGATGCGCCAGCCGGACGCCTCCCCCTCGGCGAGTTCGGGCACGCCGTAGCGGGCCAGGATTTCCCGCACGAAGCCGCGGTGCTCGGCCGGGATCATCGCCTCGACGTCCGCTTCGGTGACGCCCTCGACCTTCTTGGCCGGCATGACGACGTCGAGGCCGTAGGGCTTGCCGTCGGCGTGTCGGTGCAGCCGGTCGAGGTCGCGCGCCAGGTCGTCGGGCGCGGTGTAGCGCACTGCTCCGAGCACGCCGAAGCCACCGGCTCTGGTGATGGCCGCGGCGACCTCGGGGAACGGCGTGAAGCCGAAGATGGCGTGCTCGATGCCCAGTTGCCGGCTCAGTTCCGTCTCCATGGGCGGCAGGATGCCGCAGTGGGGCGGCCGAGGGAAGAGCTTTTCTGATGCAGTGTCAGATTCTTTGCGGGCCGGGACGCGCACGGGAGCCGGGGGGTGACAGTAATCTCTGCGGCGGCAGGAACTTTCACTGCTCGGCGAGTTTTCGGAAGTTACTTTCGCGCGGGCGCCGGCGCACGGGCGCGGCCCGGTGACCGGACGTCGGGCGCGGGAAGGAGTTGCGGATGACCGGGGACACGCAGGGGAACGACCGCGCGGCGGACGGCCGGGGCGCGCCGGGAGGCCCGGAGCGGGCCGGGGGCCGTCGCTCCGCGACCGGTGCCGGCGCGGCCGGGAGCGGCATCGCCCGGCGGCGGCTGGGCGGCGGGATACTGGCGCTGGGCGGTGCGCTCGCCCTGACGCCGATGCCGCTCGCGGGCGCGGCCGCCCGGAACGGACCGGGCGGGGGGACGGCGGACAGGGCGGCGGGCACGGGAGCGAAGGACAGAGCGGCGGACACGGGAGCGGGCATGGAGTCAGGGGCGCACCGGCCCACGCTGCGGCGCGGGAGCGCCGCGCGCGCCGGACTGCTCCAGGGGCCGCTGGACCAGCTCGTGCGGGACGCCGAGGCCTATCTCGCCGACTCCCCCGCGCACCCCTGGTACGCGGGCGCGGTGCTGCTCGCCGGGCGCGGCGGGACCGTGGCGCTGCACCGGCCGATCGGCAAGGCGGTGCGCTACAGCGCGTACGACGAGAAGACCGGCACCGGGGTGGAGTTCCCGGCGGAGCAGCAGATCGCGATGGCCGAGGACACCGTCTTCGACCTGGCCTCGGTCTCCAAGCTGTTCACCTCGCTCCTGGCGGTCCAGCGGATCGAGCGCGGCGAGCTGGGACTGGAAGCCCCGGTCGCCTCATACCTCCCGGCCTTCACGGGCGGCGGCAAACAACACATGACCATCCGTCAACTCCTGACGCACACCTCGGGTTTCCGGACCTGGATCCCGCTGTACGAGGAGCCGACCCGGGAGGGCAAGCTCCGGATGCTCATGGACGAGGTCCCGGCGAGCACCCCGGGCAGCGCGTATCTCTACTCCGACCTCAACCTGATCTCGCTGCAACTGGTCCTGGAGAAGGTCACCGGCCGCCCGCTGGACGCCCTGCTCCGCGAGGAGATCACCGCCCCGCTCGGGATGCACCGCACCCGCTACAACCCGCCCGCCTCCTGGAGGCCGAAGATCGCGGCCACCGAGGACGCCCGGCTGCCCTGGTCGGGCCTCGAACGCGGGCTGGTCTGGGGCGAGGTGCACGACGAGAACGCGTTCAGCCTGGACGGGGTGGCGGGCCATGCCGGGGTGTTCTCCTGCGCCTGGGATCTCGCGGTCCTCGCCCGGACGCTCCTCAACGGCGGGGTCTACGGCCGCTCCCGCATCCTGTCCGAGGATGCGGTCGACCTCCTGTTCACCGACTTCAACACCGCGTTCCCGGGCGACGAGCACGGCCTCGGCTTCGAGCTCCACCAGCATTGGTACATGGGGGCGATGGCGACTCCGCGCAGTGCGGGGCACACCGGATTCACCGGGACCAGCCTGGTGCTCGACCCGTCGACCGACACCTTCCTCATCGTGCTGGGCAACTCCGTCCATCCCGTACGGAGTTGGCGCTCGGGCAGCGCGCCCCGGGTGGCGGCCGCCAACCAGCTGGCGCGGGCCGTTCCGGTCCGGCCCGCGCAGGGGCGCACGGCCTGGTTCTCCGGGATGGCGAGCGCGTCCACCGCCACGCTCGCCCTGCCCGCCCTGCGCCTGAACTCCGCGCGGGCCCGGCTGGAGTGCGCGCTGTGGTGGGACACCGAACCGGCCGCCGACGGCCTCTTCCTGGAGGCGTCGGCGGGTGGTCAGGACTGGCGGCCGGTGCCGTTCACCACCCTCGCACCGGGCCCCGGTCACCACGGCCCGGCCCCGCGCCCGCACCCGGCGGGCTCGGTGTCCGGCTGGTCGGGGCGTGTCTGGCACCGGCTGGAGGCGGACCTGACGGCCTGGCACGGCCGGGACGTACGCCTGCGGTGGCGCTACACAACCGACCGGCTGTACGTGGGGCGCGGCGCGTACGTGGACGGGCTGCGGGTCCGCGACGGCCTCCGCACGGTCTTCGACGCGGAACGGCCCCGGGACGCCGGCCGGATCGAGGCGACGGGCTGGGTGCCGTCGGCGGACTGACCGGCACCGGGCCGCCGAGGCACCGGAACCCCGGAACGCCGGGCGGCACGGACTGCACAAGTGGCACGAGCGGTCCGGACAGTCCGGGCGACACGAGTGGTCCGGGCCGCCGGGGACAGGCCTCGGCGGTCCGGACGGCACGAGCGGCATGAGCGGTCCAGGCGGCATGGACGGTCCAGGCGGTCCGGACAGTACGGGCCGCACGTGACAGGCCTCGGCGGGCCGGACGGTCGGACCGGGACTCGTCACCGCCCCAGCGCCGCCATCGCCGCGTTGTGGCCGGGGACCCCGCTGACGCCGCCACCACGCACCGCGCCCGCCCCGCAGAGCAGCACATTGGCGTGCGTGGTCTCCACGCCCCAGCGCCCGGTGCCCTCGTCCGCGTACGGGAAGGAGAGGTCGCGGTGGAAGATGTGGCCGCCGGGCAGCCGCAGTTCGCGCTCAAGATCGAGCGGGGTCTTGGCCTCGATGCAGGGCTCACCCCTCTCGTCGAGGGCCAGGCAGTCGGTGACCGGCTCCTCCAGATGCGTGTCCAGTTCGGCCAGGGTCGCCTTCAACAGGGCGGCGCGGGCACCGTCGTTGTCGTCCGAGAACAGCCGGGCCGGGGCGTGCAGGCCGAAGAGGGTGAGGGTCTGGTAGCCGCGCGCGGAGAGGTCGGGGCCGAGGATCGAGGGGTCGGTCAGCGAGTGGCAGTAGATCTCGGACGGCGGGGCGGCGGGCAGCCTGCCCGCCGCCGCGTCCCGGTAGGCGTCGGCGAGTTGCCCGTACCCCTCGGCGATGTGGAACGTTCCCGCGAACGCCTGCCGAGGGTCGACGGACCGGTCGCGGAGCTTCGGCAGCCGGGTGAGCAGCATGTTCACCTTGAGCTGGGCGCCCTCGGCGGGCGGGGGCGGGGTGTCGCCGAGCAGGGCGGCGAGCGCCTGCGGGGAGGCGTTGACGAGCACCCGGCGGGCGGCGACGACGTGTTCGCCGTCCGGGGTGCGGACGGTGACCTCGGCGGCCTCGCCGTCGGTCTCGATCAAGGTCGCCTCGTGCCGTACGCGGATCTCGGCGCCCGCCGCACGGGCTGCGGCGGCCAGTGCGTCGGTGAGCGCGCCCATGCCGCCGACGGGGACGTCCCAGTCGCCGGTGCCGCCGCCGATCACGTGGTAGAGGAAGCACCGGTTCTGGAGCAGCGAGGTCTCGTGGGCGTCGGCGAAGGTGCCGATCAGGGCGTCGGTGAGGACGACCCCGCGCACCAGGTCGTCGGTGAAGTTCTCCTCGACGGCCACTCCGAGCGGCTCCTCGAACAGCATCCGCCAGGCGTCGGCGTCGTCGATCCGGTCGCGCAGCGCGTCCCGGTCCGGCAGCGGCTCGGTGAGGGTCGGGAAGACGCGTGTCGCGACCCGCCGCGTCATGGCGTAGAACCGCTGCCAGGCCGCGTACTCATCCTCGCCGCCGGTCAGCGCGGCGAAGGACTCCCGGGTCCCCTCGCCCGCGACCAGCAGCCCGGTGGGACGTCCGTCGCGTACAGCGGGGGTGTAGGAGGAGACGGTCCGCTTGCGTACGGCGAAGTCGAGACCGAGGTCCCGGACGATCTTGTCGGGCAGCAGGGACACCAGATACGAGTAGCGCGAGAGCCGGGCGTCGACCCCGGCGAAGGGGCGGGTCGAGATCGCCGCTCCCCCGGTGGTGCCGAGACGTTCCAGGACGAGCACCGACTGTCCGGCGCGCGCCAGATAGGCGGCGGCGACCAGGCCGTTGTGGCCGCCGCCGACGATCACGGCGTCGTAGCGGTCCCGGGCGGGCGCTCCGGGTCCGGAGGACTCCCGGGCGGCGGTCCGGCCTGCGGGTGTCCGGGGTGCGGGCGACTGGGGTGCGGGCATGCACCTTCGTAACACGCCGTCGGCCGTCCCGACCAGAGGCGGCGGGACGGACGCACGGAGAAGCAGGCTCGTGGGCGGGGCGGGCGGATCAGTTCGGCGGCACCACGTTCCGCGCGGTGGGCCGGCCAGGGGGCGTCCGAACCGTCCGCGTGGATCAGCGTGCGGCGTCCGCCGACCGCCCCAGCCGCTCCAGCCGCTCCAGGCAGTGCGCCTCGTCGTCGCGGGCCGCCCGGGTCTGGGGGTGGTCGGGGCCCAGCACCCGGGCGCGCGCGTCGGCGACCTGCCGGTACGCCGCCAGGGCCTCGCTCCACCGGCCGAGCCAGCCGAGGCCCGCGGCGACTTCCCGGCGGCTGATCACCGTGTCCGGGTGATCGGGCCCCAGGGTGCGTTCCCGCAGGGCGCAGACGTCACGCGCCTCCGCGAGCGCCTCCTCCCAGCGGCCCGTCCGCCCCAGGTTGACCCCGAGACCGTGGCGGGCGCGCAGCGTCTCCGGGTCGGCCGCTCCCGCGGTCCGGGTGCGGTCGGCGACCAGGGACCGGTACAGCTCCAGCGCCTCCGCGTCACGGCCGAGCCGGCCGAGGCTGATGCCGGCCTCGTAGCGGGCGGCGAAGGTGTCGGGGTGGTCGGCCCCGAGGGTGCTCGCACGGGCCCGCGCGACGTCCTGGTAGGTCTCCAGCGCCTCCGCCCAGCGGCCCAGCCTGCCCAGGGTGTACGCCTCCTCGTAGCGGGTCGCGAGGGTGTCGGGGTGCGTCGGTCCGAGCAGCCGGGCGCGGGCGTCGGCGACCTCCCGGGCCAGCTGCCGGGCCTCTTCGGGCCGGCCGAGGCGGCTGAGGTTGAACGCGAGGTTGTGCCGGCAGCGCAGGGTGTCGGGATGGTCGGGGCCCAGGGCGCGTTCGCGGACGGTGAGCACCGCCTCGTACACCTGGTGGGCCTCGGCGTGCCGGCCGATGCGGCCCAGGGCGTGGGCGGTCGCCTGGCGGGCGGCGAGCGTCTGCGGATGGTCGGCGCCCAGGGCGCGTTCGCGCCCCTCTGCGACCCGGGCGAACTCGCGCAGCCCTTCCTCGGCCCGGCCCGTACGGCTGAGCGTGAGACCGATCTCGTAGCGGCTGGCGAGGGTGTCGGGATGGTCCGGGCCGAGGACGCGGCCGCGCTGGTCGGCGACCTCCCGGTGCACCTGCTCCGCCTCCTCCCAGCGGCCCAGGCGGCCGAGGTCGATGCCCGCGCTGTGGCGGCCCTCCCAGGTGGCGAGGAGCTCCGGGGCGGGGGGCCCTGCGGACACGGAGACGAAGGTGTGGGAGTGCGGGGCGGTGGCGGTCGCGGTGGTCCACTGCCCCGTCAGTCCGGCGGCCGGGTCCGGCCGTTCGGCACCGGGGCCTCTCGCGCCGACAGCCCGGTGACCGGCCGTCATGGCACGGCTCCAGGCGGGCAGGGCGGTCTCGCGCGGCGCCGGTGGCCGACCGGCCCCCGAGTGCGTGAGGGGGCCCGGTCCGAGCGCGGGCTGTTCCCCGGTCCGGCCGAGGACGATGCGGCGGCGCAGGTCGCCCGCGTCCGCGGGCCGCTCCTCGGGGGCCTTGGCGAGCAGGTCGAGGACGACACGGTCGAAGAAGCCGGGCAGTTCGGCACGGTGGCTGCGCAGCGGTTCCGGCGGGGTGTCGCGGTGTCCGACGAGCACGGCCCAGGCGTCCTCCTGGTCGAACGGCGGTACGCCGGTGGCGATCTCGTACAGGACGCAGCCCAGCGAGTAGAGGTCGCTGCGGTGGTCGACCTCCTTGCCGCTGATCTGCTCGGGCGACATGTAGTGCGGGGTGCCCATGGCGAGACCGGTGGTGGTGAGCCGGGAGCTCATGCCGATGTCGTGGCCGAGGCGCGCTATGCCGAAGTCGCAGATCTTCACCGTGCCGTCGGTCAGCCGCATGATGTTGGCGGGCTTGAGGTCGCGGTGGACGATGCCCTGCCGGTGGGTGTAGCCGAGCGCGTCGGCGACCTGTTCCGCGATGTCGACGACGTGCTCGACGGGCAGCGGATGCTGGTGGTTCTCCGCCAGGAGCTGGCTCAGGTTGTGCCCGTCGAGCAGCTCCATGACGAGGTACAGCACGCCCTCGTACTCGCCGAAGTCGTGTACGACGGTGACACCCCGGTGCTGGAGCGAGGCGGCCACCCGGGCCTCGCGCCGGAAACGTTCGCGCAGGACGCGGGTGAACGCCCGGTCGTGCTGGGGCCCCATGGGTTTGAGGCATTTGACGGCGACCTGACGGCCCAGCGACTCGTCGCGGGCGCGCCACACCTCGCCCATGCCGCCGCGCCCGATCAGTTCGAGCAGCCGGTACCGGCTCTGGATCAGCCTGGTGTCCGCCATCTGCCGCTTCCCGCCCCCGTTGTTCCCCGCTGCCGGCGCCACGCCCTCCCCGGCCCGTCCAGTATGGCGGCCGGTCAGCGGAGTCTGTACGCGGCGGGGCGGCTGTCGGGTCCCAGGCGTGCCATCGCCCGCAGGATGTGACCGGGCGGCAGCTGCCAGCGCACCCGGTCCGGGATCGCGCGCAGGACGGCGCCGGTGGCGCGCAACCGCCGGTCGACGGCGGCCGGCGGCGGGACCGGTCTGCCGTACAGGGCGTGGGCGTACGGAGGCAGGGACTGGTAGGCGAGTACCGCCACGCGCCGCCACAGCAGGGCGCGCGCCGGAACGAGCCAGGGGCGCACGGGCGGGCTGCGGAGGAAGGCGTCGACGTCGGCGGCCTCGGATCCGGCGGCGAGCTCGGGGCGTACGCGGTCGAAGTAGGCGGCGAGTCCGGCGGTGGTGGCGGGCACCCGGTCCGGGTCGAGGCCGACGAGGCGGGCGCCGGTGCGGTGTTCGTCGACGTACCGGTCGGCCTGGGCGTCGGTGAGGGGGAAGCCGGAGCGACGCTGGACCTGGAGGTAGGAGTCGACCTCGGCGCAGTGCACCCAGAGCAGCAGGTCCGGTTCGTCCACGCCGTACGTCTCCCCGGTGTCCGGGTCGGTGGCCTTGAGGGCGCGGTGGATCCGGCGGACCCGGGCGCCCGCCTGTTCGGCGGCGTCGGTGGTGCCGTAGGTGATGGTGCCGACGAAGGACGCCGTGCGCATGAGCCGGCCCCAGGCGTCCCGGCGGAAGTCCGCATTCTGGGTGACCCCGCGCACGGCGCGCGGGTGGAGTGCCTGGAGGTAGAGGGCGCGGACGCCCGCGATCCACATCATCGGATCGCCGTGCAGCTGCCAGGTGACGGACCTGGGCCCGAAGAGCCCCGGGTCGGGGCGCACGGGAGAGGCGTCGTTCATCCGCTGGTACCTCCGGCTCGGCGGTCCACGGGGGCGGAGCCGGTACGCGTACGAACGATGCCGTACGCGCACCGGATCGGGAGCAATGGTACGCCGGGCCGCCCGCTTGGGACCCGGGCCGGCGAGGGCGGGCCCTGCGGGATTCCGTGGTGTGCGGCGATGCGCCCGACACGCCCCGGCATACCCGCTAGGGGTATATGGGGAGACCGCGGGATGACCGCCAGGTGGATCCCCACGCCCGCTTCGGGAGCGGGCCGCCGATCGCCACCGGCCCGCCCGCCCTCGCGGCGGGCACGCTGTCCGGACGCCGGCCGGCAGAGCCACAGGTGTCCCGTACACGGGAGAAGCGGACGGACCGACCGCCGTGCCCGCAGTCGCACACTGTGACCAAGATTCCTACTTGGCACCAGGCGATGTCCATGACCTGTACTGATGCCAAGTAGCGTCAGCGCCTCGAGGAGCGGAATCAGAGAGTTAGTTGGCACTTTGGTACACCGCTCTCGAAGGAGACGTTGTGCACTGGAGTGCTCACCGTGGGGCGCTCGCGTCCCACGGTTCCCGGGGATCCGTGGATCCCACATACGTCCCACAGGGCCCCTGGGACGGGCGCCTGGAAGGGTACGTTCGCGCAGGTCAGCCCCTGTAGCTCAGCGGAAGCACCGCGGCGATCTGCTCCGAGACGGGCCAGGAGATCCGCGGCGCTCTGCTCGGCGGACGCGGGGCTCTACAGTGCCCTGCCACCCGGACCTGGCGCCGTTGGAACGGCCAGTAGAAGGTGAGCGCCGCGCGCGGCCGGTCGGCCGACTGGCGCAACGGCGGCATCCGGCTCGGCCATCACCCACTACGGAAGCTGGACGGCGTGTCTGGCCGATCGCCGTCCCTGACGTCTTTCATACGGAGAGATGGACGTTCACACCCAGCCAGCCAACCGCCTTCAAGTCACGGATAAGCCACTCATAGGCAAGCTCAGTCGCCGGGCGGGACGATCCCGTGGTCAGTTCGCGATCTACGTAGTACGGCCGATGGAAGTTCGTCTTGGATTCGACCGGCCCACCGGGGAACGGGGAGGTGGGGCCGAACCCCGGCTCGGTCCACAGATCCAGGTCCACCTCAGGTGGGTCATTGCGGCGCCCTGCGGTCTTGGGACGGAGGGTATAGATCAAGCCGCTGTGGGACCCGTCCGTGTCGTCCTCCGGCATGACCAACATGCCCTCAGCGCTCACAGGCAGGGCGCTGTACAGGCCCAGCGCAGGGGCGAGGGATGGGAAGTTCAGCTCCACCAGCTGTCGGTAGCCGATCAGGGCGTCTCGCAGAATCTGCCTGGTGATCCTCAGTGTCAGCAACGGGGAATAGTCCTGCCACATCCATTCGTGCCGAGGGTTTTCCTGATCCGGTTCGCCGTACGGTCTGCTCAGCACCGCGTCGGTAACCCCGGCCAACTGGGAGTGCATCCACCGGATGTCCGCCGCGTCGTAGGTGTAGCCCGCAACTTGATGGGCGTACCGCATGGATGTCCGCACATGCTCCATCATCGCCTCAACTCGCCGGCGCACTTCGGGCACGGAGACGCCATCGCGGGGCATGTTTCCCTGGCGGAGTCGCTGCGCAAGGTGCCACAGTCGCTCATGGGCCAACGGGGAATCCGGCGGCACCAGAAGAGCACCACGTCGGACTACACGCTCAAGGGGCTCGCGGATCTGTTCGCGGGCCCAGCCCCACCTGCCCAGCGGGGCTCCGGGAAAGAGGTGCTGACTCCACCATCGCCATTCGAGGTCTTCGCGGTTCGATGGGTGCGAGGCGAGTGGAGTCACTACGGGCGGCTCGGAGGAGTTTCTCGACGGAGAGATGGCAACCCAGCCCTCCTTCGCCCACACTCCCCACCGAGGCAGCCGTCCATCCCGCATTTCAACAAGCGAGCCGCTCAGCGGACCGAAACCCTCAACAAGGGCTTCGAGCGCCTCCCGCAGCCAAGTGCCTGCGGTTTCAGCGGTTTGGAGTTCGTCGCGGTCCACCCGGCCCAGTCGGGCGATGGTGGTCCTGGCCCTGTCTTCAGCCTCGTGCATGCCATGGTGTTGCTTCTCGCCCCGCGCGATCTCGTCGAACGTCCAGGAAGCGGCTGCGGGGTTGGCCCGAGCAAGGCGGAGCATGAGGTTCTCCGCTTCGTCCGGGGCACTCGCGCTCACGGCGAATGCGATCGCGTAGCGCCACCAGGGGAAGGCGTCGGCAGTGACGATCTCCTCCGGTAGTACGGAGCCCTTGCGCAGGGCCTGGGCGCCGAAGTGCTGCTCGAAGACAGGCAAGGCGAAGCGGAGGCCCCCAGGTTCCTGGACGACCAGACCGGTGTCGGTCAGCTCCCACACCTCGGCTTCATGCCCAAAGTGCTGAGCGGGGACTGGACCTCCGGAATTCAGGACGTCTACGGCGAGACGAGCAAGGCGGTCCCAGGTCTGTGAGGTTGGGAAGCCCTTGCGCCGTCTCTTGATGACGGACGCGGCCAGACCGGACAGTAGCTCCAGGCTGGACACCCGTGCGTCTTCACCGGCCAGCAGGCGGGAGGCGACGGACAGGGCTTGAAGGGGGCTTGTCAGCAGGTCCTGCACTTCTCGCTCTTCGAAAAGCATGCGCGCGTCGTCGCCGATCACAAGGTCCAGAAGTTCCGTGCCTCTCCGCACCGACCACGGGGCGACCTCGTGCACCACAGCCCTGTCCAGCTCGATTCCAGGTCTGCACGTGGCGAGAATCCGGGCGGCCGGGTGGGCGGCCAGCAGGAGCCTGGCCTGGTACAGGAGCTGTGCAACCTGCTCGGGTGAGATCCCATCGAGATCGTCGATCACGATACGTCCGAGTCGACTCGCCGGCTCGCCGCCCGCGCGCGTGATCGCATCCAGCAGATCCGGTACGGCCTTGCCCGCATCCACCCATACAGGGATCACCGCGTCAGCGTGCCCCGCAGCCTCGCGGAGCCCTTCCCGCCACCAACGCTCGGCCTCCTCGCTCTTGCCCGCTCCCATCGGAGCGACCAGAACCGCCAGGGTGCCGGCAGGGACGGTCACCACCGGCCGTGAGGACTTGTCAGCCCAGCCCAGAACGGCATCGACACGGTCCTCGGGCACCAGGCTCAGTCGTGCCTCACGGCGGTGCTGCGACGCACGGGTCGCAGCAGTGAGGGCATCTGACCTGGACTTGTGTCCGGCAGACATGAAGTCGAGCAACTGCGCGAGGACGTCACCGGAAGTGATTGCACCAGCGTAGGTACGGCGGATGGAGTCGTACCGATCGAGGTAGCGGCACAGCTGGTCGTAGTGCCATACCGCCCAGCCCTTGAGCCCGAGGCGTGCCGCATACATGGACACGAACTGCTCGATCTGGGCAATGCCTCCGCTGCCCGGTACGGGAGTCAGGATCACATTGGTGGTGAAGATCAGATACTCGGGCAGCCGCTCCCGCTTCGACGTCGGGCTCAGCCACGCTTCGAATTCCTCTTTGACCTGCCCCTTCAGCCACGAGACCGCGTCCTGGGGCTGTTGATCCGTGCGCTGACGGAACTTGGCCTGCACGACCCCATAGCCGTCCCATGCCTCAAGCTCGCTCGGGTAGGGCACCCGCCCCTCGAACGTTGCCTCCCGCCCGCCGTCCTTGCCATCCCCGAAGGCGGAGACGCCCGACCCGAGGATCTCCTGGGCCAGGGCCTGCGACACGTGCTCGAACTCCCGGGTACTCAGCCCGCTGAGATTGTGGTCCATCCCGCCATGATGCCGCCGCGGCCATCTCCCGATTGCTCAACGGAACCTATTCCCCGGCCCTGCCTCTGCGACCACGCCGATTCACGGGGCTTGACCAGCCCAGCAACACGCCCGACAGCCCATCAGAACGAGCGTCATTTCAGCGTCGAGACTCGCCGCAGCGCAACGCCAGGCACACGGGCCATCTCGGGGTGTGACGCTGCCTGGGTAGCAGATATCAAGGTACGTCTCCTGTTGAGCAAAGGGGCCACAGTAGGCGTTGATGCCTACGTGACCGCCTTGCCGCAGGTTCACGTCGCGCTCCTCGGTCAGCGCGCGGCGCGGGGACCGACATGGGGCTGTACCGGTGGTTCTCTCGTAGTCCGGCTGATCGAACGAGGCAGCTCCGCCCCGGTTGCGCCCCGGCGCGCCGCTCGCCGGCCACTGTCGGTCGTGCGGGCCGTCAGAGGAGCAGGATCACCATGCCCATGAGCGCCGCGGCCGTCATCAGTCCCATGAGCGCCATCGTGGGGAGGCCGCGGCGGCCGGGTGGGAGGAAACTGAACAGCCGGGACAGCAGGATCGCCGCGCCGAAGGGCGGTGCGACCTTCCAGGTGTCCCGCAGCGCCCCCTTTCCGGCGGTGGCGAATGCGGCGTCGGCGTGACCGGTCATCGCGGCCATGGCACGGGCCGTGTGTCCGACGGCGGCACTGCGCGGTGGCTTCTTCGCCGCGACAGCGGCGAGGGCGTCGCCAAGGGCACCCGTCACGTTGGCCCACTGGGCGCGGAACACGATGACGCCGGACGGGTCGATGAGGTACGCGGAGTTCGGTCGTGGACCGAACGCGCGGTGCAGGGCTCCGTCGATGTCGTCGACGGCGACCTCGAACGGGAAGCCGTGACGGGCGCGGAGCGCGGTTGCGTTGCGCTGCTTCTGCTCCAGTGTTTTCGGTTGCGGGGTCGTCGCACCGGGGTGGGCTTCGCGTACGTAGACGAGGACGAACCGGATCCGATCGCCGTATCGGGAGTGCAGGTCACGGATGCCGGCTGCCGAGCTTTCGGTGACCGGGCAGGTCAGCGATCCGAAGACGAGCAGCACAGGTCGGTCGTCTGCGGCCAGGTCGGCGCTGCGGAACCTGCCGCCGTCGGTGGTGGGCAGGTCGAACGATGGGACGCGGTCATCCGGTCCCAGGTCGGTCCGGGAAAGAACCATGTCGCTCATGACGATGCGGATCGTGGGGTGGTCGATGCGGTAGGGCTCCGGCCGGTCGACGGTGGTGGTGCTGGTCATGGCAAGCTCCTGCGATTCGGGTCCTCTGCCTGTGAGGGAAACCCGCTGAGCGGGCGTGGGCCTTCCACCCCGGCGTATCCGGTGGCGATCTCGTCGACTTGCTGGTAGCCGGTGCGCAGCAGGAAGGTGTTCAGGCGGCCGTAGGACTTGGCACCCAGGATGAAGAAGTCGGGCTCGGGGCTGCGGAGCTGGGCGATGCCGGTGGCGGGCTGGGTGAGGCAGTCGCCGCCCGCTGCGCCGAGCAGGGCGGCTGAGAGGTTCATGGGAGCGCCGGTGGCGTAACACTCATGGATCTGGAGCTGACGGTAGAGGGTGTGGTCGCCGGTGTAGCCGGTGAGCGAGACGACGTGGTCGGCGAGCACCTCGCGGGGACCGTCGGCGGTGGCGAGGCGTACGAGCACGCGGTCACCGTCGGGGCCGACGGGGGCGGTGGAGAGGGACTGGACGTGGGCGCCGGTATGGACGGTGACGCGATCGTGCGCGCCCGTCGCCAGGGCCCGTGCGGTGGAGACGAGCTCCTGGCGGCCGGGGAGAGTGTCGTCGGGGACGGCTCCCCAGTCGGGCGCGGGGCTGCGTACCACCCATTCGAGACGGGTCCCGGGGAGCGCGGCGAGGTCCCGCGCGGCGGTCTGGGCGGATTTTCCGGCGCCGACCAGGAGAACGGTCCCCGCCCAGCGGTCGGGATCACCGCCGTCGGTCGAGGGGAGGGTGCGGGTGATGCGGGAGTGCAGGGCCCGCTCGCCCGGGGCGGGGATGCCGCCCTGCCCGAGGGTGTTGGGGTGGGAGTACGTTCCGGTGCAGTCCAGGACCAGGCTCGCTTCGGCGGTCTCCTCGCCGTCCGGGCTGTCGAGGAGGAGCGTGAACGGGGCCGCGCCCCGCCTGTCGGTGCCGATCTGTTCGTGTTTGAGCAGGCCGGTACGGGCGACGGCGACCACGGAGGTGCGGTAGCGGATCCACCCTTCCAGCACCGGGAGTTGTGCGACCGGGGCGAGCAGCTCGCCGACGAGCTCGCTGCCGGTGGGACACCCGTCGCCGACGGGCGCGTGCGGGACGTGGGCGCGCATCCGGCGCGAGACGTTCAGGTCCCAGGGGGTGAACAGGCGGACGTGACCCCAGTCGCGTACATGTGCAGCGACCGTGTCCGCCGCCTCGTAGACGGTGAACGGCCATCCGGCGTCGGCGCAGGCGAGGGCGGCGTCCAGGCCGACGGGTCCGGCGCCGAGGATCGCGACGTGTGGGCGGCGGTGTTGCTGCTGCATGGTGGACTCCCTTTCGTACGAGTACGAGAACGGGTACGGGTCAGACGGCGCAGTGGACCGGGCGGGGAAGGCTGCCGTCGTTCAGACGGGCGGTGAAGAACCGCTCGGTGACCAGCTCCTTGCCCGCGGCGAGCGGGGTGCCCGCGGGGGCGAGATACAGATCGGGGCTGGTGGCCAGGTCGGCGCCGGCGGGGTGCCAGTGCAGGCCGTCGGCCGTGACGGTCAGTTCCGGGATGCTGGAGTCCTCGCCGATCTCCGCCCCGGTCTCCGAGAAGCCTCGGCGCAGCAGCGGCCGTACGGCGAAGTGGCTGGCGGGCAGCCCGAGTTCGGCCAGCAGTGCGGCGACCGCCGGGATCTCATCGGTGTTGTCCGGGGTTTCGGTGAGGGCGACCCGCGGGGGCAGCCCGAGGTCGACGAGGTGGCGGATGCCGTCCAGAGTGCGCAGCCAGGAACCGGAGCCCCGGTGTGCGTCGTGCGCGGCCGGTGTCGCGCCGTCGAGGGAGGTCTGGACGGTGAGCTTGCGGCCCGCGAGCGCGGTGAGTCCGGCGGCGCGGCGGCCGCGCAGCAGCATCGCGTTGGTCATGACGACGGTGGGCAGTCGCGTGGTGGCGTAGTCGAGGAGGCCGACGATGTCGGGGTGGAGGAAGGGCTCGCCGCCGGTGACGTACAGCTCGGTGAACCTGGCGTCCACGGCCTCGTCGACGAGTGCGTGGAAGTCGGTCGCGGGCAGGGTGCGGGGTGCCGCCTTGGGAGAGGAGGCGACCGCGCAGTAGTCGCAGGCCAGATTGCAGTGAAAGTTGGTGTAGACCCAGAGCCGCGACGGGAAGTATGCCGTGCCAAAGAGGGGTACGACGGGGCGGTCGCCTTCCATGGCCCCGGTGGTTGTCTCGCCCCAGCCGTCGTCCGCGGGTTGGAATCCGCTCGGCAGGGTGGAGCGGTAGAGGTGGAAGCGGCCGCGCGAGCGTTCGCGCGGCGGGAGGATCTCCAGGCAGGTGGTCCACCAGCCGGTCTCGATGGTCTCGGTGAAGATCTCGGGGAGCCCGGCGGCGCGCATCGAGGCGGCCTGCGCCTGCCAGTCGTAGGAGAGAGGGACCAGCTCGGCGGTCGGGCGCCCGCCGTCCAGGTCGAGGATCGCGTACCAGACCTCTTGACGGCCGTCGTTGGCCGGTTTGCCGAGCACTCCGACGTTCACCACCAGGGTGTCGTCGACCTGCCGCTGCCAGGGCAGGCCGCTGTGCGTGCACAGGACGACGTCGGCCCCTGATGCCTCGGCGCGCAGTCGGTGCTGCTCCTCGGGGAGCGACTCCCACCAGAAGTCGTTCAGTGCCAGTGTCGAGCCGTGGACCATGTGCACGTCGACGCCGTCGATGGTCTCCCGGCGCTCGGTGGGCAGGGTGCCCATCCAGGCGGCGAAGTCGCGGCTGGTGGTGGCGAGGGTGTGGTCGTAGATGAGTTGGGCGTACTCGTTGTCCTTGGCGTCTCGGTAGCCGCAGCCGCAGTCGGTGTCGCCGCGCGCGATCGCCACGTCGTAGTTCCCGGCGACGCACTCGACGTCGTTGTCGGCGAGGATCGGCCACAGTGCGTTCACGTCGGCGCCGAAACCGCCCAAGTCACCCAGACAGAACAGGCGCTCGCAGCTGCGGGCGCGGGCGTCGTCAACGAAGGCCTGGAGGGCGTAGGGGTTTCCGTAGGGGCCTCCGCTGACTGCGATGCGCATGAGGACAGGTCTCCAAGAAGTCGAAGGGTAGGGGCGGAAAGAGGAGGGAGAGGTGAAGGAGCGAGCGAGAGCCGGGGCTCAGGTGCGGGTGGTGCGCGCCGCTGCCGCGCGTCTGCGCCCGAACAGGCGGGGCCCCGCGGCGTAGCGGGTGCGGATGGCTTCCGGATCGACGCCGGCGAAGTACAGCAGCTTGAGGTACTGCATGAAGGCGATCATGCGCCATGTGCCGTGCGCGACGAGGCGGCGTGAGGAGGCCGTCGAGGTCGCGGGCAGCAGGCACAGCCGGCCATGGCGGTGCAGGCGCCGGGACATCTCCAGGTCCTCCATGATGGCCAGGTCGGGGAAGCCGCCGAGCCTGTCGAAGGCGGTGCGGCGGACGAACATGGCCTGGTCGCCGAAGATGTGGTGCAGTCGGCGGGCCCGGGCGTTCGACGTCCACGCGAGATACGCCAGAGCCAAGGTCCTGCGGTCGAAACGGATGGTGAGACCGCCGCCCGCCACGCGGGGGTCGGCGAGGCAGGCGCGGATCTGGCCGAGCGCGGCCGGGTCGACCGCGGTGTCGGCGTGGACGAACCAGAGGATGTCGCCGGTGGCGTGACGGGCGCCCTCGTTCATCTGCCTGGCCCGGCCACGCTCGCTGGTCACCACGGTGGCGTGGAGGGCCGCGAGTTCGACGGTGGCGTCGGTGGAGCCGCCGTCCACGACGATCAGCTCGCAGTCGGGGAAGTCCCGGCACAGGCGGCTCACCGCACTCTGGATGGTGGCTTCCTCGTTCAGGACCGGGACGATGATCGAGACTCGGGGCGGGGTCAGGGGCATGACGCCTCCTCGGGCCGGAGCAGAGCGGCGATACGTGGCGGCAGCACCGGATCTATCAGGAGCGCCGCCGCGTCCGCGGGGGTGTCCAGGTCCCGCAGCGGACGGAGCGTCCCCGTGCTCAGCCCGCCGTCACGGGCGAGGGCGCGGGTGGCGGTCAGTACCCGGTCGGTGCTCCAGACTTCCGGGCCGAGGGCGAAGAGGGAGGTGTGGGGAGCGCGCAGGCCGATCAGGTAGTAGCCGCCGTCCAGTGCGGGGCCCAGTGCCACGTCATGACTTTCCAGGGCGGTGAAGGCGGCGGTCAGATGGCTGCCGGTGAGGGTCGGTGCGTCGGTGCCGACGACCAGCAGGGGTCCCGCGCCGTCGGCGAAGGCGTCGGTCACGGCCGCGGCCAGGCGCTCTCCGAGGTGTCCGCCGCGCTGGAGCAGCAAGCGGACGCCGGCGGGCACTGCCGTGCTGCTGGCGTGCTCGCCTTCGCCCGGGTCGTAGGCGAGGTAGGCCCTGGGGGTGTGGGCGGTGGCCAGTTCAACGGTGTGGCGGATCAGTTCGGCCTGGAGAACGGCGCAGCGCAGAGGGCTCAGCAGCGGGTGCAACCGGGTCTTGACGAGTCCGGGACGGGGCGCCTTGACCATGATCAGGATGGCGGGAGTGCCCGGGGGGCCGGGGGTGTTCATGCGCCGAACCGGTAGACGAAGCCGGCCCCGGTAACCCTGTCCAGGGAAGGGAGCGCGTGTCCGGCCAGCGTCGCGAAGATGTCCTTGCTCGCCTCCATGCGGTCGAGGAGGGCCTGCACCGGTTCCGGTTCGGGGGCGACGCCGTTGGCGTAGTCGGTGACGAAACCGACCAGGGCCATGGGCAGTTCGGCCTCGCCGGCCAGGACGACCTCCGGGCCCGCTGTCTGGCTGATGGCGGACACCCCGGCCGCGGCCAGGGCGGCCACCTCGGGGCGCGAGTTGAACCGGGGGCCGTCGACGTGCCCGTACACGCCCTGCGGCACGACGGGTACCCCGGTCTGCTCGGCGGCGGAGATCAGCGCCTGGCGCAGCGGCTCGCTGAAGGGCCGGTCGAAGATCCAGTGCCCGCGGCCGGCCGCGCCGGGCGTGTCGTACCAGGTGCACGGGGTGCCGTCGGGCAGCCGGTTGGCGGGGAAGTACAGGTCGTCGAAGACGACCAGGGAGCCTGGCCGGACGGCCGGGTCGAGGGAGCCGCAGACGGTGAAGGACACGACGGCCTCTGTCTTGCAGGCCAGCAGAGCGGAAAGGTTCGCCTTGTGGTCGACCTGGCTGGAGAGCCGGTGATGACCGGCGCCGTGCCGGGACAGCTGCACGATCTCCGTGCCCCGCAGGCGTCCTTCGGTGACGGTGACGACGCCGTGGTCCGTGACGACGGTCCGCTCGGCCGCCCTCTCCAAGTGGGGCCAGTCGTAGCTTCCGGAGCCGGTGATCACACCGATGCGCATGGACTACTTCTCCTTCGGTGACGTGCCGGACGAGCTGCCGGCGGGGGTGCGGACCTCGACGATCGGGAGCAGAGTGCGCAGCGCGGCGTTCTCGGCCGGGTCGAGTACGGCGTGCTGGACGCAGGCGGGGACGAGGGTGCCGTTCTCGGGGTGTGCCATGGCGTAGTGGCAGGCGGCCAGCCGCTCCTGGGTCTCGCGCAGCCCGGGGTCCTCGGCCTGCTCGCCGCGCCGCATCATCTCCCAGGCCGGGGCGACGACATCGGCGTCCATGAACTGGTGCATCACGAAGGTCACCGGACGCACGCGCATCCGGTGCCGGACCAGCCGCGGCAGCCCGACGCGGCGGACGGTGCGGCCCAGCCAGCGAAGCGCCGTCACCACGGTGGACGGGTGGCGGGCCGCCACCCGCAGGACCCTGGCCGCGAGGAGGGCGGGCGGGGTGCCGGTGAAGGTCACCTTTCCGAAGTAGCGGAAGAACGCGTCGCGTACGGCGAGATCGCGTGGGTCGCCGCCGTCGAGGAACGGGTACCAGCGGCGGCCGACGTAGAAGCCGTAGGCGGTGCGGTTGCAGCGCACGTCGCCGTTCTCGAAGACCCGGTAGTCCAACCGCGTTCCGGCGCCACGCTCGATCTCCGCCCACACCGCGTCCGGGGTCGCCTCGCGGAACTTCTCCTTCCAACGGCGCTCGTCGCCGAGGAAGGCTGCGGGCTGGAAGGAGAACATGCCGTAGCCCATGGCCTGGCAGTCGCGGATCACGCTCGCGACCTCGTCGAGGTTGCCCGGGGTGACGGTCATGTTGTGGGCGAGGAAGAACCGCACCCCGTGCTCCCGCCGCAGTCGGACGAGCATGGCGGCGAACCGTGCCCGGTAGGGGTTCAGCGCTTTCTCGTCCGGCGGGCGTTCGATGCCGCGTCTGCCGTACATGAACTTGTCGAAGTGCGCGGCGAAGGACAGCCGCTGGAAGCGCCGCGTGCCGTCGGGGCCGAGCGCGAGCCGGGTGAGGTAGTCGTAGCCGAAGTCACCGTGGGTGAAGCTCATCGGTTCCCGGCCGTGGTCCCGCATGATCGCCAAAGCCGCAGCGTGGTCGTCCGGGGCGAGCAGGCTCACCTCGCCGCCGATGAGCTGGGTGTGGGCTCGCGGCCCCCGCAGCTCGCGGAGCAGCTCCATCTGGGCCCTGACCTGTTCGTGGGTGTGGGGGCCGTCGACACGGACCTGGTTGGCGTCCCGGGAGTGGTAGCAGGGGGTGCACTTCAGGTTGCACTTGGGGAAGACGCCGTGGGTTCCCTCGCAGCCGACGCCGTGCCGGCCGAGGATCTGGCCGGGGGTACGCGCGGTCTCGGGAAGTTCCGCCCAGCGGCGTTCCATGGCCGCGGCGAACTCGGGGTCGTAGGGGCGGGTGACGCGCTCGAGAGCTCGCAGCGCGGCGATGATCGGCATCAGTGGTTCTCCTGCTGTGTCCGGGATACCTCGAAGGCCCCAGCGGTGGGCACGGTGGTACGGCCCCTGCGCGGCCGTCGGGGCACAGCGCGCCACAACAGCCAGGCGTAGAGCAGCATCAGGGCGTCTTCGACCAGGACGTACCAGCGCAGGGGTTGGGCGGCGTACGTGCCGAAGCAGCCGCAGTTGTCGAGGACGAGTCCGCGGGCGAACGCCTGGGCGGCGAGGGCCGCCCACACCACTGCGACGGCGGTGTACAGCCAGACGGGTGCGGCCGAGCGGGAGCGGGGCCGGGCGAGGAACCAGACGGCCGTTACGGCCTCCGCGCCGATCAGTGCCACCGCCAGGGCGGTCGAGACCGTGCCGGCCGTCAGACCGTAGGAGGTGAGGATGCCGGGCATCGCGTCGAACGAGGCGAGCTGGCCCAGCGCCATCGCCGCGAGTACGACGCCCAGGCCGATGCGGAGGATCATCGGCTCAGCCTTCTGCGCAGGCCGAGCAGCGCGCGGATGGCGCCGCTGCCCCGGGCCAGACGGGTGTAGACGTCGGCCAGTGCCGCGTGCCAGGGACCGTCGGCGTAGGTGGGGTAGGGGTGCACAGTGCGGGCGTAGTCGGAGGGTGTCCAGCCCAGGCGTACCGCCGCCGCCAGATGGGCGATGGTCTCCCCTGCCCTCGGTGACACGACCGTCGCTCCGGCGATCTTTCCGCGCGGGCCCAGGACCAGGATGGTGAAGCCCTCGGTGCGGCCGTCGGCGACCGCCCGGTCGACCCGGTCGTTCTCCAGCGTGTGGACGCGCGCGGTGTCGCCGTACGTCTCGCGCGCCTCGTCGGCGGTGAGGCCGACGCGGGCGATCTCGGGATCGGTGTACGTCACCCAGGGCACCGCGCGGTAGTCGATGGGGCGGCGCACCCCGAGGAGCGCGTCGGTGGCGGCTGCTGCGCCCTGCGTGCCGCCCAGGTGGGTGAAGGCCGATCGGCCGGTGACGTCGCCGGCGGCGTAGATGCGGTGGTTGGCGGTGCGCAGCCTGCCGTCGGTCCGGACGTGACCGGTCTCGGTCAGCCCCACACCGGCCGCCGCCAGGCCGAGCCCCTCGGTGTTGGCCCGGCGGCCCGTGACGGCCAGCAGCGTGTCGTACGGGAGAGGGCCACCGGGTCCGTGGACAGCGCCGGCATCGACTCTCTCGGCGCGGTAGCCGGTCAGCACGGTAACGCCCTCGGCCTCCAGCCGCTCCCGCAGCACCTGCGAGGCGCGCGGTTCTTCTCTGGGCACCAGGCGGTCCATCGCCTCCACGAGGGTGACCTGCGAACCGAGCCGGGCGAACGCCTGGCCCAGCTCGCAGCCGATGGGTCCACCGCCCAGCACCACGAGGCGCTGCGGGAGTTCGGTCAGCTCCCAGACGGTGTCGCTGGTCAGCGGCTCGGCCTCGGCCAGGCCGGGGACCGGCACCAGGGCAGGCGAGGAGCCGGTCGCGATCAACGCGTACCGGAAGGAGATCTCCCGGCCGCCCGTGGTCAGGGTTCTCGGGCCGGTGAAGGTTGCCGCGCCGCGTGTCACGTCGACGCCGTACGGGGCGAGGGCCTCGGCCGAGTCGTGCGGCTCGATCGCGCCGATCGCCCGCTTCACCTCCCCCATGGCAGCCGCCAGATCGGCGCGGCCGGACACCGGCGGGAGACCGTAGGCCGCGGCGCGGCGGGCCGCCTGAACGTCGGCGGCCACATGCAGGAGCGCCTTGCTCGGTACGCACCCTGTCCACAGGCAGTCCCCGCCCAGCCGATCCCGCTCGACGAGCAGCGTACGGGCGCCGAAGCGCCCGGCGGTCCGGGCCGCGGTCAGGCCGGCGCTTCCGCCGCCGATGACCACCAGGTCGTACGTACTCATCGTGTGGGCTCTCTCCGGTCGGTGCGCAGCAGTGGGACGCGAGGGGAACCCGGTGGCGGGCCCAGGACCTTCCCTTCTCGGCCACACGATTCCCGCCCGGCGGGCCGACCGGAATCATCCGGCCCGAACCGGCGTGTCCGAAGCGGAATGCGGAGCCGCCCCGGCAGGGTTCCCGGCGGCAAGCACAGGGGCGAGCGGCCGGCAGGCCGCGACAGAGACGAGGAGCGGATGGACGAACAGGACTGGCGGCGCTTCATCGCCGCCTACCACCACGCGCATCCCGGCATCACCGAACAGCTCTTCACCCTGGCCGACACCTCCCCGTACGCCTGGCTGGCCGAACCGCTCCACGGCATCGAGGGCACGGTCCTCGACCTGGCCTGCGGTTCGGCACCCACCCGTGCGGAGCTGCCCGACGCCGACTGGGTCGGGATCGACCTCTCGGCCGCAGAACTCGCCGAAGCGGCGCGGCAGGGTCGCGGGCCGCTGGTGCGGGCCGCCGCGGACGCGCTCCCGACCGCCTCCGCGAGCGTCACGGCCGTCTGCGCGGCCATGTGCCTGCCGGTCGTCACCCCCCTGCCGCAGGTGCTCGGGGAGATCCGGCGCGTACTGCGCCCGGGCGGGACTCTCGCAGCGCTGGTGCCCTCCCAGACCGGGCTCTCCCCGTCCGGCATGCTCGCCTGGCTCCGGGTGATGACCGCCCTGCGCGCCGTACGCCAGCCGTGGCCCAACCCGCAGGCCCGCGACGGGCTGGCCGCCCTGCTGCGCGATGCGGGGTTCCGCGTCCGCTCCGACGAGCGACGCGTCTTCACCCTCGCCATCGACTCGGCCGACGCCGCGACCCTGCTGCCCGACGCCCTCTACCTGCCCGGACTGACACCTCGGCGCGCCGAGGCCGCCAAGCGCTCCCTGGCGCGGTGGGCGGCCCCGGGGCGACGCCTTGAGCTGCCGCTGCGCCGCGTGGTGGCCGACCTTCCCACCGGACAACCGTCACAGGAGCCGATATGAACCGTCCGGCAGCCCCCTCATCCGCAGCCGAGCCTCCGCCGTCCGATGGGGCGGCCCCGGACAGGCCAGCACCGCGGTCGGCGCGCGCGGCGTGGATACGGCTGGCACTCCTGGTGGTCCTGCTGGTGGCGCTCGGCTCCTGGGTGGCGCTGGGAGGGGCGGGCCTGTTGCGGGATGTGCGGCAGGGTGTCGATTCGCTCGGCCTGTGGGGGCCAGTCGTGTTCGCCGTCTGCTACGCCTTGGCGGTGACGGCGCTGTTGCCCGGTTCGGTGCTCACCGCTTCGGCGGGGGCACTGTTCGGGCTTCCACTGGGGGTCGGTGCGGTACTCCTGGGAGCGACGGCGGGTGCGGCCCTGTCGTTCGGCCTCGCCCGCTGGCTGGGGCGTCCGGTGGTGGCCCGTTACGCCGGCTCGGGGCGGCTGGCCCGGCTGGACGCCTACCTGACACGCCGCGGATTCGCAGCCGTCCTGCTCCTGCGGCTGGTGCCGCTGTTCCCCTTCTCAGTGATCAACTACGGGGCGGGCGTGGCCGGGGTCCGATTCTCCTCCTACGTGACCGCCACGGCCCTGGGCATCATCCCCGGCACCGTCGTCTACACCGGGCTCGGCGGTTCCCTGGGTGATCCCGCATCGCCGGGGCTGTGGGTTGCGCTCGGTGCTCTGGTGGTGCTGAGCGCGGGCGGTGGGTGGGCGGCCCGACTGATCCGCTCCCGTAGCGGGGAGACCAGCGCGGCTGCCGACGGCCGGTGACACCCCCGTGGGTGCCGCTCACTGCCTCCATGCCCAGGTGCACGTGGCCGTCGCCCACCGCAGGGTGGTCGCTGGCTGACTGGAGAGCCGCCTGAATCAGACACAGCAGAGTCGGAATGACAGCCGATGCACAGCGGGTTCCCGTCGCGGCGGCGAAGAGCCGCCGAGACGTCCGGCATCACACATCAGAGGAGAGACATGGCGACGATCGACGTATCCCCCGAGCGGCAGGAGACGGACTCGACCGTGGCGGAATCGGTCAAGGACTACTACGGCAAGGTCCTCGCGTCCTCCGCGGATCTGAAGACCTCGGCCTGCTGCACGGACGCGGCCCCGCCGCCGCACATCGCGGCAGCCCTCGGCCAGGTGCACGACGAGGTCATGGAGCGTTTCTACGGCTGCGGTTCGCCCATCCCTCCCGCGCTTGAGGGGGCCACCGTGCTCGACCTGGGCTGCGGCAGCGGACGCGACGCCTACGTGCTGTCCCAACTGGTGGGTCCCACCGGCCGGGTGATCGGCGTCGACATGACCGAGGAACAGCTCGCCGTCGCCCGCCGCCACCAGGACTGGCACGCCGAGCGGTTCGGCCACGCGAACACCGACTTCCGCCATGGCTACATCGAAGACCTGGCCGCGGCCGGCATCCCGGACGCCTCCGTGGACGTCGTGGTCTCCAACTGCGTGGTGAACCTCTCGCCGGACAAGCCGCGCGTCCTCTCCGAGATCTTCAGGGTCCTGCGGCCCGGCGGCGAGCTGTACTTCTCCGACATCTTCGCCGACCGCCGCCTGCCCGCCGCCCTCCTCGACGATCCCGTCCTCGTCGGAGAGTGCCTCGCCGGCGCCCTGTACACGGAGGACTTCCGCCGCATCCTGGAACGCACCGGCTGCCCGGACGCCCGCACCGTCGCCACCGCCCCGGTGACGATCAGCGCCCCGGACATCGAGCAGAAGATCGGCTTCGCCACCTTCACCTCCCGCACCGTCCGCGCCTTCAAGCTCCCGCTGGAGGACCGCTGCGAGGACTACGGCCAGGTCGCCGTCTACCACGGCACCATCACCGAGCACCCGCACGCCTTCGACCTGGACGACCACCACCGCTTCCACACCGGCAAACCGGAGCTCGTCTGCGGCAACACCGCCGACATGCTGAGCGCCACCCGCTACGCACCGCACTTCTCCGTCACAGGCGACAAAGGCCGGCACTTCGGCCTGTTCCCCTGCGGCCCTGCGGACACGGCGAGCGGCCCGGGCGCGCAGGCGCCGACGGGCTGCTGCTGACCAAACCCAACCTGCATGCGGGCTTTCCGCTGTGGGACGTTTCCGTCTTGAGTGCTGCGGGACACGGCACCCCAGGTCGGTGTGGCGGGTCGGTGTTGGCGCTGGTGATACGGCGTCATCATCCGGCCTGGCCCGCTTTTTGGACGACGGCGGGTGCCAGCCTCTGAGCGAAGTGCCCAGCAGGACGCCGAAGATGGTGCCGGCGCAGAGGGCGATGGACGGGACATCCAGATGCCCATGCCGACGCCGCCCACCAGACCGGCAGCGGCACCCCCCACCTCATGGCATGTGCACGCATGTGAAGCCGCTTACGCACCAGCAAGTAGCGGCTTCTCCGCGATGAGCAGGACGTAGCCGAGGGCGCCATCGGCGACGGCGGCCCTGGCCGCGCTCAGCACGTCCGGTGCCGCGTTGAGGTCCACCCCGACCTCCGCGAGTCTGCCAGGGGCGGTGACGCGCAGCAGGTTCAGCCGTGCCTCGATCTGGTCGATCGTGTGCCGCATCGCCTGGTCGCGGTGCTCGGTGTGCACGGTACGCAGCCCAGCGGCGGTCAGGACCTCCGAGTGCTCGGCCAAGGGGCGGCTATCGGCGATGCAGGCGATGCGCGCGCCGAGCGTGGACAGTTGCGGCGGCAACCGGCCGGGCGTGGCAGTGACATCGGTGATGCCCAGTCGGCCACTCGGCTTGAGGACACGCGCGAACTCAGCGGTTGCGCGTGCCATGTCGGGGACGGCGCAGAGGCCGCGCTCGCAGACGACAGCGTCGAACAGCGCGTCCCCAAAGGGAAGACGTTCCGCGTCGCTCGTGGTGAAGACGGCCCGGTCTGCCAGACCGGCGGCTGCGGCGGCGCCCTGAGCGAGCGCGGTGTTGGCCGGTGAGGGGTCTACGCCGTGGACGACAACGCCGCACGCGTCGGCGAGGAGGAGGGCTGTGGTGCCGCGTCCGGATGCCACGTCCAGAACCCGGGAATCGGCGCCGAGCGTGAGGTGCCCGGCGAGGCGGCGGGTGAGCGCGGCGCCGCCGGGGTGGTACGAGTCGCCGAGCAGCAGGGCGACGATGTCCTTCATCACGAACTCCCCTTACTCGTGGGTGCGGCCCGGGTGCCCGTCAGCCAGGCCCGCGCGTGGTGACCGGCGAACGGTCGGGCAGCAGTCGTCCGGCGCGGCATGGTGGCGGCGTCGAACCCGGCACCGAAGGACGTGGATGACGGAGATGAGTACCACCAAGGCCCCTACGGTGATCAGCCACGGGTTGGACAGTGCTCCGCCGAGGCCGCTGATGGTCCCGCCGGCCAAGAGCAGCGGGCCCGCGCAGCACAGCACCATCAGCAGCCCCTCGCGTATGGCCGCTACCGCACCACGTTGACGGCGAGGCTCAGCGAGTGCGGGCATCACGTCCCACCTCCGTTCCATGGCGGGAGTCCGGGCGGGCCCCTTACGTGCACCGTCAGGAGGACCCCGGCGTAGAGCAGCGTCACAGCGTCCTGGACGAGAACGGACAGCTCAGCCGCTGCGTGAGGTGGCTCCCGAAGCACCGGCGGTTGGCGACCGCGAGCCCGCGCGTATTCCTGTGCAGTCGCACCGACCAGGCCACCGGGGTGGCCGTGAACACCTACACGGGGGCGAGCGCCGTCGGCCGGCGCCGCTACGGTCAGTGCGGCGGCGCCGGTCACCAGACCGTACGCGGCCAGGATCCCGGGCATGTGACCGACGGTGGCGAGCTGACCGGCCGCCATCGCTGTCGCCAGCGCACCGAGCACGATCCGCAGCACCATGATCTGAACGCTAGGCCCGGATCGGATCCGAGAACTGTAAGCGCGGTCACCGAACCGGCGACGTGTGCGCGGGACCATCGCAGGTGTGGGATCGGTTTTGCCGAGGCGGGTGATGCACGGTGAACGGTCAGCGGCAGCCAAGGCGGGACCGGCGTCAGGTCGTCAAGGGCGCCGGCGTCATCGGGGGAGTCGTCGTGCTGCTCGTAGGCGGCGGTGTCATCGGCTGGCAGGCTGTCTCGGGCCCGGACGACCATCCGCCCGCGTCGGTGACCGCTGTACAGCCTGGGCAGGATCCATCACTGGAGGCGCTGGCCGCCGCGGCTGTCTCCGGCGGGCCGGGCAAGGACGGGATTCCCTCCATCGACAAGCCGAGGTTCGTCCCGGCGGGCGACGCGTCCTTCCTCGCCGACGACGACCCGGTGTTCGGCCTGGAGTACCGCGGCGAGGTCAGGGCCTACCCGCAGCAGGTGCTGGTGTGGCACGAGATCGTCAACGACACCGTCGGCGGCGAGCCGCTCGCCATCACCTACTGCCCGCTGACCGGCACGGTCATCGGCTTCTCGGCGCCATCCGGTACGCAGGAGCTCACGTTCGGGACCACCGGGCGTCTGGTCAACTCCAACCTGCTGATGTACGACCGCGAGACCGGCTCCGAGTGGCCTCAGCTACTCGGCACGGCGGTGAGTGGCCCGCTGAAGGGCACACAGCTGGACACCGTCCCGCTGGTGTGGACGACGTGGAAGCAGTGGCGGACGACGCATCCCGAAACCCAGGTGCTGTCCACCGACACCGGCGCGCTGCGCAGCTACGGCAGCGACCCGTACGGCTCCTACGACGGGTACCCGGACCGCAGCGGCTACTACGCCAAGGAGGGCACCCTCTTCCCCGTCCTGACGACCAGCGACCGCTTCCCCGACAAGGATGTCGTCATCGGCGTACGCGTCGGAGACGAGCGTCTGGCGATCCACAAGGACCTCATCCGCACCGCCGGGACCGTGCGCGCCGACGTCGCGGGCACGCAGGTCGAAGCCCGCTGGGACGGCAAGCTCGGCACCGCCCGTGTTCTCCAGCGCGACGGCGAGCAGTGGGAGCCGGCGGACTCCCTCGACTCCATGTGGTTCGCGTGGCACGCGTTCTACCCGAACAGCCAGGTGCGGCAATGAGCAGGTTGGTCACCGCACTTGCCAGAGTCGGAGGAGCCTGGGATGCCACGCTGGCCGCCGTCGTCGCTACTCCCCGAGGCGTACGCGCCGCGCTCGCCGTTCGCCGCCATCGCCGGGCCGGACTGATCGCTGCCGCCGTGGTGCTGGTGGTGTACCTGTTCTCCACCGGCGATCTGGGCGTGTCGCCCTCCGGCCGCTACACCGGAGCGCCCGTGTTCCGGACCGCACCCGAGCAGCTGTTCCAGGTCAGGGCCCCGTACCTGTTCGAGCCCGTACTCGCCTGGCATCCCACGGAGCATGTGGCGGTGCTCCTCAGCCCGGTCAACCTGCTGCTCGGTGCGATCGTCGCCGCCCTGGTCGGCTGCAACATCGCGGTCGCCGGGTACGCGGCCCGACAGTCGGCGGCCTGCCGCCGGCCCGGAGGCAGGATCGGATACGCACGGCTGCTCGGAGTCCTGCCCGCGTTCCTGCTCGGATTCGCCTGCTGCGTACCGACGTTCCTGCTCGTCCTGGGCACCAGCACGGCAGCGGCGTTCCTGCCCGTACTGATCCCCCTGCGCCCGGTGTTCTACCCGCTGACGCTGCTGATGCTGATCAGCGCGCTGGTATGGGGTGCGTCCCGGCTCGCCCCGCGCCCGGAGGGCGCCCGGACCGGATGAACCATCGCTGCTACCCACGCGTTTCGTCGATCAGCTCGGTCCAGCGTGTCGCGTCGCGGCCGGGGATCACGACCCATTCACGGAACGTCCGCCCTGGGCCACGCAAGACGCTCGACCGGAAAAGCCCAGCCGAGCGCCTGCATCAGCGCCTGGCGGCGTGGGAAGCGGCTCTGATCCCCAGCTCGTCATGTCCCGGCCTACAGGCCGTGGCCGTGGGTTCGGTAGGGGACGCCCAACCGGTCGCCGACCTCGGCGAGGGCATCCGGGCAGAAGTGGTACCAGCGAAGGCAAGTGATCCCGCCGTCGGACGTCTCCGCCCGGAGGACGTCCTCGACCGCCTCGGGACCGTCGCCGCTGGTCGGGGCGGCCCACATCAGCACCAACGGATCGCCGTCGAGCTCCCGAACCTCGGCGCGCCACCGTACGGAGGTCTCTAGATGCAGGGTGTGGTGCAGGGAGCCGGCGGCGATCTGGTCCCGCCCGACTTCGTGGGCCATCCCGATGACGTCGCTGACCGCGTCCTCGACGAACAGCTTGGTCAGCCCGTCCAGGTCGTAGGCGGTGAACGCCGCCGCAAGGGCGTCGAGGGTGTCCCGGTCGGGAGCCGTGCGCCGGGCGAGCGCAATGGGCCGGTCGGGGTCGGCGAGCCGTCCGCGACCACGGTGCAGTGCCGCCTTGACCGCGCCCTCGGTGGTGCTCAGCATGGCGGCGATCTCCTTCAACGGCAGGTCGAACACGTCCTTGAGCACGACGGCGGCACGCTCCTGCGGCGCCAGCAGGGTGGCCACCTCCGCGAGCGCGTCCCTCACCTCGGCGGGATCGGTGCCGGCGGGCGCCGCACGCTCGGTGGGCTCGACGAGAAGCGGGGCGGAGCGGCGGACCTGGTCGAGGTAGGCGTTCGTCGCGATCCGCACCAGCCACGCCATCGGGCGCTCGACCTGCTGGTGGGACTGCGCCGCGCGCGTGAGGGCTCGGGCGAGCGTCTCCTGGGCCAGGTCCTCGGCGTCCCACACGCTGCCGGTCAGACGACGGCAGTACCGGAACAGCTCACCCCGCAGCGGTTCCAGAGCGACCAGGAACTCACGGCGCGCGGCCTGGGCCGCCGCGAGCAGAGGCTGCGGCAGTACGTCGAGCGCGGGAGACAGATCGGGTTGAGGCATCACTTCACGGCTCCTTGGACGGTGAACGGCTGGACACACCAGTACGACGGGGCAGCCCTCCAGTCCGATACGTAGCCGTGCACGTGAGCCCGATCACTCCTCGCATGAAAGCAAGGTGGCTCCTGCTCACCAGCGGGCGGGCGCCCTCCCCACAGCCAGGTACCGTTTCGGCCCACCACGTGTTGCGACGACCGCTGGAAGTCACCAAGCGGGCCGCTCCTCCCCCTGCGGCACGAGCCCAGCCGTGCGGCACCGCCATCGGCGATCGCCGCTGAGCCGCGGTGTACTCGTGCTAAGCCGTCTCCTCCAGGGCGGGCTCCGGGGTGCCTTCCACCACGACGCCCTGCCAGAACGCGACATGGTTCTTGATCTTTCGGGCGAGGGGGCTGGGCTTCGGGTAGTACCAGGCCGCGTTCGGGTTGGTCTGCCCGCCGACGCGCACGTCGTAGTAGCGGGCGATCCCCTTCCAGAAGCACAGCGACCTCGTCCGGCTCTCCGCGAAGTACTCGCGGCGCAGCGACTCGGGCGGGAAGTAGTGGTTGCCCTCCACCACGACCGTGCGCGGCGCCTCCGCGATCACCGTGCCGTTCCACACCGCACGCATCATGGCTGTCCCCTCTCCCCGGATACGGGAGTTGTTCACTCCCTTGACGCTATGCCGTTCGGCGGCACGGTTCGGTGTTCGCGCTCACACTTCACGGTCCTCGCCGGCGCCGCGCCCCGAGCGGAAACGTCGGACAAGTGCGGTGACGGCGGTAGCCAGGAAGAACACCGCGATGGCGATCACCCAGGGGTTACCCATGACGCCGCCGATCGCGGCGAGAGCACCGGCAGCGACAAGGACGGGTGCCAGACAGAAGACGACCACCACCAGGGAGAGACCGATCCTGGCGCCCGTGGTTCGGCTGCCTGAGTGCCTCTCGTCACGGCCCGGGGGCCGCTCGCCAACAGACATGGCGGACGCTCCTCGCGGTTCAGTCCCCGCCGTCGGGGATACGGGTGCAGCAGGTAAGGGCTGCGGAGTTGTCCGCGGCCAGGGAACGGGCCAGCACGACCAGATCGGCCACGCGCGGGTCGCCGACGGAATAGCGCAGCTTCTTGCCGTCGCGGCGGGCGCTCACATACCCGCAGTCCACGAGGCAGGACAGATGTACCGACACACGAGGCTGGGAGATCCGGGCGTGCTCCATGCACTCTGCCGAGGTGCGCTCGCCACTCAGGATGAACTCGAGCAGCTTCAGCCGAGTGGGATCCGACAGGGCGCGGAAGAACTTCGCCACCGTGTCCAGATGAGTGCACGGAACGTCCTCCACGGCCGTGGACGTGAGGCTCTCCGGCATCCGTACGGCTCCTTCTCACATGACCAGAACTATTCGCCTACTCGAATAGTAAAATGGAGTCGTCTCATTCGGCAATCCGCATAGCAGCAGCTCCTGCTGCCGGAGGTGAGCATCGTGGCCACGACGGAACCCGGCTTCGATCTGGCCATCATCGGCACGGGTTCGGCGGCGTTCGCGGCCGCCCTCGCCGCCACCCGACAGGGCAGGCGGGTGATCATGGCCGAACGCGGCACCATCGGGGGCACCTGCGTGAACGCCGGCTGCGTGCCGTCCAAGGCGTTGCTGGCCGCCGCCGAAGCCCGGCACGCGTCCTCGGCGGCCGAACGCTTCCCCGGCCTGGCCCCGGCCGGAATGCCGGTCAACTTCGCCGAACTGATCACCGGTAAGGACGCCCTCGTCGGACAGCTGCGCACGCAGAAGTACACCGACCTCGCCGACGGCTACGGCTGGCACATCGTCCACGGCACCGCCACCTTCACCGGGAACACGGACGCTCCCGCGCTGGACGTGGCGCTGACCGACGGCGGCATCCGTCGGATCGAGGCAGACCAGTACGTCATCGCGACCGGGTCCGCCCCCTGGGCGCCGCCCGTCGAGAGTCTGAAGCAGAGCGGATACCTCACCTCCACGACGGCGATGGAACTCGACGCACTGCCGGAGTCGATGATCGTGGTCGGCGGCAACGCGATCGGGCTTGAGCAGGCCCAGCTCTTCGCCCGCCTCGGCACCCGCGTCACCGTAGTCGAGGCTCAAGAGCGCCTCGCTCCCTTCGAGGAGCCCGAGGTCTCCGCCATGATCGAGCGGGTGCTGGCGGACGAGGGCATCACGGTCCATACGAGTGCCACGCTGGCCGCCGTACGAACCGAAGACGGCGCGAAGAGCACGGTCGTACGCGCCGGGGACGGCACGGAGCTCGACCTGCGCGCCGAGCAGCTGCTCATCGCGACCGGCCGCCGCCCGAACACCAGCGGCCTGGGCCTGGACGCGGTCGGAGTCAAGACCGGAACGCACAGCGAAGTGATCGTCGACGGCCACCAGCGCACCACGACCCCCCGGATCTGGGCCGCCGGCGACGTCGTCGGCGGGCCCCAGTTCGTCTACGTCGCCGCCGCCCAGGGCACCCTCGCGGCCGACAACGCCCTCGCCGGGGCCGCCCGCACCCTGGACTACACCGCCCTCCCCCGCGTCACCTTCACCAGCCCGGCCATCGCCTCCGTCGGCATGACCGAAGTCGAGGCGGCCGAGGCCGGCATACGGCACGACTCCCGCACCCTGCCGCTGGCCCACGTCCCCCGCGCGCTCGCCGACCGCGACACGCGCGGTCTGGTCAAACTCGTCGCCGACACCACCAACGGCCGCCTCATCGGCGTCCACGTCATCGCCGACGGCGCCGGCGACCTCATCACCGCCGCCACCTACGCCCTCACCTCCGGCATGACCACCGCCCAGCTCGCCCACACCTGGACCCCCTACCTGACCATGGCCGAAGCCCTCAAACTCGCCGCCCAGACCTTCACCACCGACGTGACCAAGCTGTCCTGCTGTGCGGACTGAGCACCCGGCGAGCAGGAAGACAGAGGTGAATGCGGCAGCCGACACAACACCCGGGAGGTCACCATGGACGTACTGGTACTGATCGGACGCGTTCTCTTTGTGCTGGTCTTCCTCGGAGGGGCCGTCGCGCACTTGACCAAGACCCAGGCCATGGGCGCGTACGCCGCATCCAGGGGCGTACCGGCCCCCGTCCCGGCAACGATCGCCAGCGGTCTGGTGATGCTGGCCGGAGGAGTGAGTATCGCCCTCGGTATCTGGGCAGACCTCGGCGCCCTCCTCATCGCCGCCTTCGCCTTCCCGACCGCAGTTCTCATGCACGGATTCTGGCGGGAAACAGACGACGAGGCCCGGCAGACGGAGCAGACCCATTTCCTGAAGGACACTGCCCTGGGCGGCGCGGCACTCATGCTCATCGCCTTCTTCTCCTACGTCGGCGACGACCTCGGCTTGACGATCACCGGACCGCTCTTCAGCATCAGCTGAGCCGGGTTCAGACCGTCGACTAATGGGGCCGGCCGGAGCCAGGCGGGGCGGTGAGCTGGTGGGCGAAGCGTCGTACCCGGGCAGATGCGAGGGAGACGGGCGTGCGCTGCGGACTGCGCCGGAGCGACGCTTTGATCAGCTGGAGCAGTTCCAGGCTGCCGCTGCACGCCCAGCAGGCGCCGACGTGCGCGGCGACCCGTGTCCGGTGCGCACCCGTCAGCTGCCCGTCGGCGTACGCCTCCACGTCACCGCGCAGGCGTACATGCCGCAGCTTCTCCCGGCACTCCGCCCACACCTGTACTGGCCTGGGGACGCGCTGCTTCCTCATGGACCGGAAACCCGGTTCGAGACGCGCTGCATTCCCCCCGCACACGCTTCCTGCTCTTCGATCTCACGGCTGGCACCGACGTGAGCGCCCTGAGGTGGAGATGAGGGTGGATGGAATGAGGGGAACAGGCCAACGGGTTTCCCCTGTGTGGAAGACCAAGTGACAGCGCCGCCGGACCCAGCGGACCCGCGGGGAGCGGCGTTCGCCGCCTACGTGCTGCCGGAGGTGGAGGTACTGCTGCGGGTGGCGATGACGCTGACCGCGCAGCGCGCGGACGCCGAGGATCTGGTGCAGGACACGCTGCTTCGGGCCTACCGGGCCATCGACGGGTTCGACGGGAGGCATCCGCGGGCATGGCTGCTGACGATCATGCGGCGGGCCGAGATCAACCGGCACCGTCGTCGTCGTCCGTATCTGTTGGACGACCCGGACACTGATCTGGACCGGCTCAGCTCCACAGGCCCTCAGGGGTCGGCGGAGGAAGTGGTGGTCGGCGAGGCGTTCGACGAGGTGGTGGACTCGGCGCTGTCCGCGCTGCCGGACAAGCACCGGCAGGTGGTGCAGCTGGTGGACATCGACGGCCTCACCTACGCCGAGGCCGCGCGCCTGCTGGATGTGCCCGAAGGAACCGTGATGAGCCGACTGCACCGCGCCCGCAAACGGATACGTGTGCGACTGTCCGCGGCGGGACTGGCACCGAAGCGAGGTGTGATGTGAACAAGCGCCCATGGTGGGCTCGCCGCTCGGGCGAGCGCAGGATGAACTGCATGCAGGTGTCCCGGGTACTCCAGAAGTACCTTGACGGCGAGACCGACGAGGTCACTGCCCGCCGGGTCGCGGTCCACCTGGAGGACTGCCGGCGATGTGGTCTGGAAGCATCGGTCTACCAGGAGATCCGTAGCGCGCTGGCCCGCCGCGCGGAGCCCGATGTGGACGCGGTGGCACGGCTGACCGCGTTCGGCCGGTCCCTAGTGCGCGACGAGCAGGGTCAGGCCGGGGACGAGCCGGACACCGCCTCGCCACCAGCCGGTGCCTGAGCAGGACCGATCCGACGGAGAGGCTGCCTTGCTCTGGAGATCGCGCCAGCGGTTCCCGTTGCGCCCCGGCCGAGGCGGGCGAGCGTATCCCCGCCAGACCATCGAGACCAGCACTTGAGCAGCGGAGGAGATCAGCGCCGTCGCCCAGCCGACGACGGTCCCATCCGCTGCACGGGGATAGCGAGCTCACTCGCCGCGCGGGAAATCCCGCACCGCCTCATCGGTGGTCACGACGGCGTTGGCGATGAAACCGAAGTTCGTCAGTGCCGCAGCGTAGCCGTCACCCAGCTCGGGGTGCTGCGCCGCCGCAGTGGCGTCCTTCACCACGGTGACCTGGAATCCCTGTTCGAGGAGTTCGCGCAGGTGGGACTCGACGCAGAGGTTGGCAGACATACCGGCGAGGACGACCTTCGTGACCCCGCGCTTTCTGAGCTGAAGGGCGAGGTCGTTGTTCTCCGGGCCGTACACCTTGTGCGGGCTCGCGACGATCGTCTGCCCGTCCTCGAAGTAGGGCTTGAACCGCTCGAACCAGTCGGCGCCCGATCCTTCGAACCCTTCCAGGGTGAGCGGGCCCTTGCGGGCGAACATGCTGGTGTCGTGCATCATCTTCTCGACGGTGCCGCCGAACTGCCACTCACTGTCGGCCGGGTAGTAATAGTGCGGAGATACGAACACGGGGTAGCCGTTGTCCTTGGCCGCTTTCAGCAGCTGCTCGATGTGTTCGATGGTTCGATTGGCTTCCACGCTGGCCCCCACGAGCTGCCACGCTGCGCCGGTCGGGCTGAGGAAATCGCTCTGCGGATCGGTGATGACCACGGCCGTATCGGTAACCGACATGACGCTCCCCTTTGCTCCGGTTGAGGTAGCTCCGTTGTCATCAGCCTCGCCCTGAAGCCGTACGGATGGGTCTCGCATACGTGCGGCAGCGTCCAAGGACCTCCGCATTGCTACGGTCGGTGCATGCTGCTGGAGCGATTGCTGGACAGCCTCGCCGTACACGTCGAGCCGTTCGCGTTGTGCCGGATTCCCGCCGGCACTTCGTTGCGGCTGGACGCCCGGGATGACATCACCCTGCATTTCGTCCTTGAAGGCGATGGGGAGGTGGTGTGGGGGCCGACGCGGGCGCGAGCGGTGCGGCAGGGACATCTCGTGGTGATGCCGGCGCAGCTGACACACGCCATTCGGCGTGCCTCCGGCGTGGCTGACCGGAAGGTCAGAGACATCTCGGCCGTGGGCGAGGTGGATGCCATGCAGGTGTTCACCGGGGGTGACAACGGTCAGGACGAGGACAACGCTCTCGTCGTCGCGTGCGGTCGATTGCAGGCGTCGTACGCACATGGCCCGGGTCTTTTTGACCTGCTCGCCGATCCCCTAGTGACGGATTTCTCCCGTCAGGACGAGATGGCGCACATCTTCGCGCGACTCCTCGCGGAGAGTCGGGCCCCGGCGCCGGGCAGCAGAATGCTGCTCGCCTCGCTCATGAACGAGTGCCTCGTGCTCCTACTCCGGCGGCTCTCCACGGGTGACACATGCGCGCTTCCCTGGCTGGAAGCGCTGGACGAGCCCCGTATGGCGCGCGCGCTGGAAATCATGCTTGAGCGGCCCGAGAACGCCCACTCGCTCGAATCGCTCGCGGCTCAGATTTCCATGAGCCGTTCCGCGTTCGCGCGGGAGTTCAAGACGTCCTTCGGGCGCACCCCCATGGAATTGCTTCGAGACATCAGGCTGAGGCGAGCGGCAGAACTACTGCACAGCACGACCCTGCCCATCGACACCATCGGCCGACGTGTCGGGTTCGCCAGCCGCAGCCATTTCTCGCACGCCTTCCGTGATCATTTCGGGACAACTCCGACCGATTTTCGGTCCAGCCGGACCGCGTAGGTCGCGGCCTCCTGCGGTAGCGCTGCGCGGCTCCCCGCCTTCGTCACGGCGGTCCGCGTCGAGAACGGCGCCCCTTCCCCGCGCGAGTCGGTCAGGCCATGGCCGGCGTAGTCGCACAGGATCTTGGCGTGCGGATCAGGACGAAGAACACGATGCACGTTGCCACGTGCCCGACCTCGTGCGGAGCGGGGCGGGGAGGCGTACCGGGGTCACGGCCGCGGCCGGGGCGACCTCCGTCCTTCCATGATCAAGCGACGCCAAGAGGCCGGCACGCCAGAGGCCACGCGGGGAACGCCGCTGCCGCTCCTCCTCCTGGAGATCAGGCTCAGTGGCCGGCTGTCAGCTGGCCTGCGAGCTTGTCGTGCATTTCGGCGCTGGGCTTGTTCAGGCCGACAATGGTGACCTTCTTGCCGCGCTGGGCGTACTTGTTCTCGATAGCGTCCAGGGCCGCGACCGAGGAGGCGTCCCAGATGTGCGCGTCGGTGAGGTCGATGACGACATCGTCCGGGTCGTCCTTGTAGTCGAACTGGCCGACGAGGTCGTTGCTGGAGGCGAAGAACAGCTCGCCGGTGACCGCGTACACGACCTGGTTGCCATCGGGGTCGACGACTCCGGTGACCTCGGCGAGGTGGGCGACACGCTTGGCGAAGATCACCATGGCCGTGACGGAGCCGAGGACGACGCCGATGGCCAGGTTGTGGGTGGCCACGACGGCAGCAACGGTCACAACCATGACGGTGGTCTCGCCGATCGGCATGCGCCTGAGGGTCTTCGGGGCGATGGAGTGCCAGTCGAAGGTGGCGAACGACACCATGATCATGACGGCGACGAGTGCGGCCATGGGGATGTCGGAGACGACGGGGCCGAAGACGATGCACAGCACCATCAGGAACGCGCCCGCGAGGAAGGTGGACAGGCGGGTGCGGGCGCCGGAGACCTTCACGTTGATCATCGTCTGGCCGATCATCGCGCAGCCGCCCATGCCGCCGAAGAAGCCGGTGACGATGTTCGCGATGCCCTGACCGACCGACTCACGCGTCTTGTTCGAGTGGGTGTCGGTGATGTCGTCGACCAGCTTCGCCGTCATCAGGGATTCCATCAGCCCGACCAGCGCCATCGCGAAGGCATACGGTGCGATCGTCGTCAGCGTGTCGAGGGTGAACGGCACGTCGGGCAGCCCCGGCACGGGCAGAGAGGACGGCAGGTCGCCCTTGTCGCCCACGGTCGGCACCGCGATGGCGGCACCGACCGTGATCACGGTGAGGATCACGATGGACACGAGCGGGGCGGGGATCACGGTGGTGATCTTCGGGAAGAACACCATGAGCGCGAGCCCGCCGATGATCAGCGGGTACACCGGCCACGGCACGTTCCGCATCTCGGGGACCTGCGCCATGAAGATCAGGATGGCGAGTGAGTTGACGAAGCCGACCATCACGGAGCGCGGGATGAACCGCATCAGCTTGGCCACGCCCAGCGCGCCCAGGACCACCTGGAAGACACCGGCCAGGATGACGGCGGCGATCAGGTAGCCGAGGCCGTGCTCGCGGTTGAGAGGCGCGATGACGAGGGCGACGGCGCCGGTGGCGGCGGAGATCATCGCCCGCCGGCCGCCGACGATCGAGATGACGACGGCCATGGTGAACGAGGCGAACAGGCCGATCGCCGGATCCACGCCGGCGATGATCGAGAACGAGATCGCCTCAGGGATCAGCGCGAGGGCGACGACGAGGCCGGCCAGGACCTCGGTGCGCCAGACCTTCGGATCGGACAGCCAGTCGGGCTTCATACCGCGCAGACGCGCGGCCGGGGACACGGCGGAGGCAACGGAAGACAAGAGAGAACGAACCTGTCGTGCTCGGGCGCACCCCATGCGGCAGGCCGGGGCGTGCGGGAGGGCGCGGTGGAGCCGGGTCGGCACCCCGCGGGCGACTCCGCGAGCGACCGCGGAACCGGTAGGTAAGGCGGGACCGAGCAGCCGCGTGATGTCCGCCGGGCTCAGGTCCAGGGGTGCGTCGTCACGGCGGGCAGGCGGCGGCGCCGGGCGTCAGGGGCTCGCGCACGCTTCTCTCCTGCGAGAATCGGATCTTCGCCGGGGGCATCGTCGGCCCCGACACGGCAGCAGCGGGGCAGCGGCAAGCCGCCCTCGTCTCCAGCAACTCTATCCTAACGTTAAGGTAGAGATCGACGGAGGCTGTGCGACCGGCAGGCAGCCCGGCATGAGAGAAGGGCTGGGAGCGGCGGGCGTGGACGGCAAGCACATGCAGATCGGCGAGGTGGCCGCGCGGACCGAGCTGTCCCAGCGCACCATCCGGCACTACGAGGAGACCGGACTGGTCGTCCCCTCGGCCCGCTCCCAGGGCGGCTTCCGTCTCTACACGGAGAAGGACGTCGACCGCCTGATGGTGATCCGCCGGATGAAGCCGCTGGGCTTCACTCTGGACCAGATGTGCGACCTCCTGGACGCCACCGACCGCATCGACACCGGGATCGGCCTCGATGCAGACGAGCACGAGGCGCTGCTGGAGCGCGTGCGGGTCTACGAGCAGGCGGCCGTCGAGCAGGTCGAGAAGCTGCGCATCCAGCTCTCGCGTGCGGAGGATTTCGCCACAACGCTCCGGACCCGTCTGGACCAGAACGCCCCCGCAGCAGCGCAGCGGGACTGACGCTTCCGGTCGCGGTGGGACTCAGGGAGAGCAGGCCCCCAGCTGAGCCCTGCGTCGAGCGGTGCCGAACTCCGGGGGGCGGCGGGGTTCCTCGGCGGGTCAGTTCTCTTTCTGCCGTTCGTTGGCCTGCTCTTCGGCCTGGGCGATGGCCCATGCGGCGTTGACCAGGCCGATGTGGCTGAACGCTTGGGGGAAGTTGCCCAGCAGGGCCCCGGTCCGCGGGTCGGCCTGTTCGGCCAGCAGGCCGAGGTCGTTGGCGTGGGCGGCGGCCTGCTCGAAGGTGGCGCGGGCCTGGGCAATCCGACCGGCCAGGGCTTGGGCATGGGCGAGCCAGAAGGTACACAACAGGAAGCTGCCCTCCTGCCCGCTCAACCCGTCGACGCCGGTTGCCGTGTGATAGCGCCGTACCAGGCCGTTGCGGTCGGTCAGGCGCTCGGTGATGGCGTCGATGGTGGCCAGGATGCGCGAATCATCGGCGGGCAGGAAGCCGGTGAGCGGCAGCATCAAAGCGGACGCGTCCAGGGCGTCGCTCCCGAAAGACTGGGTGTAGGCGCCGGCCTCCGGGCTCCAGCCGTGTTCGAGGATCGCTTCGCGGATCTCGTCGCGGATCGCACACCACACGGGAACGCGCTCGGTGGCCTGCAGACGGCCGGCGAGGCGTACAGCCCGGTCGAGGGCCACCCAGCACATGAGCTTCGAGTACAGGAAGTGCTGCGGCTCGCCTCTGATCTCCCAGATCCCGTGGTCGGGACGCCGCCACACCTCGGACGCCGTGTCGGCGAGCCCCTTCAGGAAGACACACAGCGCCGGGCCTGAGGTGAGCTGGTCCTCGAAGCGGGCCGCGGTGTTGAGGAGTTCGCCGTACACGTCGAGCTGCGGCTGGCTCCAGGCCCCGTTTCCAACGCGTACGGGGCGGCTTCCGCACCAGCCAGCCAGATGGGGCAGCTCGCGTTCGGTCAGGTCGTGCTCGCCGCCGATGCCGTACATGATCTGCAGATGTGAGCCGGTCCAGCCGGTGGCCGCGGCGGCGGCCATGAACGTGAAGAACTCGTCGGCCTCGTCGGGGCAGGCGGCCACCCACAGGGCGTCCATGGTGAATGCGGCGTCGCGGACCCAGGAGTAGCGGTAGTCCCAGTTGCGCACCCCGCCGGGTTCCTCGGGCAGGGATGTGGTCGCGGCGGCCACGATCGCTCCGGTGGGCTGGTAGGACAGCGCTTGCAGGAACCGCCCGGATTGGTGGACCTGCTCCCGCCAGGGCCCGGCGTAGGTCTGGTGCATCCGCGACCACGCCTGCCAGGCCGTGACGGTCTGCTCAAGCCCTTCGGCGAGCTCGTCCTGCCGCCAGACCCGGGGTGCGGGACCACCGAGCGGGGCCCAGTGCAGAGCGAAGTTCAGCGTCTGGCCGGCCTTCAGGGTGGCGGTGGCGGTGGCCGCCTCGGTGTCCACGTCGAGCGGCAGCGGGCTGCTGAGGGTCAGGACGGCGGGTCCTCCCCGGGCCTGGATTCCGCCCTCGCACGCCGACAGCAGGGGCACCACGAGTCCGTACTCGGGGCGGGGGCGGAAGTCCAGCGTGATCTCGACCGAGCCTTGAGTGCAGGTGACCGAGCGGATGAGCAGATGCGGGGCCTGTGCCCCGAGCCGGTGCGGGTCGGGGTCGGAGCCGGTGGCCAGGGCGTCGGTGAGGGTGAGTGACCCGGTGGGCGTGGTGAAGGTGGTACGCAGCACCATGCTGTCGTCGAGGTAGCCGCGGGAGACCTCCGCCTCGCCGGTCGGCCGGATCGTCCAGCTCCCGGCTCGCTCGTCGAGGAGCGCGGCGAAGACGGCGGGGCTGTCGAAGCGGGGGAAGCAGAGCCAGTCGACCGCGCCGGTGCGGCTGACCAGGGCCGCACTGTGCCGGTCGGACAGCAGGCCGTAGTCGCCGATGGGTGTGCTCGCGCTTCCGCTGCCCGCTGTCGGCCCCGTCATGGCGGATCCTCCGGTTCCTGTTCCACGACCACACCGTGCCAGAACGCGACACGTCCCGCGATCGCTGCGGCGGCCGGCATCGGCGCGGGGTAGTACCAGGCCGCGTCGGGGTTCGTCCTCCCGTCCACCTGCAAGGTCAGGTAGCGAGCCTCGCCCTTCCACGCGCACACGGAGGTGGTGGCGCTGTCCGTGAAGTACTCGCGACTCAGGGCCTCGGGCGCAAAGTAGTGGTTGCCCTCCACGACCTCGGTGTGCGCCGCCCGCGCGACGACCGCTCCGTTCCAGACCGCACGCCACATACCGCTGTTCCCTTCGTCTTCCTGGACCGCCAGTCGGCCCCGCGTCGGAAGGGGAACCCGGCCGCAGCGGCGCATCCTTCCCCGCATCAGCTCCGGCCCGGCGGGCTGCGGCCTGAGGTGATGAAGGGAGGGAAGGTTCGGGGGGTGTCGACGGGTTCCCCATATACCAGCAAAACGGAGTGAAAGCGCTGAAGGAGGACGGGTATATGAGCTGGGAGACCGATGTCGTGGTCATCGGGATGGGGCCGGGCGGGGAGCACGTCGCCGGGCGGCTGGCCGAGGCCGGACTGCACGTGACGGGCATTGAGGCGGAGCTGGTAGGCGGTGAGTGTCCGTACTGGGGCTGCGTGCCGTCCAAGATGATGATCCGCGCGGGGAATCTCCTGGCCGAGGCCCGCCGCATTCCCGGCATCGCCGGACGCGTGCAGGTGGCCCCTGACTGGGGTCAGGTAGCGGCCCGGATCCGCGACGAAGCCACGGACAACTGGAACGACCAGGTGGCCGTCGACCGGTTCGTCGCCAAGGGCGGGCGCTTCGTCCGCGGACGTGGCGTGCTGACGGGCCCCGGCCGGGTCCAGGCCGCGGGCCGGACGTACACGGCACGGCGCGGTGTGGTCATCGCCACCGGAGGCCGCCCGTGGGCGCCGCCGGTGCCGGGCCTGGATCAGGTCCCGTACTGGACCAACCGGGAGGCGGTCGCGGCCAAGGAGGTGCCGTCCTCGCTCCTGGTGCTCGGCGGAGGCGCCATCGGCCTTGAACTCGCCCAGGTCTTCGCGCGCTTCGGCACCCAGGTCACGGTCGTCGAGGCCCTGGAGCGGCTGCTGCCGCTGGAGGAACCGGAGAGCGGAGAACTGATCGCCGGGGTGCTCGGCGACGAAGGAGTCACCGTGCGCACCGGCACGCGCGCCGCCTCCGTACGGTACGCCGACGAGACGTTCACCCTCGCCCTGGACGGCGGGGAGGAGCTCAGCGCCGAGCGTCTGCTGGTCGCCACCGGCCGCCGCCCGGACCTGAGCGGTCTGGGCCTGGAGACGATCGGGCTGGACCCGCAGGCCCGCGCCCTGGCCGTCGATCCGCATATGCTGGCGGCCCCCGGGCTGTGGGGGATCGGCGATGTGACCGGGCACGGTGCGTTCACTCATGTGGCGATGTACCAGGCGGAGATCGCCGTACGGTCGATCCTGGCCGAGCCTGGCCCTGAGGCCGACTACCGTGCCCTGCCCCGGGTCACCTTCACAGACCCGGAGATCGGCTCGGTCGGCCTGACCGAGGCGCAGGCACTCGAACAGGGCCTGCGGGTGCGCACGGGGGTGTCCCAGGTTCCGTCCTCCGCACGCGGCTGGATCCACAAGGCAGGCAACGAGGGCGTGGTCAAACTCGTGGAGGACGCCGAGCGCGGCGTACTGGTGGGTGCCACCGCGGCCGGGCCGGCGGGCGGTGAAGTGCTCTACGGGCTCGCGGTCGCCGTCCAGGCCAAGGTGCCGGTCGAATCGCTGCGCCACATGATCTACGCCTATCCGACGTTCCATCGTGCCGTGGAAAGTGCCCTCGCGGACCTTGCCGACGACTGAGACGCTGCCGAATCCGATCGGACCGCACGAGGGGCGAGCCGACCCCCGGCTATTCGGCGCGGCGCCAGGGCCAGGGCCAGCGGCGGTGCCGGCGGCGCGCATCAGGTGACTGGGCAGTGCTCGGCAAGAGCTGCGGGGCGTGCTGCCGGATCAGGTCCATCACCTGCCTGACGCTGGGATTGGTCAGCGTGTGCCCGGTGACCGCGACGGTGGGCACGGTCTCGTTCCCGGAGTTGACCGATCTGACGTAGGCGGCTGCCTTCTCGTCCTGCCAGATGTCGACTGCCTCGTAGGCCAAGCCAGCGCGGCGGAGCCGTCGACGCAGGACGGCGCAGTACGGACAGCCGGGGCGCCAGTACACCCGCAGGGTCGCGGGGACGGAATCAGGCATGACGGACCTCCGGGGGTGACGTGTGGGAAACCCTGCCGGCAAGGCCCCGTATTCCAGCCGGCTGGTGTCACACCCGTGGTATCCAGCTCAGAGCATGAGAGGGCGGAATGAGAGTACATAGGAGTTTTGTCGTCACCTGAACGTGTGGCGGTGCGGCATCCCGGCCGGTCGTCGGCCATGGGCATGTTGGGCTGGTCGCTGTGAGCGAGCG
>NZ_JBIDBC010000021.1:0-145366 GCF_043202835.1 Streptomyces sp. NPDC048142
AGACGGCAGCCGCCTGATAGCCACACCCAGCACCCCTGGGCGACCCAACCCTACGAATGGCTCGATCAACCCGCTCAAGAAGGTAGAGCCGCCTGAGCGCCGCCGGGCACGGAGAGTACTGCGAGGGTCCTGCCGGGCATGGGGGTGCTGCCGGGCAGGGAAGGCGCTGCGGGGAGGGTCAGATGCCGCAGCTGGGTGCCGACCAGTAGCGGTTGGGCCCCTGGTTGACGTGCACGTGGTCGTTGTGGCCGCTGTATCCGGGGCCGAGGATCCCCCGGAAGCCGTGGTAGCGGGCCTGCCTGGCCAGCGCGCAGAGCGAGTGCGGCGAGGCGCCGAGGTCGACCGCGTCACCGTACATATGACGGCTGTTGGAGGCTCCGCCGACGGCCGCGTTGCAGGAGACGGAGCGGAAGCCGCTGGTGACGCGGATGGGCTGGTCGCCCAGCGCGTGGCGCAGCGCCTCCAGCTTCCACATGCTGCTCAGCGCGTTGGCCCTGGCCGTACCCGCCGCGACCTTCCCGCCGGCCCAGGTGCTGTTGCACTTGTTGAGCTCGGGGTACGTGAAGTGGATCGGCGTGCAGTCGTTGTCCTGGAGCGCGTAGATCTTGGCCTGGGTGGCGGGCCCGGCGATCCCGTCGGCGGCCAGGCCGTAGGCCGCCTGGAACCGCTTGACGGCGGCGGTGGTGGCGGGGCCGTAGGAGCCGTCGATGGCGAGCACCGTGTTGTAGCCCGGGTAGCCGGCCACCCGGATCTGGAGCTGGGCGACATCGTTGCCGGTGGCGCCGGTCCTCAGGGTGCGGTTCCAGGTGTAGCAGCCGTCGGCCTGCGCGGTGCCCGCGGTCAGCACCGCACCGCCCAACGCGAATGTAATGGTCATGACAAATCCGAGCAGAACGCGTGCGGTACGTCTCAGCACAGGGGGTCTCCCTCTGAACGTCACGGTCGATGTACACGTGAGCCTGGACCAGCGGTCAACGCGCGTCAACTCCCCCCGGGCAAACTACAGTTATCTGCCAAGCGTCCCGCGAAAAGCGGCAGGGGCCCGGCACCGGCGAACCGGTGCCGGGCCCCTGCCGCCTTCGTCCTCAGTCGTTCGGGACGACCTCGTAGCGCGGCGTGCCCTCGTCCATCTGCCGCAGCGCGTCCTTGCGCTCCCGCTTGGAGAGCCGGTCGATGTACAGGTAGCCGTACAGGTGGTCCGTCTCGTGCTGGAGGCAGCGCGCGAAGTAGCCGGTGCCCCGCACCTTGACCGGGTTGCCCTGCGCGTCCTGCCCACGCACCACCGCGTAGTCGGGGCGGGCGAGCGAGGCGTACGCGGTCGGCACCGAGAGGCAGCCCTCGTTGGAGTCGTCCAGCACCCGTGCCTCGGGGGCCAGCTCCTCCAGGACCGGGTTGCAGATGACGCCGGTGTGACGCTTCCCGTCGTCGTCGGGGCAGTCGTAGACGAAGACCTTCAGGTCCACGCCGATCTGGTTGGCGGCCAGGCCGACGCCCTCCGCCGCCTTCTGGCTGGCGAACATGTCGTCGATCAGCCGCGCCAGCTCGGCGTCGAACGCGGTGACGTCCTTGCACTCCTTGTGCAGCACCGGGTTGCCCACGACCGTGATCGGACGGGAGGTACCGCGCTCGCGGTAGGCCGCCTCGCGCTCCTCGCAGTCCTCCGTGTCGACGAGGAACCCCTCGTCGTCCACGCCGATCCGCCCGTCCGTCTCCTGCTGCGACATGTCCGCCGTACGCCTTCCTGCAAAACCTGAACTCGGTGACCCCGCCGCATCCCGTCAAAGCCCGGGAGACCGCGAGTGGAACAGCACCGCGATCGGTGCGCGTACAGCCTACGGGCAGCCGTCAGCAGACTTCTTCGAGATCCCGCCACTCGCGGCTGTCCGGGCTGTCGGCGACCCAGCCGTCCAGCAGCCCGCGCACCAGACCTGCCGGGGCCGCGAGACCGCACTCGCGCTCCGGGACCCACAGGTCGCCGGCGCCCGCGGTGCGGTGGCCCAGCGGCCCGGGGTGGCCCGGCTCACTGTGGTCGTGCGGGTCCAGGTGCTCCCCGTCGCCCTCGTCGCTCTCCATCCGGCTCTCCGAACAGGCCCGGCACAGCAGCCGTACGGAGGAGGACCAGTCCTCGGCGGCGAACCCGGCGTCCGAGGCCAGCTTCTCCAGCGCGTCCCGGTCGTCCTCGGTGGCCGCCTCCAGCAGCACCACCCAGGTCGGCACCGGGGACGGCGCCCACAGCTCGATCTCGTCGAACACCGGATACGAGGGCCCGGCCGCGGTGACCCGCTCGCCGTTGGGCACCCCGTCGTGCAGGACGACCTCGCCCCAGCGCCGCCCGGAGGACGGCAGCGGGATCGAGAGCACCTCGATCCGGGCCGGGTCGAGCCGGCGGCCCCAGACCACCTCGGCCTCGCCCTCCGGCGAGAGCCGCACCGCCGCACTGCCCAGCTCCATGCCGGTCGGCTCGGTGGTGGCCGCGCTGTGCTGGCCGCCGCCGGGAACCTTCAGCCCGTACGCCTGCCAGGCCCGCCGCGCCAGCGGCCAGTCCTGGAGCGCGGTGGCCGCGATCCCGACGTTCCACCAGTCCGGGGCACCGGACTCCCGGTCGAGCAGCGCGACGGCCCGCAGGCCCGCCGCCCTCGCCTGCTCCCAGTCGTGCCGGAACTTGTGCAGCAGCGCCAGATTGAACCAGGACTCCGAGAGCCAGGGCTCCAGATCCGCCGCGCGCGTCAGCAGCGCCCCCGCGTCCTCGTACCGGCCGTCGCCGATCAGCGTGAACGCGCGGTCCGTGGCCTGCCGCCAAGAGGCGGACGGCCGATGCCGTACCTTCCCGAAGATCCTCACGATTCCCGCCTGTCCCGACTGGACATCCCTCGTCATCCGCTCTGCTTTCGCATCCAACCATGCCCGGCCGGACGCCCGCTCATTACCCATGGGTTACCCAGCTCCGGCCGGGGCCTGACCGCCCCGCGCGAGGACGCGTCCCAGCGCCGCCACCACCTGCGGCCGGTGGTCGTGCCCCGCGCCGAGCCCGAGCCGCTCCAGCGCGCCGAGCGGCCCGCTCACGCATTCCCCGCACGGGCCGTCGTATGCGTTGACCGTCCTGACGATCCTGGCGACGGGCGGCTTTCTCCCGGTACGGACCGGCCCTGCTGCTCCACCGCCCCGCCGAACAGGGCGATCGGGAGCGGCTCGGCGCCCGGCAGCCGGGCGGTCGCACGCCGGCGACGGGTCGAGGAGGGAGCGCCGGCCGAGGCCATACATCGGAGCGGCCCACTCAGCGCATGGCCGGCCGCGGCCCGCTCAGCGCATGGTCGGCGGGCCCCGCTCAGCGCCGGGGCCGCGGGCGGGAACCGCGTGGAGTGCGGCCCGTCGCCGGACCAGCGCTCGGCCTGCCCGGAGTTGCGCGGCGGCCGGAAGCAGACCGCCGCGAGTCGGCCGGCTCGCGGCCGGAACCGGGGGGTGTACCTGACGATCAGGGCCCCCGCGCCCCACGGAACCGGGGCGTCAGGGGGGCGTACGCGGGGAGACCGCGCCAAGATCGCACGGCGCACGGCGCACGGCGGCCAGGATGCACGCAGTGCCGCCGCCGATGTGCCGCTCACGCCCACACGCGCCCCCGTCATGGCCGATGGAACGCGCCACGCCCGCGAGTCGCACGGCTCACCGAGCCGCTACGGGCCCGGTCGGCACAAGCGGGTGACTATTCGGCGGTGGTCGCCGACCGGTCCGGGCCCTGCACGCTCACATCGTGATCGGGCACGGCCTCCCCGGCCCGGATCAGATCGATCCGGCCCATCACCTTGGAGCGCAGGTCGGTCGGGACGTCGTCCTGTCCGCAGCAGCGCTTGACCAGCTTCTTCACGGCCTGTTCGAGGCCGTATTTCTCCAGGCACGGGGAGCACTCCTCGAAGTGCACCTCGAACTTGGTGCAGTCGCCCTCGGGCATCTCCCGGTCGAGAAACTCGTAGAGATGGTCGAGAACCTCTGAGCAATCCGTCTCGTGCGGCTCTCCGCAGCTCATGAGGCCGAGCCCTTCCGATCGTCCGAGTCACCGGCACCGGCCGCGACGAGCCCGCGCTCACGGGCGTAGTCCTCCAGCATGCCGCGCAACTGGCGGCGGCCGCGGTGCAGCCGGGACATCACCGTACCGATGGGAGTCCCCATGATGTCCGCGATCTCCTTGTAGGCAAAGCCCTCGACATCGGCGAGATACACGGCGATGCGGAACTCCTCGGGAATCGCCTGGAGCGCCGACTTCACGTCGGAGTCCGGGAGATGGTCGAGCGCCTGGGACTCCGCCGAGCGCAGACCGGTCGACATGTGCGACTCGGCCCGTGCCAGCTGCCAGTCCTCGATCTCCTCGGCGGCGCTGCGCTGGGGCTCCCGCTGCTTCTTGCGGTACGAGTTGATGAAGGTATTGGTGAGAATGCGGTACATCCACGCCTTGAGGTTGGTGCCCTCACGGAACTGGTGGAAGGAGCCGTACGCCTTGGCGTAGGTCTCCTGGACCAGGTCCTCGGCATCGGCGGGGTTGCGCGTCATGCGCAGCGCGGCCGAGTACATCTGGTCGAGAAAGCCGAGGGCGTCCCGCTCGAAGCGCGCGTTGCGCTCGGCTGACGTCTCCGGTGCACGGCCGTCGTCGGTCCCTGTGTCGGTCCCAGTGACCGGACCCACCTCCTCCAACGATGTGGCGGAGCCGAAACCGGACCCGCTCGCCTCGGAGAATAGTCGACCTTGCTTCGACACGGCCTGTCGATTACTGCCGCCCTGGGGCCGCTCAGGGGTGGTCCTCGCCGCAGGCAGCACGCTCCACTCCAGGTCAGCGGCGTTCGAGCGGCTGGGGCAGATGGTCGAACCCATGCGACGGACTCCCTCTCCACGTACGACGTTGTTGTACCGACGTCCCGAACAACAGCGCCCCCGCGCGGAGCATTCCCGGGGCCCTCCCCACCCGCGAGGAGCCCTGGGCGGGCTCGGTCATCCGAGTGACGCGGCCCACTCGGCGACCGCGTCGGTCAGGACACCCATCGCCTGCTCCTCGGTCGTCCCGGACCGCTTCGGCACCGCGAACCCGTGGTCGCCGTAGGGCACTTCGACCAGCTCGTACGGACCGGGCGGGAACTCCTCGGGCCGGCCGAACGGGTCGTTGCCGCCCTGCACCACCAGGGTGGGCACGCCGGCGCCGAGCAGCTCGTCGGCGCGGGACTTCTCGGGCCTGCCCGGAGGGTGCAGCGGGAAGCTGAGCGCGAGGACGGCCGCCGCGCCCAGCCCGTCCGCCGTCCGGCAGGCGACCCGGGCCCCGGCGCTGCGGCCCCCGGCGACGACGGGGAGCCCGGGAGCGGCCAGGGCGGGCCACAGACCGCGCCACCCGGTGTCCAGGGTCTTCGGGGCGGGGGCCATCTTCTTGCCGGCCACCCGCCAGGGCTGCTCCACCAGGGCGACGGTGACGCCGTGTCCGGGCAGGACGGCGGCCAGCGCCTTCAGATCGCGGGCCTCGATGCCGCCGCCCGCTCCGTGGCTCACGGCCAGCACGAGGCGGGGCGCGGCCGCGGGGACCCAGGTGATCCTGGCCTCACCGGCGTCGGTGGTGACGTTCTGCGTACTCCGTTGGCGGCTCACCGGGCCATTCTCGCCCGCGCGTCGTTCAGGCCGCTGTCCCGCACGTCGTTCAGGCGGACCTCCGGCCACTGTCCCGCACGTCCTTCAGACAGCCTGTCCCGCACGTCGTTCAGAACAGCCTGTCCCGCGCGTCGTTCAGAACAGCGTGGACTCCTCCGGCGCGGCCAGCTCCTCCAGCAGTTCGGGCCCGTTGTTGCGGACGTTGCTGACGGCGGTGGCGACCGGGTAGGCGCGCATCAGCCCGCCGGGCGGCGGCTCCAGCAGCTCGCGCAGCTCGTCGAGGCCCGTGTGCGCGGGGTCCAGCCAGGCGTCCCACCGGTCGGGCGTGAGCATCAGCGGCATCCGGGGATGGATGTCGGCGAGGGCGCCGGGCCCCTCGGCGGGGGCGACGGCCAGCGGGGCGGTCTCCGCCTCGGTGGTGATCACCGAGCAGGTCACCCACCAGGCGTTCTCGTGGTCGCCGGGCAGCGTCGCGTCGCGCCAGAACTCGTACAGTCCGGCCATCGCGAAGACCGACCCGTCGGCGGGGGTCACGAAGTACGGCTGCTTCCGGGCCCGCTTCTTGCCCTTCTTCTCCTCCAGCTGCCGTTCCTCCGAGCCGGTGACCCACTCGTAGTAGCCGTCGGCGGGCAGAATGCAGCGGCGCTGGGCGAAGGCACGGCGGAAGGAGGGTTTCTCGTGCACGGTCTCCGCGCGGGCGTTGATCATCCGGGCGGCGCCCTCGGGGGTCTTCGACCAGGACGGCACGAGTCCCCATTTCAGGGCGCGCAGCTGGCGAACCGGACGCCGGTCGTCGGCGTCCTTAACAGGACGCTCCAGAACCGCGTAGACCTCCTTGGTCGGCGCCACGTTCCAGTCCGGCTCCAAGGTCTCGGCAGGTTCCCGCTTCTCGATCCCGAAGAGCCCGGCCAGGTCCTCGGGCCCCCGGCTGGCTGCAAACCGTCCGCACATGGATGCCAGACTGCCACGACCTCCCACCCCCACCGCAAGGAGTCGCCCCGCCGATGAACAGCACCGAACTGGGCGATCTGTGGGATCGCGTCACCGGAACCCAGTCCGCTCCCGAGCAGTGGCTGGTGGTGGTGACGGCCACGCTGGCGCTCGTCGCCGTCGTACCGAACCCGATATGGCGGCTCGCGCGCAACACCATCACCATCGCGCACGAGGGCGGCCACGGTCTGATGGCCCTGCTCACCGGGCGGCAGCTCGCCGGTATCCGGCTGCACTCGGACACCAGCGGACTGACCGTGAGCCGCGGCAAGCCGACGGGCATCGGCATGATCCTCACGGCGGCTGCGGGCTACACAGCCCCGTCGCTGCTGGGTCTGGGCGGCGCCTGGCTGCTGGCCGACGGCAGGATCACCCTGCTGCTGTGGGTGGCGACGGCGCTGCTCGCGGTGATGCTGGTGATGATCCGCAATGTGTACGGGGCCCTCACCGTCATCCTGACCGGCACCGCCTTCCTGCTGGTGTCCTGGCTGGCGTCCTCGGACGTCCAGTCGGCGTTCGCGTACGCCGTGGTGTGGTTCCTGCTGCTGGGCGGGGTGCGGCCGCCCTTCGAGCTCCAGTCCAAGCGGCGCGGCGGCGGCGCCCCGGACTCCGACGCGGACCAGCTGGCCCGGCTGACCCAGGCCCCGGCGGTGCTGTGGCTGTTCCTCTTCCACGCGGTGTCGCTGTGCTCGCTGATCGGCGGCGGGCGGTGGCTGCTGGGGTGGTGAGGGCGGGTCGACCCACCCCGGCCCGCACCACTCTTCTGTTACGGGCTGGTTTCCGCCCTTTTGGTCAGGATCCAGGTTCGCGCGGAGCCACTAAAGTGATGGCCATGACCGAGAGTTCCGTGCACCCCGCCCTCTGGCCCGCCCCCCACGCGAGCGGCGCCGTCGACGCGACCGTCACCGTGCCCGGATCCAAATCGGTCACCAATCGCGCGCTCGTACTGGCCTCGCTGGCCGCCGAGCCGGGCTGGCTGCGCCGCCCGCTGCGCTCCCGCGACACCCTGCTGATGGCCGACGCGCTGCGCGCGATGGGCGTCGGCATCGAGGAGACCGTCTCCTCCTCGTCCGCGACCAGCCCGTCCGCCGCGGCCTGTCCGGACAGCTCCGGCGAGGCCTGGCGGGTCATCCCGGCGGGGCTCCACGGCCCGGCCGCGGTCGACGTCGGCAACGCCGGCACGGTGATGCGTTTCCTGCCGCCCGTCGCCACGCTCGCCGACGGCCCGGTCCGCTTCGACGGCGACCCCCGGTCCTACGAGCGCCCGCTGACCGGCGTGATCGAGGGGCTGCGGGCGCTCGGCGCGCGGATCGACGACGACGGGCGCGGGACGCTGCCGCTGACCGTGCACGGCGGCGGGGCGCTGGAGGGCGGCCCGGTGTCGATCGACGCCTCGTCCTCCTCGCAGTTCGTCTCGGCGCTGCTGCTGTCGGGGCCGCGCTTCAACCAGGGCGTGGAGGTCCGGCACACCGGATCCACGCTCCCCTCGATGCCGCACATCCGGATGACCGTCGACATGCTGCGGGCCGTCGGCGCCCAGGTGGACGAGCCGGAGACGGGCGGCGAGCGCAACGTCTGGCGGGTGGCCCCCTCCGCCCTGCTCGGCCGGGACCTGACGATCGAGCCGGACCTGTCCAACGCCCAGCCGTTCCTGGCCGCGGCCCTGGTGACCGGCGGCCGGGTCACGATCCCCGACTGGCCCGAGCGCACCACGCAGCCGGGCGACGCGCTGCGCGAGATCTTCACCGCGATGGGCGGCAGCTGCGAGCTGACCGAACGCGGACTGACCTTCACCGGTACGGGCCGGATCCACGGCATCGACGTGGACCTCGGCGAGGTCGGCGAGCTGACCCCGGGCATCGCGGCGGTCGCGGCGCTGGCCGACTCCCCCTCCATGCTGAGCGGTGTCGCCCATCTGCGGCTGCACGAGACGGACCGGCTGGCCGCGCTGACCAAGGAGATCAACGAGCTGGGCGGCGATGTCACCGAGACGGCCGACGGGCTGCACATCCGCCCGCGCCCGCTGCACGGCGGCGTCTTCCACACGTACGACGATCACCGCATGGCCACCGCCGGGGCGATCATCGGCCTGGCGGTGAAGGGCGTGGAGATCGAGAACGTGGGCACGACCGCCAAGACCCTGCCGGACTTCCCGGACATGTGGACCGGAATGCTCGGGGCCTAGCAGATGCGCCGCTACGGGAAGAACCCCGACGAGGACGACATCCGTGTCCGCCCCAACCGCAAGGGCAACCGGCCGCGTACGCACATCCGGCCCAAGCACGAGGACGCCGAGGACGGCATGGTCCTCACCGTCGACCGGGGCCGGCTCACCTGCCTCGTCGAGGGCCGGACCGTGGTGGCGATGAAGGCCCGCGAGCTGGGGCGCAAGGCCGCCGTGGTGGGCGACACCGTCTCCATCGTCGGCGATCTCTCCGGCGAGAAGGACACCCTGGCCCGGATCGTGCGCATCTCCCCGCGCCGTACGGTGCTGCGCCGCACGGCGGACGACGACGATCCGTACGAGCGCGTGGTCGTCGCCAACGCGGACCAGCTGGCGATCGTCACCGCGCTGGCCGATCCGGAACCCCGCCCGCGCATGATCGACCGCTGTCTGGTGGCGGCGTACGACGGCGGGCTCACCCCGCTCCTGGTGCTGACCAAGTCCGACCTCGCGTCGCCGGACAAGCTGCTGGAGGCGTACACCCCGCTCGGCGTCCCGTACATCGTGACCAGCCGCGAGGAGCTGGAGAACGGGGACTCCGCGGACCGGGTACGTGCGTTCCTGAACGACCGTGTCACCGCGTTCGTCGGGCACTCCGGGGTCGGCAAGACGACGCTGGTCAACGCCCTGGTGCCGAAGGACCGGCGGCGGACCACGGGCATCGTCAACGCGGTCACCGGCCGGGGGCGGCACACCACCACCTCGGCGCTCGCGCTGCCGCTGCCCGGCGGCCGCGGCTGGGTGGTCGACACCCCGGGCGTGCGGTCCTTCGGGCTGCACCACGTGGACCCGTCGCGGGTCATCCACGCCTTCCCGGACCTGGAACCGGGGACCGAGAACTGCCCGCGCGGCTGCACCCACGACGAGAACCAGCCGGAATGCGCGCTGGACGCCTGGGTGGCCGAGGGGCACGCCGATCCGGCGCGGCTGGACTCCCTGCGCCGGCTGCTCGCGACCCGGGAACGGCGCGAGGGCGACTGACGGCCGCGTCCGGCCGGAATCGGCCCCTGTCCACCCGGACACGTTTGCGGGCTTCAACGACTGGTAAAGGCATAATCGCACCGAGCGGGACCAAGCCGTCACCTATGCGGGAGGCTACTGACGATGCCGTGGCTGCTGGTCGTGGTCGCAGGACTGCTGGAGACCGGCTTCGCCGTGTGTCTGAAGCTCTCCCACGGATTCACCCGGCTCTGGCCGACGATCGCGTTCGCCGCGTTCGCGCTCGGCAGTTTCGGTCTGCTGACGCTGGCGCTGAAGAAGCTGGACGTCGGTCCGGCGTACGCGGTGTGGACCGGGATCGGGGCGGCCGGGACGGCGATCTACGGCATGGTCTTCCTCGGTGACATGGTCTCCACGCTGAAGCTGGTGTCGATCTCGTTGGTGATCATCGGTGTGATCGGTCTCCAGCTGTCCGGCTCCGCCCACTGAGACCGCCCGCCTGCCCCGCACCGGCCGGCCACTCACCCGCCGACCGGGACGCCTCCCGGGACGCCTCCCGGACGAGGCGGAGCGCGCGGCTGTCCGCGGCGTCGTCGCCCGGCACCGGGACGACCACACAGGACAGCGCGAGGCGTAACGCGATCTCGCAGCGCCCGGCGGCGGCCTCGGGCGACACGGCCGCCAGCCGGTCCCGTACCAGCGCGAGCAGCTCCCCGGGGGCCGGGAGCGCTCCGGTGCCCGTACGCCCCTGATCGCCCGGCCGGCGGTCCGGGCGGGGCAGCCCCGGTGGCCAGTGCCCCGTGAGCAGCGCCTTGACGAGCGCGTCCTGGCGGGCGGCCCGTACGGTCCAGAGCGCCACGGCGGCGGGGCGGTCGGGCGCGGGGGCGGTCAGGGCGCGGTCCACCCCGGCGAGGTAGCCGTCGGCGGCCCGTCGCAGCAGGGCCCCGGCCAGTCCGCCCTTGGTGCCGAACTCGTTGTAGAGGGTCTGCCGCGAGACGCCTGCCAGAGCGGCGACGTCGACCATGCGCACAGCGCGCCAGGGCCGGTCGTCCAGCGCCCGGAGGGCGGCGTCCAGCAGTGCCTGCCGCGCTGCCGGCATCGCTGCCTCCCCCGCCCCCGGATCCTGCGGTTCAGAGTTGACGCGCTCCCGGACGCTGTCAAGGGTCCCGGGCGGCGGCGGGGGCGCTGTAGCCCGCGCCCGGCGGCGCTGGATACTGTGACGGCATGCCCGACTACCACGATGATCTGCGCCTCGCCCACGTACTGGCGGACGCCGCCGACGCGGCGACGATGGACCGGTTCAAGGCTCTCGACCTGAAGGTCGAGACCAAGCCGGACATGACGCCGGTGAGCGAGGCGGACAAGGCCGCCGAGGAGCTGATCCGGGGCCACCTGCATCGGGCCCGCCCGAGGGACGCGATCCTGGGCGAGGAGTACGGGGTCGAGGGCACCGGTCCGCGGCGCTGGGTGATCGACCCGATCGACGGCACCAAGAACTATGTGCGCGGCGTGCCGGTGTGGGCGACGCTGATCTCGCTGATGGAGGCGGGCGAGGAGGGCTTCCAGCCGGTGGTGGGCGTGGTCTCCGCGCCCGCGCTGAACCGGCGCTGGTGGGCCGCGAAGGGCGCGGGCGCGTTCACCGGCCGCAGCCTCACCTCCGCGACCCGGATGCGGGTGTCGAAGGTGGAGCGGATCGCCGACGCCTCGTTCGCGTTCTCCTCGCTGTCCGGCTGGGAGGAGCAGGGCCGCCTCGACGGCCTCCTGGACCTCACCCGGGCCTGCTGGCGGACGCGGGGGTACGGCGATTTCTGGCCGTACATGATGGTCGCCGAGGGGTCCGTGGACATCTGCGCGGAGCCGGAGCTGTCGCTGTGGGACATGGCGGCGACCGCGATCGTCGTACAGGAGGCGGGCGGCCGGTTCACCTCGCTGGACGGGGTGGACGGTCCGGGCGGCGGAAACGCGGCGGCCTCGAACGGGCCGCTCCACGACGAGCTGCTGGGCTACCTCAACCGGCGCTACTGACCACCCTTTCCAGACTGTCCGGAACCGTACGGTCCACGCAGCGCACAGACCGCGCGGTCCGCGAGGCGCACCGGGGGCGTGCCGGGTGCTTTCCGCGCGCCCCCGGCGCGCCTCGCCCACCCCTTGTCGACCCGCCCCAACGGTGCAACTCTGAGAGTCCCCCCACTTGTGAACTTGTGAATCGACTCACAGAGTCGGCTCACCGAGGAGGTGGCTCGTTTCATGCTCGTCCGTGACGCCATGAGCACGGTGGTCCTCACCATCGGCCCCACCCATACGCTCCGCCAGGCGGCCCGGCTGATGTCGGCCCGGCGCATCGGGGCAGCTGTCGTCAACGACCCGGACACCTTCGGGCTCGGCATCATCACCGAGCGCGACATCCTCGACGCGATCGGGTCCGGGCTGAACCCCGACCGGGAGACCGCGTCCGCCCACACCACCACCGATGTGGTGTTCGCCGCCCCGGCCTGGACCCTGGAGGAGGCCGCGGAAGCCATGACGCACGGCGGGTTCCGGCACCTGATCGTGCTGGACGGCAACGGCCCGGTGGGCATCGTGTCGGTGCGCGACATCATCCGCTGCTGGACGCCGGTCCGCCGCCGTACGGTCGCGGCCGCCGGCTGACGCCGCCGGGCGCCGGACGGACCGGTGGGCCGGACCCCCGCGCGGGGATCCGGCCCACCGTTCGACGACAGGCGTCCGGTCAGCCGCGAAGGGCCTGGACCGCGGCTTCCAGCCGCTTGCCGAAGTCGCCGTCCGCCTGGCGGAAGTTGTTGATCGCGCGCTCGGCGATGTCGTCGCGCGAGACCTTGGCGATGAACCCGGCGAGGTTCTCGATCAGCCGGACCTTCTCTTCCTCGGAGTAGAGCCGGTAGAGGTCGCCCGCCTGCACGAAGTCACTGTCCTCGGCGTGGCTGACGGCCTCGTAGTTGCCGGCGGGGCCGGTGACCGGGAGCGGCTGCCACAGCGGCCGGTCGGTCTGGAACGGGCCGCCGAAGCTGTTCGGCTCGTAGTTCTTGGCGCCCTTGTGACGGCCGTCGTAGAGGAAGCCGTCCCGGCTGTTGGTCCGCGCCTCGGTGGCGTGCGGGCGGTTCACCGGCAGGTGGTCGGCGTTGATGCCGACGCGGTAGCGGTGGGCGTCGCCGTACGCGAAGAGACGACCCTGGAGCATCTTGTCCGGGGACGGGCCGATGCCCGGCACGAAGTGCGCGGGGCTGAAGATCGACTGCTCGACCTCGGCGAAGATGTTCTCCGGGTTGCGGTTGAGCTCCAGCTTGCCGATCTCGATCGGCGGGTAGTCCGCGTGCGGCCACACCTTGGTGAGGTCGAACGGGTTGAAGCGGTAGCCGGCCGCGTCCGCCGCGGGCATGATCTGGACCTGCACCGTCCAGGACGGGAAGTCACCGCGCTCGATCGCCTCGCGCAGATCGCGCTGGTGGCTGTCGGGGTCCTCACCGGCGAGCTTGTCGGCCTCGTCCTGGGTGAGGTTCTTGATGCCCTGGTCGGTCTTGAAGTGGTACTTGACCCAGAAGACCTCGCCGGCCTCGTTGTTCCACTGGAAGGTGTGCGAGCCGTACCCGTTCATGTGGCGCAGCGTGGCCGGGATGCCGCGGTCACCGAAGAGCCAGGTCACCTGGTGCGTCGACTCGGGCGACAGACCCCAGAAGTCCCAGACGTTGTCCGCCTCCTGCGAGCCGGTGTACGGGTCGCGCTTCTGAGTGTGGATGAAGTCGGGGAACTTGATGGCGTCCTTGATGAAGAACACCGGGGTGTTGTTGCCGACGAGGTCGTAGTTGCCCTCTTCGGTGTAGAACTTCAGCGCGAAGCCGCGGGGGTCGCGCACGGCGTCGGCGGAGCCCAGGTTGCCCGCGACGGTGGAGAAGCGCAGGAAGGTCTCGGTCTGCTTGCCGACCTCGGAGAGGAACTTCGCCCGGGTCCACTGCGAGACGTCGCGGGTCAGCGTGAACGTGCCGTACGCACCGGCGCCGCGGGCGTGCACGATGCGCTCCGGAATGCGCTCACGGTTGAAGTGGGCGAGCTTCTCCAGCAGCGCCTGATCCTGGACGAGAACCGGACCGCCGGCGCCCGCGGTCTCACTGTTCTGGTTGTCGGCAACCGGCGCTCCGGCCTCCGTGGTGAGCGGTCCCTGCGTCACGTGCGCCTCCTGCGTCATGTCCTGCACTTCTGTGATCGGCCGACCTCGGTCGCCGGGCCGATGTTCCGCACAGCCTGTCCCTTGGCGTATGCCGATCCCGATCCTACAATGGACAATGTCTAAGTCAAGCGAACATCCAAAGTCACACTCGATCGGGACTCGGTCCCTCCACTGTTAGGCTGGGCTGCATGAGCGACCTGCTGGAACGACTTCGTGGACGCGGCTGGCGCATGACGGCGCAGCGGCGTGTCGTGGCCGAGGTCCTCGACGGGGACCACGTGCACCTGACGGCGGACGAGGTCCACGCGAGGGCCGTTTCCAGGCTGCCCGAGATCTCGCGCGCCACCGTCTACAACACCCTCGGCGAGATGGTGTCCCTCGGTGAGGTGCTGGAGGTCTCCACCGACCGCCGGGCCAAGCGCTACGACCCGAACGCGCACCGCCCCCACCACCACCTGGTGTGCGCCCGGTGCGGCGCCATCAGGGACGTGCACCCCGCGGGCAACCCGCTGGCGGACCTGCCGACGGACGAGCGCTACGGCTTCATGGTCTCCGGCGTCGAGGTGACGTACCGCGGCATCTGCCCGAACTGCGCCGCCACCGCCTGAGCCGACCACTTCCGGGCCCGCCTCCGGGCGGGCCCGTGGCCGTTGCGCCTCCGGACACGACGAAGGCCCGGATCCCAAGGGATCCGGGCCTTCGTCTTTTCAGTAGCGGGGACAGGATTTGAACCTGCGACCTCTGGGTTATGAGCCCAGCGAGCTACCGAGCTGCTCCACCCCGCGTCGGTGAATGCAACATTACGCCAGCAGGTCGAGCGGCGCAAATTCATTCACACCGGCCCCGGGGAGGCCCGGGTGTGCGGCTCCTGTTGTCCAGCTGCCCGGCTGTCCGGCTGCCCGGCTGTCCGGCTGTCCGGCGTCAGCCGATCCCGGCTCGTCAGCCGCTTCCGGCGTCAGCCGTTTCCGGCGGCAGCTGTTCCCGGCGCGTCAGCCGTTTCCGGTGTCACGCGGTCAGCTCCTGGTGCAGCGCCTCCCGCAGCCGCGCAGCCCGCTCGGCCACCTCGGCCGGACCCAGCTCCACCGCCCGCGCGCACCAGCGCTGCCCCTCGGTGAGCTCGCCCCGCCGGGCGGCGAGCAGCGCCAGGCGCAGCGCGGCGCGGCCGTGTCCGGCGCCGGCGGCACGGCTCCACCACAGGGCGGCCTCCCGCTCGCTGCCCTCGCGGGCCAGCAGCAGCCCGAGGTTGAAGGCCCCGTTGCGGCTGCCCGCCTCGGCCGCCTCCCGGTACCAGTGGGCGGCACTCTCCACGTCCCCGCGGGCGGCGGCGAGCATACCGACCCGGACCTGGGCGCGGCGGTGGCCATGCTCGGCGGCCCGCTCGTACCACTCCTCGCACTCGGTCTTCTCCGGCATCGGCTCGCCCAGCGCGGGCGGTCCGGGCGGCGGCTGACGCGCGTCCAGCACCCCGGCCAGCCGGAACGCGGCCTCGGCGCTACCGCCGCCGGCGGCACAGCGCAGGTGCCGCTCGGCCTCCCGGTCGTCGCCGTCACGCAGCAGGGCCATGCCGACCTGGAGCGCCGCGTCCGTGTGCCCGGCCGCCGCGGCGCGCTCGTACCAGCCCAGCGCCGTACGGTCCTCGTCGCGCCCGGCGTGCAGGATGCCGAGGTTGAAGGCCGCGTCGACGCTGCCCGCCTCGGCCGCCTTGGAGAACCAGGGCTCGGCCCCGGTGTGGTCGCCCGCCTGGAGAAGCAGCACCGCGAGCGCGTTGGCGGCCTCACGGTGCCCGGCGTACGCGGCACGGCGGTACCACTGCTCGGCCTGCGGGGTGCGGTCCTGGGCGGCGCAGAGCAGCCCGAGGTTGTACGCCCCGTTGACGTCACCGGCGTCCATGGCGGCCCGGTACCAGCGCTCGGCGGTCTGCTGCTCACCGCGTGCGGCGTGCAGCGCGCCGAGCGCGTTGGCGGCGTTGCCGTCGCCGTCCTGGGCGGCGCGCAGCCACCACACGGCGGCGCTCTCCTCGTCGCCGGCGTCGCGCAGCAGGAAGCCCAGCGCGCAGGCGGCACGCGGCTCGCCGTCCTTGGCGGAGGTGAGATACCAGCGTCCGGCCTCCTTGAGCTCGCCGCGCTGCTCCAGGATCGCGCCGAGGTGCAGGGCGGCACGGCGGTGGCCCCGGGCGGCGGCCTGGCGGTACCACTGCTCGGCCTCGCCGACCCGGCCGGCGGCCGGGCCCGCCGCGGGGCTGTCGCCGTCGGCCGTGCTCTTGACACCCGTGTTCTTGACACCCGTGTTCTTGGCACCCGTGTTCTTGGCGCCCGCTCTTTTGGCGGCCTCGGGACCGGTCGCCCGTACGTCCTGGGCGGGCGCCGGCGGGTCGCCGGGCAGGCCGAGGCCCGTTCCGGTCCGCCCGGAGGCGGCGCCCCGGCCCAGGCCGAAGGCGTCGTGCGGGTCCTCGACGGCCTTCCGCTCCAGGGCACGGGCCAGCCGGTAGGCGGCCTCGCGGTGCCCCTGCTCGGCGGCGGCACGCAGCCAGCGTTCGGCGCCGACGTCGCTGCGGTGCTCCAGGAGGTCGGCCAGCGCGTACGCGCCCAGCGCGTGGCCCTGCTCGGCGGACTGCCGCAGCCAGTACTCCGCGCCGGGCTCGTCGCCGCGCTCGCGGAAGTGCCGGCCGAGCGCGTGCGCGGCGGCGGCGGAGCCGGCCACGGCGGCGATGCGCCACCAGCCCGCGGCCTCGTCCGGGTAGCCGCGCTGGTGCAGCAGGACGCCCAGGTTGTTCGCGGCGGCCCGGTCCCCGTCGGCGGTGGCGGCGCGCAGATACCGCTCGGCGCTGTCCAGCTCGCCCCGGCGCAGCAGCAGCGCGCCCAGGACGCTCATGGACGCGGTGTCCCCCGCGTCGGCGGCGCGTCGGTGGCGCGCCTCGCTCTCGGCGCTGTCCCCGGCGTCGACCGCGTCCGTGGTGTCCTCGTCGGACGTGCTCGCGGCGGCACCCGGGCCGCTGGTGCAGGTCCGCTGGACCGGTGCGCCCGCCCCGGCGATGGCAGCGGCGAAAGCCGCGTCTACCGCGCTTTCCGCATCTTGGCCGCGCTGCTGCACAAACCGCCCTGTCTCCAACAGAGTTGCCCTGTCCCCCATAAATACCATCGTCGCACCACCTGTAACCCGCGTACACCTGGTATATCGCGGACAGTGAGGTCACTACAGCGTTTTGTCGACATGCCCACAGGGAGACAAGTCAAACACGTCCGGAGGCAACTGCTGCCCAGCGAACCGCACTTCACGCCCACAGCCTGGGATAGACACGGCCTCACGCACCGCGGACATGGCGAAGGCCCGGATCCCTTGAGATCCGGGCCTTCGTCTTTCAGTAGCGGGGACAGGATTTGAACCTGCGACCTCTGGGTTATGAGCCCAGCGAGCTACCGAGCTGCTCCACCCCGCGCCGTTGTGTTCAAACCGTACCACGACGCGGGGTGGACTCTTCTCAGCTGCCCTGGTCGGAGCCCTTGTCGGCCCCGTCGGCGGCATCGGACTTCCTCGCCGGATCCGCCTCGTCCGCGTCCGCCGGTTTCACGGCGCTCGCGGGCTCGGCCGAGCTGTCCGGCTTGGCGTCGTCCGCCGGCTTCTCGGCGCTGTCGGCCTTGTCCCCCTCGCCGCCCGCCTCGGGCTGCGCGGCGGCGGCTCGTTCCAGGGCCTCCTGAAGAGCGTCCTGGGCCTTGCCGTAGGCCGGCCAGTCCTGCTCCCGCAGCGCCTTCTCGCCGTCGGTGTACGCCTTCTGGGCGTCCGCGATGGCCTTCTCCAGCGCCGCGCTGCCGGTGACCGGCGGCTCGTCGGTCTCGCCCGGCGGCTCATCGGGATCCGGCGGTGTCGTGGGCTCGTCGCCCTCGGCCCCGAAGACGGCGTTGAGCGCGTCCCCGAGGCTGTTCTCGAAGACGATCTTCGAACCGTACGAGGCGGCCACCTTGCGCAGCAGCGGGTAGTTCTGGTTGCCACCGCGCGTGTAGACCGGCTCGATGTAGAGGAACCCGCCCTCCAGCGGAACCGTCAGCAGGTTGCCGTACTCGATGTCCGAGTCGGTGCCCTTGAGGTTCCTCACGAACTCGGCGACGTCGTCGTTGCCGTTGAGCTCACTCTGTACCTGGCCCGGACCCTTCACCGTGGTGGTGACCCGTAGCAGCCGCATGGTGCCGTAGTCCTTGCTGGCCGCGTCCGCGTTCACCGCCATGAAGGCCCCCAGGTTGGGGCGCCCTCGGGGAGTGAACGTGGTGGTCAGCGAGAACTCCTGCGCCTCCTGGCCCGGCATCTTCATGCTCAGGTAGTACGGCGGAACGGTGCCCGGTTCCTTGTTGGTCGGGTCGTCCGGCACCTGCCAGGCGTCACTGCCGCTGTAGAACTGCGCCGGGTCCTCCACGTGGTAGCGGGTGAGCAGCTCGCGCTGGACCTTGAAGAGGTCCTGCGGATACCGCAGGTGGTCCATGAGGTCCTGCGGGATGTCACTGCGGGGCTCGACCGTCCCCGGGAACGCCTTGCGCCAGGTCTTGAGGACCGGGTCCTCGGTGTCCCACTCGTAGAGCTTGACCGTGCCGTCGTACGCGTCGACGGTGGCCTTCACCGAGTTGCGGATGTAGTTGACCTGGTTCTGCTGGGCGACGACCGCGCGCTGGTTGGTGGTCAGCGAGTCGGCCGTGGTGTCGCCGAGCGTCGTCCGGGACGCGTACGGGTAGCCGTTGGTCGTGGTGTAGGCGTCGACGACCCACTGGATCCGCTTGCCGACGACCGCGGGATAGGCGTCGCCGTCGATGGTCAGCCACGGGGCGACCGCCTCGACGCGCTCCTTGGGCGTGCGGTTGTACAGGATCCGCGAACCCTCACCGATGGCTCCCGAGTACATGATCTGCGGCTCGCTGAAGGAGACCGCGTACGCGGCACGGTTGAAGGCGTTGGAGAGACTGACCCCGCTGCCACCCTTGTAGCTGGTGGTCTTCTCACCGTCCTCCTCGTAGTCGAGCTCCTTCTGGGGCCCGCCGACGATGGAGTACTGCTCGGTCTTCTCGCCGTAGTAGATCCGCTGCTCGTACTCGCCGAACTCACCGGTGGAGGGCAGGCCCGACTCGGTGAAGTCCGGAGACCCCGTCGGGTTGGTGCCGGTGGTGGTGCCGCGGGCCGCGATGGCGCCGTAGCCGTGGGTGTACGTGAAGTGGTCGTTGATCCAGTTCCGCTTGGGCAGGCCCTGGATGTTCAGCTCACGCAGACCGATGACGGTGTCCTGCTCGTTGCCCTCGTCGTCCTTGTAGCGGTCGACGTCCAGCGTCTTGGGGAACTGGTAGTAGTTCCTCTTCTGCTGGAGCTGCTGGAAGGCCGGGGAGACGACGTTGGGGTCCATCACTCGGTAGCTGGCGGCGGCGTTGGCCGCGGCCCGCAACTTGGTGTCGTCCTTCGTGGCCGCCTGGCCTTCGTAGTCGTCCACCTGGGCGTCATCGATGTCGTACGCCTCGCGCGTGGCATTGATGTTCTTCTGGATGAACGGCGCTTCCTTGGCCTGCTCGTTCGGCTGGACCTGGAACTTCTGCACGATCGCCGGGTAGAGCCCGCCGATCAGGATCGCCGAGAGCACCATCAGGCCGAAGCCGATGACCGGGAGCTGCCAGGTGCGGCGCCACAGTGTCGCGAAGAACAGCACCGCGCAGATCGCGGCGATGCAGAACAGGATGGTCTTCGCCGGGAGATAGGCGTTGGCGTCGACGTACCGCAGGCCCGTCCAGTTTTCGGTGGCCTTGAAGTCACTGGACTTCACGGCCAGCCCGTACCGGTCGAGCCAGTACGCCACGGCCTTCAGCGAGACGAAGACACCGAGCAGCACCGAGAGGTGGCCGGTGGCCGCCCCGGTGGCGCGGGCCCCGGGGCTGGTGATGCGCAGCCCGCCGTACAGATAGTGGGTCAGCGCCGCGGCGATCAGCGAGAGCACGGTCGCCGCGAAGCCGAAGCCCAGCAGGAAGCGGTACCACGGCAGGTCGAAGGCGTAGAAGGAGACGTCCAGCTGGAACTGGGGGTCCTTCTGCCCGAACGCCACGCCGTTGATATACATCAGCCAGGTGCGCCACTGGCCGGAGGCGGAAGCTCCGCCGATCAGTCCGACGAGCGCCGTGACGGCGAGCAGCACCCACTTCTTGTAGGGGGCGATGCCCATGCGGTAGCGGTCCAGGCTCTGCTGCTCCAGCGACATCGCGCTCAGCGGCGGCCTGAGCCGGTGCGCGAGCCAGATGTTCACACCGATGGCGAGTGCCATCAGCAGTCCGAAGACGAGGAACAGCCCGATCTTGGTCCACAGAGTGGTGGTGAAGACGGATGAATACGCGACCGACCTGTACCAGAGCCAGTCCGTCCAGAACCCGGCGAACATGACGAAGGCCATGGCGAGAACCGCCAGGACACCCAAAGTCATGAGCAGGGTACGGGCGCGCCGGGACGGGCGGCCGACTCTGATCCGTGGCCCGGTCGGGCCTCCGCCGCGGTCCGGCATCTGGAAAGCCAACGTGCGCACCTCGAAGTTCGCGGTCGTGTGGACGGGCCCAGCGATCCTAGAGCCCATCTATGCAACTTACTGAAGCTTTACCTAGTTCCCGTTCCCGGGGCGGAAGGAGGCAGGATATTGCCCATGCCCAACGTTTCCCCCGCAGGACCCCCGATGGCCGCGAGTCCGCTCACCGTCGCCGTCCTCGAAATCGACGCCTATGCCTCCACCCTCGGCTGGGACCAGCCCGCCCGGCTGTTCGCCCTGGTCGACACTGACCGGCTGCGGGTCCAGGAGCCCCGTCTCGCCACTCAGCTGGGCCTTGAGGACCCCAGTTCCTCCGTCGCCGCGCTCACCCCGATCGAGCAGGACGAACTTCCCCCGGGCACCGCGCTCGACGACTTCCTCGGCACGATCGCCTGGCCTGACGCCGTGGTCGGCTGCGCCATGACGGTGGAGCGGCTGATGCTGCCGCCGTCCGCCGAGGCCTCCGTACCGGAAGGGCTCAGCGACAAGCAGCTGACCCAGTGGGTGGCCAGGCACCCCGACCGGCAGGAGGTGCGGATGACCGTGGCCGTCCTGCGGGACGGGGCCCGCGAGTCCGCCGTACGGCTGCGCGAGAAGGACTCCCCCACCGAGGTGCTGACCGGCGCCGGTCTGGTGCCCGGCCTCGCCGAGGCGCTCGCGGCGACGTTCGAGTCCTGATCCGGCCGCTGCCCGGGGCCGTCGTACGGTTCCCGGGCGGTGCGGCCGTCAGCCGGTCGAGCAGCTCGGCAGACCGGCGGTCCTCCCCGCGCGGATCTGCTCCAGCGACTTCGTGGCGTCGTCGATGGTCTTGACCCGCACCAGGGTGAGGCCGCTGGGGGTGTCCGCCGCGGCCGACGCGCAGTTGTCGTCGGGCGTGAGGAAGTAGCGGGCGCCGGCGTCGCGGGCGCCGACCAGTTTCATGTTGATGCCGCCGATCGGACCGACCTTGCCCGTGTCGTCGATGGTGCCGGTGCCCGCGACGAACTTGCCGCCGGTCAGATCGCCCGGGGTGAGCTTGTCGATGATGCCCAGGGAGAACATCAGCCCGGCGCTCGGCCCGCCGACGTCCGCGAGCTTGATGTCGATCTCGAACGGGAACGTGTGGTCCGTCCCGGCCCTGATCCCGACGATCGCCCGGCCCTTCCCGTCCTCCTCGCCGCCGTCCTCGGCGGGAGCCTTCGCGGTCTTGATGGTGACCTGCTCGCTGCCCTCGGCGGCGCGGCCTGCTTTCTCGGCTGCGGCGGCCTCCTTCGCCGGGACGATGGTGAAGGTGACGTCCTCGCCGGGGCGGTGCTCGGTGACGAGCTTCGCCACGTCGCCGGGCTCCTTGACCGCCGTGCCGTCGACGGCCTTGATCACGTCGCCGGCGTGCAACTTGTCCTCGGAGGGGCTGCCCTTGACCACCGTGGAGACCACGACCTGTGTGGAGACCGGGATCTTCAGCTCCTTCAGGGCGGCCACCTTGGCGCTCTCCTGGGACTGGCTGAACTCCTCGGCGTTCTCCTGGGTGGACTGCTCCTCGGTCTTGCCGTCCGGATAGAGCGTGTCGTGCGGCACCACGACGCTGTCGTGGACCAGCCAGCCGTAGACGGCCTCGACGATGTTCATCCGGTAGTCCGCTCCGGTGACGCGGACCGTCGTCATGTTGAGATGGCCGGAGGCCGGGTACGTCTTGCGACCGGAGATCTGCAGGACGGGCTCGCCACGCGCTTCACCGAGAGTGTTGACCGTCGGTCCGGGAGACATCTCCGCATACGGCACTTTGATCAGCACGCCTGCGCAGAGCAGCGCGATGAGGACGAGAGTGGATGCGAGCATCGTCGCGGTGCGGCGTGGCATGGAACGACAGTACGGGAAGGGCCTGTCAGTGCACCGCCGGGGCCGGTCCGTACGAGGTGACCGGAACGCGGCGGAAGGTGGTCACGCGGCGTGCGGCGGTCGTCAGAGAGCCTCGGAACCGGAGTGCGATTTCTCCATCGCGTCACGGAACCTGGCGTAGCCGGCGAGTTCGGTGACATCGCCGGTCGTGCGATTTCGGGCAGCCCAACTCGCCCATATCGCACCGCCGACAGCAGCGAAAAGTGGAATCAACAGCCAAGCGAGTGCCGCCATCACGACCTCCCTACCCCATGAGCGACCGGATGCCCGATCAGCAGATTAACGATCCGGAAGACCAACGCTCGTGGCGGGGGTGCGGTTACGCAAATCGGGGCTGATGCGCCCCGGTTCGGTTTGCGCTCAACAGGCTCCGACCCACTCTTCCGTACCGTCCGAGAAGCGCTGGTGCTTCCAGATCGGAACCTCGTGCTTGAGGTCGTCGATGAGCTTGCGGCACGCCTCGAAAGCCTCGGCGCGGTGCGGGCAGGCGACGGCGACGACCACGGCCAGATCGCCCACCTCCAGTTCACCCACTCGGTGGACGGCCGCCAGGGCACGGACCGGGTAATCGGTGACGACCTTCTCCGCCACGCGGCGCAGCTCGTCACCGGCCGAGGGGTGGCAGGAATAGCCGAGCGCGCCGACGTCCTGTCCGGAGTCGTGGTTGCGCACGGTGCCGACGAAGAGCGCGATGCCGCCCGCCGCGTCGTCGCCGACGGCGCGGAAGACCTCGTCGACGGAGAGCGGTGCGTCCCTGATCGCCAGCAGCCGGATGGGGTCCGCTGCCGCGTGCTCGCCGGGGTGATCGTGGGTGCGTGCCATGCTCCCATCGTGCCGCACGGCACCGACATCCCGGTATTGCCTGTTCTACCGGCGGCCGGCCGGCCGGTTTGGAGCCTCCTACAGGGGCCCGTGGGCGCGGTGGGCGGTCAGATGCGACGGCGGGCCTTGCGGGCGCGGCGTACCACGGCGGCGGCGCCGAGCAGGGCGACCGTGGCTCCGGCGGCTCCGGCGGCGGTGGCGTCCTTACGGCCGAGGCGCCGTCCGGCGAGGGTGTGGCGGCCCTCGACCTCTTCGAGGAGGGCGCCGAGCACCCCTTCGTTCGTCCACTTCGGCCGCCATCCCGCATCGTGCAGCCGGCTGACACTGACCACCCAGGGGTGCATCGTGTACGCCAGGTCGCCCGCCGGGGACGGGGTGAGGCCGATCCGGTGGAGCCGGGCGGCTGCCCCGAGCGCGACAGCGGAGGGCAGCTCCATCCGTCGTACGCCGCTGAGCTCCTCGACTTCCTCCTGCTCCAGCCAGCCGTCGCAGCCGACCGCGAACTCGCCGTCGATCTTCTCCAGGGCGGCGTACTCCAGGGCGGTCACCAGGTCCTCGACATGGCAGAACTGCCAGGTGGGGCGTGATCCGGCGACGACCAGGAGGCGCGGGGACTCGAAGTAGCGGGTCAGGGCGGTGTCGGTGCCGCCGACCAGGACGGTGGGGCGCACGACGGTGACGTTGAGCCCGGGGTGGGCGCGCGGGGCCCGGCGGCCGAGCCGCTCGATCTCCAGGAGGTCGCCGACGCCGGTGGCCTCGGCGGTGGCGCGCAGCTCGGCGTCCTCGGAGAGCGGCACGTCGTTGTCGGCGAGCGCCCCATAGACCATCGCCGAGGTGCACAGCACGACCCGGTGGACCCCGACGGCGGCCGCGGCGGTGAGCACGGTCTGGGTGCCGCGTACGTTGTACGCGGTGCGGGCGGCGGGGTCGGTCTCCAGGTCGAGGTCGAGGGCCAGGTGCACGACGACGTCCGCGCCGCGCAGCTTCTCGGCGATGGCCGGGTCCCGTACGTCCAGGATGTGCCAGGTCGCCTCGGAGACCTCTCCGCGGCGCTCGTCGATCGCGATGACCTGCTTGATCGCGTCGGATGCGGCGAGGTGGGCGGTCAGAAGTTCGCCGATGCCGGTGGCGGCGCCGGTGACCGCGACGACGGGGCCCCGATTTCTGGGGGGCCTGGGGCGTTTCTTCTCGGGTGTGCTCTCGGGCGAGGGGTCGGTCAGGTTTCGCGCTGCGCGAACCTGCGGATCTGGGGAACTCACCGGGCGTCTCCAGCGGTTGTCTTCAGTACGTACCCGAATGACGCGTACGTACCAGGTGGCGTCCATCCTGCCGCAGGCCGGGAGTCGGCGGAGCACTGAGGCCCGAAGCGGGCGTGGTGTCTACGCTGGATGGTGATGTCGGGCAGTCGCCGTCGGTTCGAGCCGGCGGCCCTACGAGCCGAGGAAACCCGTGAGTGACACCCCATTCGGATTCGGCCTTCCGCCGGAGGAGCCGGAGAACGGCGACGAGGGCAAGAAGAAGGACCCCACCGAAGGTGGGCAGAGCGCGAGCGGGCCCACAGGTCCGTTCGGATTCGGGCCGGGGGCGGGCGGGGACAACCCGTTCGCCGCAATGTTCGGCTCGATGAATCCGAACGATCTCGGCGCGGCCTTCCAGCAGCTCGGCCAGATGCTGAGCTACGAGGGCGGTCCCGTGAACTGGGACATGGCCAAGCAGATCGCCCGCCAGACGGTCTCGCAGGGCACCCCGGACGGCACCAAGGACGCCAGCGTCGGCCCGTCCGAGCGCACGGCGGTCGACGAGGCGCTGCGGCTGGCGGACCTCTGGCTGGACGGCGTCACGTCGATGCCCTCCGGTTCGGTCTCCACCGTGGCGTGGAGCCGCGCGGAGTGGGTCGAGGCCTCGCTGCCGGCCTGGCAGCAGCTGGTCGACCCGGTGGCCGAGCGGGTGGGCCTGGCGATGGGCGATGTGCTGCCCGAGGAGATGCAGGCCATGGCGGGCCCGCTGATCGGCATGATGCGGTCCATGGGCGGCGCCATGTTCGGCCAGCAGATCGGGCAGGCCGTGGGCGTGCTGGCCGGTGAGGTGGTGGGGTCCACCGACATCGGACTGCCGCTGGGGCCGGCGGGCAAGGCCGCGCTGCTCCCGCTGAACGTGGAGAAGTTCGGCAAGGACCTCAGCGTCCCGCAGGACGAGGTCCGGCTGTATCTGGCCCTGCGCGAGGCCGCTCACCAGCGGCTCTTCGCCCATGTGCCGTGGCTGCGGTCGCATCTGTTCGGCGCCGTCGAGGCGTACGCCCGTGGCATCAAGGTCGACACCAGCAAGCTGGAGGACGTCGTCGGCCAGTTCGACCCCTCGCAGCCGGAGCAGTTGCAGGACGCCCTTCAGCAGGGCATGTTCCAGCCCGAGGACACGCCCGAGCAGAAGGCCTCCCTGGCCCGCCTGGAGACGGCTCTCGCGCTGGTGGAGGGCTGGGTGGACGCGGTGGTCCACGAGGCCTCGAAGTCCCGGCTGACCTCGGCCGACGCACTGCGCGAGACGATGCGCAGGCGCCGCGCCTCCGGCGGACCCGCCGAGCAGACGTTCGCCACGCTCATCGGCCTCCAGCTGCGCCCGCGCCGGCTGCGGGACGCCTCGCGCCTGTGGGCCTCGCTCACGGACGCCCGGGGCCTGGAGGGCCGGGACGCGCTCTGGTCCCACCCGGACATGCTGCCGACGGCCCACGACCTGGATGACCCGGACGGATTCGTCCATCACGAGCAGGCCGACTTCTCCGAGCTGGACAAGATGCTCGGCGAGGCGGCGAAGGGCTCCGGCAAGCCGGCGGCGGACGCCCCGGAGCCGAAGCCCGTCGAGGGCAAGGACGACGAGGGCAAGGGCGAGGGCAAGGACGGCCGCGACCAGTGACCCTGCACGACGATGCCACGCTCGTACTGAAGGGGTACGCCCCCGAGGACGAGGCCGGCGATCAGGCGGAGCTGCGCCGGGCCTACCTGGATCACCTGGCGCGGCACGACGACGGCATGTGGAAGGCGTGCGGGGCCGGGCACCTGACGGCCAGCGCCCTGGTGATCGATCCGAAGCGGGAGAGGGTGCTGCTGACTCTGCACCGGAAGCTCCGCATGTGGCTCCAGATGGGCGGCCACTGCGAGGAGCGGGACGCCACTCTGGAGGCAGCGGCGCTCCGTGAGGCGACGGAGGAGTCCGGCATCACGGGGCTCACCCTGCTGCCCGGCGGACCGGCCCGGCTGGACCGGCACCCCATTCCGTCTCCCTGTAACTGGCACCTCGATGTGCAGTACGCGGCTCTGGCTCCGGCCGGGGCGGCGGAGCGGATCAGCGAGGAATCCCTGGAGCTGCGCTGGTTCGGCTACGAGGACGTGCCCGGGGTGGCCGACGCGTCCGTCGTACGGCTGCTGGAGGCGACGCGGTCCCGGCTGTAGCCGCAGGCTCAACGGATATGGGTAAGGGGCGGCCTCCCTGTGGCCGCCCCTTACCGCTGTGCTCTGCGGGTGCCGGTCAGTTCCAGGCGTTGTTCTGGTTCTGGCCGTGCGCGCCCTGCTGGCCCATGCCGAACTGGGCGCGGGCGCCCTGACCGATCTGGGCGTTCTGCGGAGGCATGACCTCGCTCGGCTGGACCAGGGCGAAGCCCTGGCCGAGGAAGCTCAGCTCCCAGCCCTCGCCGGTGTCGCCGCGGCGCCTGAAGACACCGGTGGAGTGCGTCTGGGCCTGCATCTGCACGCGCAGGGAGCTGGACCAGGCGACGATCGCGTCGGCGTCCGCGTTGACGTACTTCTCGGGCGTGACCTGCATCATCAGCGGCTGACCCGAGGTCATGAGGGCGACCTTGCCGGAGCCGGAGATGTTGAGCTGGTACTTGCCGCTGCCGGAGATCCCGTACTGGCTGTCCACCGCGATGACCTCGGTGTTCAGCGAGGAGTCGAGCGCGAGGACGTAGGAGCTGTCCACGGTGATCCCCTCGCGGTCGACGTCCACGACGTGGATGTACTGCGCGAGGTTGGCGAGGTAGACGACGCCCTGGCCGGACACGCGCATCAGGTCGAGGCCCTCGCCGGTGTGCGCGAGGGCACTCTGCCGGCCCTGGAACTGGTATTCCCCGTCGAAGTCCATCAGGCCCTGGTAGGCGACCATCGCGCCCTTCCGGGCGAGGACGTCGTCCTGGCCGGTCAGCGAGACCCGCAGGAGCTGCGGGTTCTGGATCGCGTACCGGCCCTGGGTCTGCTGCTCGGTGTGGCTGAAAAGCGGACTCTGCATGATGTGTTCTCCCTCCCCCTCAGTTCTGGATCCGCAGGCGGTCCGTGCTGTCCTCGCTCGGCTGGACGACGACGATGCCCTGGCCGGAGAAGGCCATCTGGTACGCCTCGCCGCTGCCGCGGCCGATCAGCGAACCGGCCTTGAAGCTGCGCTTGCCCTTCACCTTGAGGTTCGGGGACCAGGCGACGAGCGCGTCCGGGTCGACGTAGGTCTCGTCCTCGCCGCGTCCGCAGTCGACGACGATCGGGGTGCCCCGGGAGGTGATGGCGACCCACCCGGTGCCCTGGACGACGACGTTCCACAGGCCCTGCCCGGCGAACTTGGCCATTCCCTTGACCTTCTCGACGCCCCAGGTGAGGTGGGCGTCGAAGGCGAGGAGGTTCGTGCCGTTGACGGAGAGGGAGTCATCGTTGAGGTTGATGACGACCACGTCGGCGCCGTAGTCGGCGAGGTAGAGCAGCCCGTCTCCGGAGCACTTCATGACGGGTGCGCCCTCGCCGGTGATCCACTGGGAGGCGATCTGCCGGACGGCGGGCGGGTTGGGCTCGTACTGGATGAAGCCCTCATACGCCACCATCGAGCCGGTGCGCGCGAAGAGGTCCTGCCCGGAGGCCATGGCGACCTTGAGCATGGTCTTGCCGTGGTTCTCCATACGGGCCGTGACAGGGGTCGGGGCGTAGCCCGCGAGTTGCTGGTTCATGACGGGCTCCCTCAGACCTCGTAGGGCTGGACGACGATGAAGTTGCCGGGGGCTCCCCGGAACTGGAGGTTCACGGTTTCCCCGCTGTGTCCGGGGTACGCGTTGCGGCGCAGCCGGACCTGGCTGGAGACGATCACCTGGGAGGCGGCCGACCAGGCGACGACGGCGTTGCAGTCGGCGAACGTGGTGGGCGTGACCGGCAGGACGACCGGGGTGCCGTGGGTCTTCACGACCACGGTGCCGGTGCCCTGGAACTGCATGGTGAACAGGGCGCCGCCGGGGATGCCGTGCCCCTCGACCCTGCGGACCTCGTGCTGGAGGGACTCGTCGAAGGCGAGGACGTTCTCGGCGGAGACGCAGATCGCATCGCCCTGCAGCTCGATCGGGTGCAGGTGCGAGCCTTCCTCGGCGAGGAAGACCTGGCCGCGGCCGGTACAGCGCATCAGCTGCATTTCCTGGCCGGTGGCGTTGCCCACGGCGCGGCCGACGAAGCCGGCGCCCTTGTAGCCGAAGTCCACCTTGCCCTGATACATCACCATGCTGCCCTGGCGGGCCAGGACTCCGGCTCCGCCCATGGTCAGGTCGACCCGCATGAGCTGCTGGTTCTGCGAGGTCCAGCGCTGCCCGGTCGGGGTCTCCTTGTACAGCTGCAGGGCTGCCTGGAGACCCGCGCCCGCGGCCGGCACTCCCTGGGGCACGCCCTGCGGGACGCCCGGGGGCATGGAGCCGGGGGGCTGCTGACCGTACGGGGCCGGCGCGGGCTGACCGTAGGGAGCGGGAGCCTGCTGACCGTAGGGAGCGGCGGGCGGGGCGCCCTGGCCCGGGACCTGGCCGAATTGCGGCTGCTGGGGCTGCTGGGGCTGGCCGTACGGGGACGGAGCCTGGGGCGCCTGCGGAGCCGCGGGGGCGTGCGGTGCCGGGGGAGCCAGCGGGGCCGCGATCGTCGGTGCCTCGTGCATCGGCTGCTGCGGCGCGGGCGGCGGCGTGGGCGCGGACGGGGCGCCGAAGGCCGGCGCGGGCTGCGGGGCCTGGGGCGCGGGCGGTGCGCCGAAGGCCGGGGGCGCGGCGGCCTGCGGCGGCGGAGCGAAGCCCGGGACGGCGGCGGGCGGCGCCTCTTCCTCGGCGACCTCGCCGCCGAAGTTCTTCAGGAGCGCGTCGAGACCACCGTCGAAGCCCTGGCCGACGGCGGCGAAGCGCCAGACGTCCTTCAGGTAGAAGTCGCCGAGCATCACCGCGCGCTCGGTGGTGAACTCCGATCCGGTGAAGGCGTACCTCACCACTTCCTCGCCGCCCGCGACGATCCGGATGTACCCCGGACCGATCTGGGACATCTGCCCGGATCCGTCGAGCGTCGCGGTGAAGGAGAGCTTCTGGATGGCTGCCGGAATGCGGTCGAGCGTGACGCGGAAGGACTCGGTGTCACCGGACTGCGCACCGAGGAGCTGGATGGACTCCTCAGGCGATTTCGGCTGATTGAAGAAGATGAAGTACCGGTCGTCGGAGAGCTGCTCATGGGCGTCGAGGCCGAAGCAGCTGATGTCGAAGGTCAGCCCCGGAGCTGCGATCTGCACGCCTACGTACAGATCCGTCCCTGGCGTGAGATCACTGATCTTGGCCTTGTGGCCGCGTTGGAATTCCCTGGCCATGCGTAACGACCGTCCCCCATCCCGAAGGTAAATGCGTCGCGTCAGGCTAACCGCAAACAAGGACGTCGGACCAAGCCGGTACACACCCGGTACAGAATCGGCAAGCGCGAACGGGCCCGGTCATTCCTCGCGGGCGGCGGGCAGGCGGGGCAGGTGGGGCAGCTGATCGGCCGCCACCACGCCCTCCAGATACCCACGGGCGCGCTCGGTGCGCGGATAGGCCTCCAACAGCCGCCAGAACCCCGGACCGTGTCCGGGAACGAGCAGATGCGCCAGCTCGTGGAGAAGCACGTAGTCGACAACGTACTCCGGCATGCCCTGCAGCCGGTGCGAGAGCCTGATGCTGCCCTCGGCCGGGGTGCACGAGCCCCAGCGGGTGTTCTGGTTGGTCACCCAGCGCACCGAGAGGGGCTGGGCGCGACCGTCGAAATACTGGGCGGACAGCCGTACGGCTCGCTCCGCGAGCTCGGTGTCACCCAGGACACGCTTGTTCTCCTGGGCGGCGAGCTTGTCCAGCATCACCCCCACCCAGCGCCGCTCCTCCGCCTCCGACATCCGGGCGGGGATGAGCACGATCGTGCGGTCGCCCTCCCGGTACGCGGAGACCGTTCTCCTGCGCCGGCTGCTTCTGCGGACCTCGACCGCGCTCGTCACCGAAGCGCGGGGCTGATGGGCTGCCGCGCTGCGCTGATGGCTACCGGCGCTGCGCGCGGAGGTCTCCCCGGCAAAGCCGGACGACGGGTCGGCGGGCACGCCACGACGTTACCCGCTGTCCGTGGGGGAAGTCCCGCCCCGCGAACGGTTCGGCGGCGATCCGTCCCACAGCTCGCACCATGTGAACGATGAGCGGATTGAACGACTAATGACCCGTGCCTGTGGACAACTCCGCGCACGGTTCGACGCGGACCCGCATTCTGGCAGAGGTCCTGCGGGGAAGGCTCCGCGGATCACCCGGTCTGCGAGCGCACCCGTGCCCGCGACACCGCTCGGGGGGAGAGGTCATGTATCCGATGCTGAAGCCCGCACTGCGTCGCGCCTGGCGCGGACGGAACACCGTGCAATTCGGTGTGACACCCGCACATGCCGTGACGCTCGGACCGGTGGACATCGCCACAGGGAGCTTTCTGGAACTGCTCGACGGCACACGTGGTCTGCCACTCCTGCACGAGGAGGCACGCGCACTCGACCTGCCGGAACGTCATGTGAACGTCCTGCTGGCACGGTTGGCGGGGGCCGGACTCCTGGACGACCCGAGGTCGGCCGGTCCGGGAGCCGATGCCCTGCGCAGGCGCGTCGAGGTGATGGACCGCCAGCGTTCCGATGTGGCCTCGCTGTCGGTCGTCCGCCCCGAACCGGGCGGCGGACTGCGCCGGATGGCGGCCCGGCGGGCGATGCGGGTCCAGGTACGGGGAGCGGGCCGGGTCGGGGCGTCCATCGCCTCGGTGCTGTCCGGTGCGGGGGTGGGGCAGGTGGAAGTGCTCGACGGAGGCCGGGCCGAACCCTGGGACGTGGCACCCGGGGGCCTCCCCCCGGCATCAGTGGGCGAACGGCGCGACGTGGCGGCCCGTCGGCTCGTCCGCCGGTCCGCCCCCGGGCCCACCCCCCGGCGAGCGGAGGCGGACGGGACGGGGACGGGCCGCACCGGGACGGGCTCGGCGGGGGCGGGGCACCCGGGAGGAGACCCGGCAGCGGCTGGGGCGGGGGCCGGCCTGGCAGGGAGTGCCGGACAGCCCGGCCTGTCCCTGATCGTCGTCGCTCCCCGGGACGGTCTCGCGGTGTACGCACCCGTCCCGGACACGGCCGGACCCTGGATCGCGTCGGGTACTCCTCATCTCTATGCGGGCGTGATCGAGGCCACGGGGGTGGTCGGGCCTCTCGTCCTGCCCGGGGGCACCGGCTGCGCGGGCTGCCTGGAGCTGCACCGTGCGGAACGGGATCCGCAGTGGCCCCGGATGCTGGCGCAGTGGCGTTCCGGGCGACGGGGAGCCGTGCCCGCCTGCGATCTGGGGCTCGCGACGGCGGTCGCCGGTCTCGCCGCTGCACATGCCCTGGCGTTTCTGGACGGGGACCTCCCGGCAAGTACCGGAACTCGCTGGGAGGCCGCTCTGCCGCTGCTGGACTGGCGTTCCGAGGCGATCGGCCCGCACGCGGAATGTTCCTGCGGGGCGGCCGGAGGCCCTACGGGGGAACGGGCCTCCGGTGGTGTTCGGGCACAGGACACAATGGCGAGGTGACCGCCGTCGCCGGAGTGACACCGGAGGCCCCGCGGCACGGCAGTCTGGGAACTGGAGGGGCACATGTCTGATCTTCCCCGGAAGGCGGTTACGCGTACGGCCAAGCTGGCCGCGCTTCCGCTCGGCTTCGCCGGTCGTGCCACCTGGGGGCTGGGCAGGCGGATCGGCGGAAAGTCGGCCGAGCTGGTCGCCCGTGAGGTGCAGCAGCGCACGGCGGACCAGCTGTTCAAGACCCTGGGCGAGCTGAAGGGCGGGGCCATGAAGCTGGGCCAGGCCCTCTCCGTCTTCGAGTCGGCTCTGCCCGATGAGGTCGCCGGCCCCTACCGGGCCGCGCTGACCAAGCTTCAGGAGGCCGCGCCGCCGCTGCCCGCGCGCACGGTCCATGGGGTTCTCGCCGAACGGATGGGGGAGGACTGGCGGGAGTATTTCCTGGAGTTCGAGGACACACCGGCGGCTGCCGCCTCGATCGGGCAGGTGCACCGGGCGGTGTGGCACGACGGCCGCGAGGTCGCCGTGAAGGTGCAGTATCCCGGCGCGGGCGAGGCGTTGCTCTCCGACCTCGCCCAACTCAGCCGTTTCGCCCGGCTGCTCGGCCCGCTGGTCCCGGGGATGGACGTCAAGCCTCTGATCAAGGAACTGCGCGACCGGGTGTCGGAGGAGCTGGACTACGAACTGGAGGCGCAGGCGCAGCGGGAGCACGCGGCGGAGTTCGCGGACGACCCGGATGTGGTGATCCCTCAGATGGTGCACCAGTCCGACCAGGTGCTGGTGACGGAGTGGATCGACGGGATCCCGCTGTCCGAGGTCATCGCGGAGGGCACTGCGGAGCAGCGGGACCGTGCGGGGCAACTGCTGGCCCGCTTCCTCTTCTCCGGTCCGGCACGCACCGGGCTGCTGCACGCCGATCCGCATCCGGGCAACTTCCGGCTGCTGCCCCCGGCGGCGGACGACGCGGAGCGCACGGACCGTACGGAGCACGCAGAGCAGGTGAAACACGCGGAGGAGGGAGCCGGTCCGGTCGGCTCATGGCGGCTGGGGGTGCTGGACTTCGGCACGGTCGACCGGCTTCCGGGCGGGCTGCCGCAGACCATCGGTGACTCCTTGCGGCTGACGCTGGAGGGCGACGCGGCGGGGGTGTACGGGCTGCTGCGCGCAGAGGGCTTCGTGAAGGAGTCGATCGAGCTGGACCCGGACGACGTGGTCGACTACCTGCTCCCGATCATCGAACCCACGCAGGTGGAGGAGTTCGTCTTCAGCCGGGGCTGGATCCGTGAACAAGCGGCCCGGATAGCCGATCCGCGCTCCCCCGCCCATCAGCTCGGCAAGCAGCTGAACCTCCCCCCGTCCTACGTCCTCATACACCGGGTGACGCTCAGCACGATCGGGGTGCTGTGCCAGCTCGGCGCGACGGTACGGCTGCGCGACGAGCTCGAAGCGTGGCTGCCGGGGTTCCTCGCGGAGGGCATGGACGCGGAGGCAACGGAGTACGCCGAGGAGGAGGGCGAGCCGGAGCCGGAGGGCCAGACAGTCGAGGCGTAGGACGGGGCTTCGGCCGGAGCCGGGGCCTGGGGTCGGAGCCTCGGCCTGGGACTGAGGGTGGGCCGGTTACCACCAGAGTGAGTCGAGGCGGCTTTCGATCGCGCGGATGTGGAGGCGTGCGCAGCCCTCGCAGAAGTGGAGCCGGCGTCCGTCCTCCACGGCGCAGAGCCAGGTCGGAGGGGCCGTGCCGCCTTCGGCGGCAGTGCCGCAGCGGGCGCACTCCACGGTTTTCGCGGCGGGTTGTCCGGGGGGATGGGTCTCCTCGTCCACCTCCTGACGATATCCCCGTGACCGGACGGTCGAGCGCACAACGCACCGCGGGGCCGCCCGGATACGGACGGCCCCGCGGTGGGGTGATGGCTGCACGGTCAGTGCATGACCGCCATGGCCAGCGCACGGCGGGCGCGCAGCGAGGCGCGCTCCGCTCGGCGCTGCATCCGGCGGGCGGCGACCAGGCGGGCCGACTGTCGGTCCTCCTGGGCCTCCCGCAGGCGGTCGCGCATATGCGCACGCGCCAGGGCTTCTGGGATGAGTTGCATTTCGCGGGTCCTGTTCTGACGCGGGTCGTTCGCGCCGATGATGGTGACGTCGGGGGTGGCGGAGCCGACCGGCTCCTTCGTGGGGGTGATCATTGGTGCCTGATTCCGGGGGTCATGGGTCTGGGGACGGTCGATCGTTCCGAGGCGCAGTCCGCGTGTGGGGGTGGGGACCCCACAGGTCGCGATCACGCTGCGACCGGGTTCTTGCGCGGACGGCCACGCGGACGCTTGCGGGCCACGACCACGCCCTGGACGAAGAGCTCGCCACCCCAGACACCCCACGGCTCGCGGCGGTCCTTCGCCCCGGCGAGGCAGGCCTCGACGAGCGGGCAGGTGCGGCAGAGGGACTTGGCGTACTCGACGTCGGCCGGCGACTCGGCGAAGAAGACCTCCGGGTCGTAGGAACGGCAGGGGACGGGTACGCCGAGGTTCTCGATGGCGTCGTCGAGCGCGGTGAGCGTGGTGAGCGGGGTCAAGGTGGAGTCCTCCGTGGAGCCGGGCGGCGAGATCGAGTCGGAAAGCGGTACTGACGGGGCGTGCGTTTCGATGTGCACGGTGGGTGGTGTCCTCGTCTGGTCGTGCCGGCCTGTTGGCCGGTTGGCGGCTGCTGGTACCAGGTCCTGCTTGTCCCGAGGCTCCTTCGTTCCGTCTCGTCCGTTCGGACAAAACAAAAGGGCCGCGGATCCCGAGTGGGGTTCCGCGGCCCTGAAGGCGCCGACCTGATGCTGGATCAGGCTGGATCGCTCCAGGGTTCAGGCCCACGGAAGGCCCACATCGTGTGGTGCTGCTGCGTCTGCTTCTTGACTCCGGCACCGGCTGCCGCAAAGGCATAGGCCTGAGCCTGTGCTGCCTTCGCTACTGCTGCCGCCGGTGCCTCGATCGGTCGCTCATTGCGCTCCCGCATCACGGGGAGGCTCGCCAGGGACAGCGGACGGGCGGCAGAGATGCCGGACAGACCGGTGGCGCGGAGCGAAGCAGCCGAGGAGCGGGTGAGGCCGAGCGAGCAGGCGGAGACGACCGAGAGATCGGTCATTTTCTGGGTTTCGATGATGCTGATCACTTCAATCGCCTCCTCTCGGCGTCTCTGGGGACCGGCCGGGACCGGTCCTGCGTATTCGGATAAGTACAGCACGGAATCAGGGCTTCAGAGAAGTCGCTGTTCCCGTGGTTAAGAACCTATGGTGACGACTGGGGCGGGCGCAAACTATTTTCTGGACGAGTTTTTCTCAGGTCGCGTCGACGCCCTCCTCGGGTTCGCCATCAACTGCCTCACCTGCACAGATGGCCAGAACGTCGGTGCCGAAGCGGCTCAGCTTCCGGTTGCCGACGCCGGCGATGACGACCAGCTCGCCCTCGGTGGACGGCACGGCCTCGGCGATCGCCATGAGCGTCTTCTCGGTGAACACGCAGAAGTCCGGCTGGCCCAGCAGGGCCGCCTGGGCGGCGCGCCAGTCGAGCAGCCGCCCGTACAGCGCCTCGTCCATGTCCGAGGGGCATTCCTCGCAGCGCATCAGCTTCATCTCGCCCGCGTCGGTGAGCGTCCGTCCGCAGACCCGGCATCGCACCGGCCCCCGGTGTTTCCGCTCGACCGCCGGGGTCCGGCTCGCCGCCGCGGCCCGGCCGGTGCCCCGGTCGATTCCTCCGCCGCCGCCGGCCCCGCTCCGCACGCCCGAGGGCGCCGAGCCCGGCCTCAGCCCGTTCAGGAAGCGGGTCGGCCGTCGGCTCGCCCGGCCGCCCGGCGACCGGGACAGCGCCCAGGAGAGCGAGAGGTGGACGCGGGCCCGGGTGATCCCGACGTACATCAGCCGCCGCTCCTCCTCGACCTGCTCGTCGGTCTTGGCATAGGCGATCGGCATCATGCCCTCGGTCAGGCCGACCAGGAACACGGCGTCCCACTCCAGGCCCTTCGCCGAGTGCAGCGACGCCAGGGTCACCCCCTGGACCGTCGGGGCGTGCTGGGCGGCCGCCCGCTCGTCCAGCTCACGGACCAGGTCGGTCAGGGTCGCCCCCGGCCTGGCCGTCTCGAAGTCCTCCGCGAGGCGCACCAGCGCGGCCAGCGACTCCCAGCGGTCGCGCACGGCCCCCGACCCGGCGGGCGGACGGCTGGTCCAGCCCTTGGTGGAGAGCACCGCCCGCACCTGGGACGGCAGCCCCTCCGCGTCGTCGAGCAGGGAGTCGTTACGTCCGGCGCGGGCCGCGCCGCGCAGGGCGGTGCCCGCCTCCCGGACCTCGGCACGCTCGAAGAACCGCTCGGCGCCCCGCAGCTGGTAGGGCACGCCGGCGTCCGCGAGGGCCTGCTCGTAGACCTCCGACTGGGAGTTGACGCGGTAGAGCACGGCGATCTCGCCGGCCGGCACGCCCGCGGCGATGAGGTCGCGGATGCGTCGGGCGGTGCCCTCGGCCTCGGTGGGCTCGTCGGGATACTCCGTGTAGACGGGCTCGGGGCCCTTGTCGCGCTGGGAGACCAGCTCCAGCCGATGGTCGGCGGCCTTGCCATGGGCCTGGCTCAGCAGGCCGTTGGCGAGGTGGACGACCTGGGGGGTGGAGCGGTAGTCGCGCACCAGCTTGACCACGGTCGCCCCGGGGTGGCGGGTGCGGAAGTTCAGCAGGTGGTCGGGGGTGGCCCCGGTGAAGGAGTAGATCGTCTGGCTGGCGTCGCCGACGACGCAGAGGTCGTCCCGGTCGCCGACCCAGAGGTCGAGCAGCCGCTGCTGGAGCGGGCTCACGTCCTGGTACTCGTCGACGACGAAGTGCTGGTACTGGCCGCGCACGTGCTCGGCGATGTCGCTCCGGTCCTGGAGGATGCCGACGGTGAGCAGCAGCACGTCCTCGAAGTCGATCACCGAGCGGTCGCGCTTGAGCTGCTCGTACATGGAGTAGATCTGGGAGAGGACCGCCGGGTCGCGGGGGGTGTCCCGCTGGGTCCTGGCGACCGCCGCCGGATAGTCGGCGGGGACGGTCCGGGTGACCTTGGCCCACTCGATCTCGCCGGTGACGTCCCGCAGCTCGTTGCGGTCGAGCCGGAGCTCGCAGCGGGCGGCGGCCTCGGCGACCAGCTGCACCTTCCGCTCCAGCAGCCGGGGCAGCTCACCACCGACTGCTTTCGGCCAGAAGTACTGGAGCTGTCGGAGGGCGGCGGAGTGGAAGGTCCGCGCCTGGACGCCGGTCGCGCCGAGCTGTCTCAGGCGGCCGCGCATCTCGCCGGCGGCCCGGTTGGTGAAGGTGACGGCGAGCACGGTGGCCGGCTGGAGGATGCCCGCCCGCACCCCGTACGCGATGCGGTGGGTGATCGCGCGGGTCTTGCCCGTACCGGCTCCGGCCAGCACGCACACCGGTCCGTGCAGGGCGAGAGCCACCTCGCGCTGCTCGGGGTCGAGCCCGTCGAGCACGGCGTCCGGGGTCTCGGGAACCTGTGGGAAGAGAGTGGAGTGCGTTGCTGCTGTCACCCCGCCATGCTGCCAGGTCCCAGGGGGCGGATGCGGCGGTTGTCCACAGGGGTGAGGTATTCGTCGTACCGGTTCCGTGTGGTTCGGGGCCGGGCGCCGGTGCGATGGGAATGGTGGAGGCCTCCCGTACGTTCCTCAACCGTGCGGGACGGCTGCGGACTGTGGCCGGACCGCACGTGACGCTGCCGGCCGCGCAGCGGTACGGACGAGACGAAGGAGCGCCAGCGACATGGCGGGCACTGTGACGATGTACAGCACCACCTGGTGCGGCTACTGCCGCCGGCTGAAGAGCCAGATGGACCGCGAGGGCATCGCGTACAACGAGGTCAACATCGAGCACGACCCGGAGTCGGCCGCGTTCGTCGAGAAGGCGAATGGCGGAAACCAGACGGTCCCGACGCTGCTGATCGTGGCCCCCTCGGGCACCGAGTCGGTCATGACGAACCCGTCGCTCGCGCAGGTGAAGCAGGCGCTCGCCGCCTGATCCGGCCGTTGGAACGACTGCCTGTCGCGCGCACCACTGCCCCCGGCATCGCCGGGGGCAGTCCTGTGTCCCGGGGTGGTGCTCAGCCGGTCCGCTTCACCCTGGTCGGCCGGTCCGCTTCACACCGCTCAGCCGGTCCGCTTCGCGCCGCCGGGCTTCGGGAGCGGCTTGCCGTACCAGAGCTCGATCAGGCGGGCCGCGATCGAGATGCCGAACGGGGGCATGACCTCTCCGGACTCGAAGGCGGCGGTGAGGTCCTCGCGGGAGAACCAGCGGGCCTCCTCGATCTCCTCGCCGTCGACGGTGATGTCGAAGGAGATGGCCCGCGCCATGAAGCCGAGCATCAGGCTGGAGGGGAACGGCCACGGCTGGCTGGCGATGTACTCGACCTCACCGACCGTGATCCCGGCCTCCTCGTACACCTCGCGGGCCACGGACTGCTCGATCGACTCCCCCGGCTCGACGAACCCGGCGAGCGTGGAGAAGCGGCCCTCCGGCCAGTGCACCTGGCGGCCCAGCAGGGCCCGGTCCTGGTCGTCGGTGACCAGCATGATGACCGCCGGGTCGGTGCGCGGGTAGTGCTCGGCGCCGCAGGCCTGGCAGCGGCGGATGTGGCCGGCCGCCGCGATGACGGTGCGCTCGCCGCAGCGGGAGCAGAAGCGGTGCAGGCGCTGCCAGTTCTCCAGGGCGACGGCGTGCGCCATCAGACCCGCGTCGCGGGGGCCGAGGAGGAGACCCGCTTCGCGGAGTCCGGCGGGCCGGGCCGACTGGTCCATACGGCCGGGCAGCGTGTCCTTCTGGAGCGCGAAGTAGCTGACGCCGTCCTCGCCGGTGCCGAGGAAGTACCGGTGGGTCTCGGTGACCGGGGCCTCGAAGGCCTGGGTCATGACGATCTCGGTGCCACCGTCGGCGGTGTCGTCGATCAGCACCTGCCCGCCGGAGACGACGAAGACACGGGTCGTCGGGTGGCTCCACGCCACGGCGAGCCACGCCTCGTCGAGGCGGTGGTGTGCCGCGCGGTCGATGCCGCTCCGCGCGGTGAGGCCGATCGGGCGGTCTGCGGTGGCGTTGTCGAAGGTGCTCACAGGTGCTTCCTACTCCCCCTGGGTGGATCGGGTGTGCACAGGTACGTGGAGGTGTGCAGAGGATTCAGCGGAGTTCCGGGCGTTCAGCTCAGTGCCGTGGCCAGCTCGCCCCACAGGTGGGCGGTCGTCTCCACGCCCTTGAGGAGGAGGTCCAGCTCGACCTTCTCGTCGGGGGCGTGCCAGCCGTCGGAGGGTACGGAGATGCCGAGGAAGAGGACGGGGGCGCCGAGCACGTCCCTGAGGTCGGCGGCGGGGCCCGAGCCTCCTTCGCGGGTGAAGAGGATCTTCTTCCCGAAGGCCCGGCCCATCGCGCGGGTCACGGCCTGCAGGGCGGGGTGGTCCAGCGGGGTCAGACAGGGTCGGGTGGCGGGCTGGAAGTCGATCCGGTGCCGGACGCCCGCCGGGATGCGGGCCTCGGCCCAGGCGCGGACCGCCCGCTGTACGCGGTCGGGGTCCTGGCCGTCGACCAGCCGGAAGCTGATCTTCACCAGGGCGGAGGAGGGAATGATCGTCTTGCTGCCGACGCCCTGGTAGCCGCCGCCGATGCCGTTGACCTCGGCGGTGGGGCGGGCCCAGACGCGTTCCAGCGTGGAGTACCCGGCCTCGCCGGACGCGGCCCCGGACTTCGCGGTGCGCAGCCAGGTGGCCTCGTCGAAGGGTAGCTCCGCGAAGAGCGCCCGCTCGGTGTCGGTGAGGTCGGTGACACCGTCGTAGAAGCCGGGGACCGCGACCCTGCCGTCCTCGTCGTGGAGGGCCGCGACCAGGCGGGCGATCTCGGTGGCCGGGTTGGGGACGGCTCCGCCGAACGATCCGGAGTGGATGTCCTGGGCGGGGCCGTACAGCTCGATCTCGCACTCCGCGAGGCCGCGCATGCCGGTGCAGACGGTCGGGGTGTCCTCGTCCCACATGCCGGTGTCCGAGACGATCACCGCGTCGGCGGCGAGCCGGTCCGCGCGTTCCTCGGCCAGGGCGCGGAAGTTCGGGGAGCCGGACTCCTCCTCGCCCTCGATCAGCAGCTTGAGGTGGACGGCCGGGGTGGTACGGCCGGTCGCGGCGAGGTGGGCGCGGACCCCGAGGGTGTGGAAGAACACCTGGCCCTTGTCGTCGGCCGCGCCACGTCCGTACATCCGGCCGTCCCGGATCACCGGCTCGAACGGGTCGGTCGACCAGCCGTCCTGGCGGGCGGCGGGCTGCACGTCGTGGTGGCCGTAGACCAGGACCGTCGGGGCGCCCGGGTCCTCGCTGGGCCACTCGGCGAAGACCGCGGGGGCGCCGGGGGTCTCCCAGATCTCGGTGACCGGGAAGCCGGTCTCCTTGAGCTTGGCGCTCAGCCACTCGGCGCTGCGCCGTACGTCCCCGTCGTGCTCCGGCTGCGCGGATACGGACGGGATGCGCAGCCACTCCGCGAGGTCGTCGAGGAAGGCTGCGCGGTGCTGTTCGGTGTACGTACGGACGGCGCTGTCCGGGGTCTCGCTCATGCGCTTGAGCCTATCCGCCCTCGGGGGCCGGCTCGTCCAGCAGGATCCGCTCCAGCTCGGCCCGGCCGGGCAGCCCCTGCGGATGGACGGTTTCCCCGCTGCGTACGTAGAGGAAGGCGGCGGTGACCGCGGTGAGCGGCAGATCGTGCAGCTCGGCCCAGGCCAGCCGGTAGACGGCGAGCTGGAGCGGGTCGGCGGTGCGGTGGCGGGTGGTCTTCCAGTCGACGATCTCGTAGGTGTCGCCCGTGCGGTACACGGCGTCGATGCGGCCCCGGATCACCCGGCCCGCCAGCGTGATCTGGAACGGGGTCTCGACCCGGTACGGCGTGCGCCGGGCGTACGCGGTGCGCTCGAACGCCTCCTTCAGCTCGGCGAGGTCCCGCTCGTCGGCGATCTCCGCGTCGCTCTCGTCGCCCCCGGGCAGCTCGTCGGGGCCGAGCATGGGCAGCGGCAGTTCCTCGTACCGCGACTCCACCCAGGCGTGGAACCGGGTGCCCCGGCGGGCGGCGGGCCCCGGCGGGCGGGGCATGGGCCGGGCCAGCTCCTGGGCGAAGGCGTCGGGGTCCTCGGCCAGCCGCAGCAGCTGGGTGGCGGAGAGCGACGCGGGCACGAGGACCTCGCGCACGGTGGCACGGGCTCGGCGCAGCTCCCCGGCCAGGGATTCCAGGTCCCGGTCCCAGGAGGCGAGGGTGCGGGCCTCCTCGGGTGTGAGCCGTTCCATGGGGCCGGACGGTGCGGGGTCCGCTTCCTGGGGGTGGCGGGCGGCAGTCGCTTCCTGGGGGTGGCGGGCGGCCGGGATGTGCGGAGGGCCCGTAGGTCGCGCGGTGGCGAGCTCGTCCCAGTCGTCCCAGTCGATCGGCGTCTCCTCGGTCTCCGGCTCGTACGCCGGTTCCGCGTGCTCGTACGCCGGTTCCGCGTGCTCCTGCGGAAGCTCTCCGTCGGCGGCCAGGCGCTCCAGGTGAGCCAGCACCGTGTCCCGGGCGGCGCGGCGGCGGGCGAGTGCGTCGGCGTCGAGCGGGAGCGGCCAGGCCAGGTCGGTGCCGGGCGCCGCGAGGGCCGGGTTCTCCTCGTCCTCGGCGGGCTCGTCCGCCCAGGCCTCGATCTCGCCGTGGCCCGCCGCGCAGTGCTCGTACAGCGCGTCGAGGAAGGCGGACGGGCCGCGCGTCCTCTTCTGGGACGGGCCCCACCAGTGGCCCGAGCCGAGGAGCAGGGAGCGGGGGCGGGTGAAGGTGACGTACCCGAGGCGCAGTTCCTCCGTGTGCTGGTGCTCTTTCATCTCCTCCTTGAACGCCTTGAGGCTCTTGGCGTCGAGGCCGTCCATGGCGTCCAGGGCCGGGAGCGTCGCCGCGTCACCGCGCAGGGCGTGCGGGAGCACCGCGGCCTGGGCGGTCCACGCGTCCCGGGACCGGCCGCTGGGGAACTGGCCCGTGACCAGGCCGGGCACGGCGACGACGTCCCACTCCAGGCCCTTGGACTTGTGGGCGGTGAGGACCTTGACGGTGTTCTCGCCGCCGGGCAGCGCGTTGTCGAGGCCCTTCTCGTACTGCGCGGCGGTCCGCAGGAAGCCGAGGAAGGCGAGCAGCGACGCCTCGCCGTCGAGGGAGGCGAAGCGGGCCGCCGTGTCCAGGAAGTTGGCGAGGGTCTCGCGGCGGCGGGCGGCCAGCGCCTGCGGGGACGCGGACAGCTCGACCTCAAGGCCGGTGGTGGCCAGGACCCGGTGCAGGACGTCCATCAGGGGGTCCGCGAGCGAGCGGCGCAGGTCGCGGAGCTCCCGGGCGAGGCGGGCGAACCGGACGCGGGCCTCGGCGGAGAACGGCAGCCCGTCGTCGGCCGCGTCCCCCGCGACCAGGAAGGTGTCCAGCGCGTCCGCGAGCGATATCACCTCGGCCGGGTCCGTGCCCTCGACCGCGCCGGCGAGCCGCTGGTCCGCGTCGGCGTCGTCCGCGTGGCCGGCCCGGTGCACGAGGAGGCGGGCGCGGCGGCCCAGGAGCGCGAGATCACGGGGGCCGATGCGCCAGCGCGGTCCGGTGAGGAGGCGGACCAGGGAGGCGTTGGCGCCCGGGTCCTGGAGGACCTCGCAGACGGCGACCAGGTCGGCCACCTCGGGCAGGTGCAGCAGCCCGGCGAGGCCGACCACCTCGACCGGGATGTCCCGGGCGACCAGGGCCGCCTGGATCTGGGGGAAGTCCCCGGCGGTGCGGCACAGGACGGCGATCTCGCCGGGCGGGGTGCCGGTGCGCACGAGGTGGGCGAGGGAGTCGGCGAGCCACTCGATCTCTTCGGTGTGCGTGTTCAGCAGGGCGCAGCGGACGAGGCCGTCGCGCTCGGCGCCCGGGGCGGGGCGCAGCGCCTCGACGCCCTCGTGCATGGCGCGCAGCGGTTCGGCGAGGCCGTTGGCGAGCTGGAGGAGGCGGCCGCCGCTGCGGCGGTTCTCGCTGAGGCTGTAGCGGGTGGCGGGGGTGCCGTCGGCGTGCGGGAAGTGCTCGGGGAAGTCGTCGAGGTTGGCGACGGACGCGCCGCGCCAGCCGTAGATCGCCTGGCAGGGGTCGCCCACGGCGGTGACCGCGTGGCCGGTGGGTGGGTGGCCGGCCGCCCCCGGTCCCGTACCGCCGCCGAACAACGCCGAGAGCAGCAGGCGCTGGGCGACCGACGTGTCCTGATACTCGTCGAGGAGGACCACCCGGAACTCGTCCCGCAGGATCGCCCCCACCTCGGGCCGGGTGAGGGCCAGCTCCGCGGAGAGGGCGATCTGGTCGCCGAAGTCCAGCAGGTCCCGGCTGCGCTTGGCGGCCCGGTAGCGCTCGGTGAGGGCGAGGAGGGAGCGGCGGGCCTCGGCGGTCTCGGGCATCTTGCGCAGGTCGGCGTTGCTGAGCTTCGCGTGTTCCAGGGCGTGCAGCAGCTCGGTGTCGTACGTGTGCAGCGCCCCGGGGCGTACGAGGTGTTCGGACAGCTCCCCGTCGAGCGCCAGGAGATCGCTGACCAGGGTGGGGAAGGACCGGGTGAGCGCCGGATACGGGCCCGGCGCCTCGCGCAGCACCTTCGCCGCCAGCTGATAGCGGGTGGCGTCGGCGAGGAGGCGGGTGGTGGGCTCCAGGCCGATGCGCAGTCCGTGCTCGGTGAGAAGGCGGCCGGCGAAGGCGTGGTACGTGGAGATGGTGGGTTCGCCGGGGGGGTGGTCCGGGTCGATGACGTCGGGGTCGGTGACCCCGGCGGCGATCAGCGCCTTGCGGACGCGCTCGGCCAGCTCGCCCGCCGCCTTGTTGGTGAAGGTGAGGCCGAGGACCTGCTCGGGTGCGACCTGTCCGGTGCCGACCAGCCAGACCACGCGGGCGGCCATCACCGTGGTCTTGCCCGACCCGGCTCCGGCCACGATCACCTGCGGGGCGGGCGGCGCGGTGATGCAGGCCGTCTGCTCCGGGGTGAACGGGATCCCGAGGAGCTCCTTGAGCTGCTCGGGATCGGTGATGCGTGAGGACACCCGGTCAACGGTAACCGGGCCCACCGACAACCCACGCCGATGCCCACGAAAGGCGCTGCGCCACCGCCTGGCGCCAAGCCACCACGGCCCTGCTCCACCACCTGGCCCTGCTCCACCACCTGGCGCTACTCCACCACCTGGCGCCCCTCCGGCTGCGCGCTGCACGAGGCCCGGAAGGTGCAGTTGGCGCAGTGCGTGCCGGTGGTGGGCGTGAAGCGTTCGTCCAGGACCTTTCCGGCGGCGGTGGCGAGCAGGTCGGAGACCCACTCGCCGGCCAGCGGTTCCTGGGCCTGGATTTTGGGGAAGGCGTCGCCGCCCTCCTTCATGGGGGCGGGCAGGCGGAGCTGGACCAGCTCCGCGCCGCCGGGTTCGGGCCGCCGGCCGTCGAAGAGCTCGTCGACCGCGCCCTCACGGACGGCGAGCTGGTAGACCGCGAGCTGGGAGTGGGCGGCGACCTCGTCCTTGGTGGGCGCGCCCTTGCCGGTCTTGAAGTCGACGACGTACGCCCGGCCATCGGCGTCCTGTTCGACCCGGTCCATGGAGCCCCGGATGCGGACGGCGTACTCCCCCGCCTCCAGCGTCACGTCGAAGTCGTGCTCGCTCGCGGTGGGGGTGCGGCCGCCCCGGTCCAGGACGTGCCAGTGCACGAAGCGTTCCAGGGCGGCGCGGGCGTGCTCCTTCTCCTGTGCGGACTTCCAGGGGGCGTCGAAGGCGAGACCGTTCCACACGGAGTCCAGGCGTTCCATGAGGACGTCGAGATCGGCGGGCGTACGGCCGGAGGCGACCTCGTCGGCGAGTACGTGGACGACGTTGCCGAACCCCTGGGCCGCGGTGGCCGGGGCGTCGGCCTTCACCTCGCGGCCCAGGAACCACTGGAGGGCACAGGTGTTGGCGAGCTGGTCCAGCGCGCTGCCGGAGAGGGTGACGGGCTGGTCGCGGTCGCGCAGCGGCACGGCGGAGCGGGTCGGCTCCGCCAGGCCCCACCAGCGGTACGGGTGGGCCGCGGGCACCAGCGGCTGCCCCTCGTCGTCGGTGAGCGCGGCGAGCCGGGCGAGGCGGTGGGCGGCGGCCTCCCGCAGGGCGTCGGACGCGGCCGGGTCGACCGTGGTGGCGCGCAGTTCGGCGACGAGCGCGGCGACGGCGAGGGGGCGGCGCGGGCGGCCGGTGACGTCGCGGGGTTCGACGCCCAGCTCGGTCAGGAAGCGGGAGGGCTGGTCGCCGTCGTCGGCGGGGGCCTTCACGGCGGTGACGATCAGACGCTCGCGGGCGCGGGTGGCGGCGACGTAGAAGAGCCTGCGCTCCTCGGCGAGGAGGGCCCCGGGCGTGAGGGGTTCGGCGAGTCCGTCGCGGCCGATCCGGTCCGCTTCCAGGAGGGAGCCCCGGCGGCGCAGGTCGGGCCAGACGCCTTCCTGGACTCCGGCGACGACGACGAGCCGCCATTCCAGGCCCTTGGAGCGGTGGGCGGTCATCAGGCGTACGGCGTCGGGGCGGGCGGTCCGCCGGGAGAGGGTGTCGGCGGCGATGTCCTGGGCGTCGACCTCTTCGAGGAAGTTGAGGGCCCCGCGCCCGCCGGTGCGCTCCTCGGCGCGGGCGGCCGTGTCGAACAGGGCGCACACCGCGTCGAGGTCGCGGTCGGCGTTGCGCCCGCCCGCCCCGCCCCGTAGCGCGGCCCGCTCCAGCCTGCCGGGCCAGGGGGTGCCGTTCCACAGGGTCCACAGGGCCTCCTCGGCGGTGCCGCCGCCTTCGAGGAGTTCGCGGGCCTTGCGCAGGAGCGCGCCGAGGCGCTGCGCGCCGTGGGCGTACGCCGGATCGTGCGTGATGAGCCGTTCGGGCTCGGCCAGCGCGCGGGCCAGCAGTGCGTCGGAGGGGGCGGGGACCCGGATCCCGGCGGCGCGTTCCTCGTCGCGCAGGGCCCGGCCGAGGCGGCGCAGGTCGGCGGCGTCCATGGAGCCGAGCGGGGAGGCGAGGAGGGTGAGGGCGGTCTCGGAATCGAGCCAGGAGGTGGTGACCGGCTCTTCCTCGTCCTCTGCGCGCCCGGTGGTCCGCGCGGTGTGCAGCGCCGCCGCGGCCACCGTCCGCAGGGCGGTCAGCAGTGGGGCGACGGCCGGTTCGTGGCGCAGCGGCAGGTCGTCGCCGTCGACCTCCAGGGGGACGCCGGCGGAGGTGAGGGCGCGGCGGACGGCGGGCAGCGAGCGGCCTCCGGCCCGTACCAGCACGGCCATCTCCTGCCATGGCACCCCGTCCTCCAGGTGGGCGCGGCGCAGCAGGTCCGCGATGTTCTCCAGCTCCGTGGACGCCGTCGGGTAGGTGTACGTCTCGACACGGCCGCCGTCCCGGACGGCGTGCGGTTCGCGGTGGGCGCGGACCGTGTCGCCGGGCAGCCGGGTCAGCGGCATCCGGCGGGTGAGCAGCCGGGTCGCGGCCAGCAGTCCGGACCCGGAGCGGCGGGAGGTGGTGAGGACGCCCACGGGCGCGGGGCGCCCGTCCGCCCGGCGGAAGGTGTCCGGGAAGTCGAGGATGCCGTTCACGTCGGCTCCCCGGAACGTGTAGATCGACTGGTCGGGGTCGCCGAAGGCGATCAGCGTCCGCCCGGCCCCCGCGTCCGCCCCCCGCTCCCGGGCGTACCCCGGCGCGCGCCCCCGGTTGCCCGCCAGCGCGTGCAGCAGGCGCACCTGGGCGGGGTCGGTGTCCTGGTACTCGTCGACGTACACCGCGTCGTAGTTCCCCGCGAGCTGCGCCGCCACCTCGGGACGCTCGGCGAGGAGGACCGCGCGGTGCACCAGCTCCGCGTAGTCCAGGACGCCCTGGGCGTCGAGGACGTCGAGGTACTCGGCGAGGAACTGGGCCGCCGCCGTCCAGTCCGGGCGGCCGGTGCGGCGGGCGAAGGCGGCCAGCGCGTCCGGGCCGAGGCCCAGTTCGCGGCTGCGGGACAGCACGGCGCGCACCTCGTCGGCGAAGCCGCGGGTGGTCAGGCAGGACCGCAGCTCGTCCGGCCAGCGGACGTGGGCCAGGCCCTCCTTCTCCAGGTCGAGCTGGCCCGCGAGCAGCTCGCGGACGGTGACGTCCTGCTCGGGCCCGGACAGCAGGCGCAGCGGATCGGCGAACAGGTCGGCGTCCTGGTGGGCCCGGACGAGGGCGTAGCAGTACGAGTGGAACGTGGTGGCCTGCGGGCCGCGGGCCGCCCCGAGGCGGGCGGCCATCCGGTCCCGCAGTTCGACGGCGGCCTTGCGGCTGAAGGTGAGGACGAGGATGCGGGCCGGGTCGGCGCCCCGGTTCACCCGCGCGGCGACGGATTCGACGAGGGTGGTGGTCTTGCCGGTGCCGGGCCCGGCGAGGACCAGCAGCGGGCCGCCGGGGTGGTCAACCACCGTGCGCTGGGCTGCGTCCAGGAGAGGAGGATCCACCGAACCCGGCGGAGTGCGCACCAGACGGTAGGCACCCGTGGTCCGCGGCCGTGACTCACGGTGCGGACTGTGCCGGGTGGAGGAGGAACTCACGTGGATCGCCGGTCCTGGTGGAGGTGCGTGGGTGTACTGGTGATGAGGAACAGGGTCGGTGCAGCAGAGCAGAGCAGCGAGAAAGAGGAAGGGTGCGGAGCGTGCCGCGCGATGACGACGCTACGCCAGCGGCGGCGCGGGGGACGGCGGCCGCGCTGCGTCCCTCGTCACGTGCGCTGCCGCGTCGGGCCGTCGCCGGCGGAGGCCGATGGCGGAAGCTGTCAGGTGTGAGCTTTCTCGCCCTGACCGCTCGGCCCGACCGGACCGCCCCCGCCGCCGGGGCCCTCGCCGCCGGGGCCGCCGTCACCGGCCGGGTCGGCGCCGCCTCCGTCCCAGCGGGCGCGCCGCATGTCGATCCGCGGGATGTGCCCCTCCACCTGGCGCGACGCCTCGCGCAGTGGGGTGCCCTCGGAGCGGTAGTGGTCCAGCGCCCGCAGCTCGTGGGTGGGGAGCAGCGTCCCGTCGGCGCGGACGACACGCCACCACGGCACGGCCGATCCGTACAGCGCCATGACCCGGCCGACCTGGCGGGGTCCGCCCTCGCCCAGCCACTCCGCGATGTCGCCGTACGTCATCACCCGGCCGGGCGGAATCAGATCGGCCACGTCGAGAACGCGCTCCGCGTAGTCCGGCAGTCCGGCGCCGGCCGGGGCGGTGCCGGAGCCGCGCCCGTCCGTCTGGTCCTGGCTCATCCGTCCCATCCTGCCGTACGCCACCGACAGCCCGGCCGGAACGGTATCCGTCCGGACACACAGCGTGCACGCAGGTGCAAAGGAGCGTATGTTGCGCTTCCCGCGCCCGTGCGATGCACCCTGATGCCCTCCTCCGTCTACGGGCCGTGCCACCATCATGCGGGCGGTGACCGGTGATACCAGAACACGAAGACGAACCAGAGGCGACGAAGGAGCAGGGCGTGCAGCCACCGAAGGCGGCGGACGCCTCCGATGCCGGGGAGCGCCCGCAGGGCGGTCCCGAGTCCTCGGGAACACCCCACGCCTCCTCGGGAACACCCCACGCCTCCTCCGGAGAGCCCCGCGCCGACGGTCCCACGACGTCCACCACCGGGCGTCTGGCCGGCTCGACCCTGGCCTCCCCCGACGCCGCTCCGAGCGAACGCGTCTCCGTGGACGAGCCGCTGCTCCCCGCCCGGGTGCACCGCCCCTCCGACCTGATGCGGCTGCTCATCGGGGTGCTCGCGATCGGGGTACTGCTCGCGATCGCCGCGTTCGCCCACGGCACCACCACCGGTCTTGAGGACGACATCTCCAAGGGCACCGAGCAGGCGCCCGATCTGCTGATCAAGATCGCCGGTCTGGTGTCCAGCATCGCCGTGCTGCTGGTGCCGGTCGCCTTCGCCATCGAGCGCCTCATCAAACGCGACGGGCTGCGCATCGCGGACGGTGTGCTCGCCGCCGTGCTCGCCCACGGGGTGACGCTCGCCACCGACCTCTGGGTGTCGCGGACCGCTCCCGGCACCATCCAGGACGCGCTGACCCAGCCGCAGACGGCCGGCGGGCTGACCGACCCGGTGCACGGTTATCTCGCACCCGTCATCGCGTACATGACGGCGGTCGGGATGGCCCGGCGGCCGCGCTGGCGCGTGGTGCTGTGGGTGGTGCTGCTGCTCGACGCGTTCGCGATGCTCGTCGGCGGATACACCACGCCGTTCTCGATCATCCTCACCGTGCTGATCGGCTGGACGGTGGCGTACGGGACGCTGTACGCGGTCGGCTCGCCGAACGTCCGCCCCACCGGCCAGCACCTGATGGCGGGTCTGCGGCACGTGGGATTCCGCCCGGTCGCGGCGATGCGCACCGAGGACATCCCGGACAACGCCGACCAGAACGACCGGGGGCGGCGCTACCTGGTCACCCTGGAGGACGGCCCGCCGCTCGACGTCACCGTCGTCGACCGGGAACAACAGGCCCAGGGGTTCTTCTACCGGGCCTGGCGGCGGCTCACCCTGCGCGGGATCACCCAGCGACGCTCCATCCAGTCGTTGCGCCAGGCGCTGGAGCAGGAGGCGCTGCTCGCGTACGCGGCCATCGCCGCCGGGGCGAACGCCCCCAAGCTGATCGCCACGTCGGAGCTGGGCCCCGACGCGGTGATGCTCGTCTACGAGCACATCGGCGGCCGGTCGCTGGACGCGATGGAGGACGAGGAGATCACCGACGACCTGGTGCGCAGCGCCTGGCATCAGGTGAAGGCCCTCCAGTCGCGGCGGATCGCGCACCGCAGGCTGACCGGTGACGCCCTTCTGGTGGATCGTTCCGGCAGGGCGTTCGTGACGGATCTGCGTGGCGGCGAGATCGCCGCCGGTGATCTGGTGCTGCGGATGGACGTGGCCCAGTTGCTGACCACGCTGGGACTGCGGGTGGGGGCCGAGCGGTCGGTGGCCGGGGCGCTGGCCGTGCTCGGCCCGGACGCGGTGGCGGACTGTCTGCCGCTGCTCCAGCCGATCGCGCTGAGCCGCTCCACCCGGGCGACGCTGCGCCGGATCGCCCGCGAGCGTTCGCACCGCGACCGGGAGGCGGTGGTGGAGGCCTCGCAGGCGGCCAAGCAGGCGAAGACCGGCCGCGCGGCGGACTCCGGAACGGACCGCAGGGCGGGCACCAAGGCGGAGCGCAAGTCGCTGCGCACCGAGAAACAGGCCGAGAAGCAGGCCGAGAAGCGCGCCATCGATGATGCGCTGGAGGAGGCCCGCGAGGAGGATCTGCTCGCCCAGATCCGCCACCAGGTGCTGCTGATCCGCCCGCAGGCCCCGGTCGAACCGGTCCGTCTGGAGCGCATCAAGCCGCGCACCCTGTTCAGCTTCATCGCCGGGGCCATCGCCGCGTACTTCCTGATCTCGCAGGTCACCCAGGCCGACTTCGGGACGGTCGTGGAGCAGGCGGAATGGGGCTGGGTGGCGGCCGCCCTCGGCTTCTCGGCGCTGAGCTACGTGGCGGCGGCGATGAGCCTGCTGGGCTTCGTGCCGGAGCGGGTGCCGTTCGTGAAGACCGTGCAGGCGCAGGTCGCCGGCTCCTTCGTGAAGATCGTGGCGCCCGCCGCGGTCGGGGGTGTGGCGCTGAACACCCGTTTCCTCCAGCGGGCCGGGGTGCGCCCCGGTCTCGCGGTGGCGAGCGTGGGGGCCTCGCAGCTCTTCGGACTCGGCGCCCACATCATGCTGCTGGCGCTGTTCGGCTATCTCACCGGTACGGAGAAGACCCCGGACTCGCTGACCCCGTCCCGGACGGTGATCGCCGGTCTGCTCACGGTCGCGGTGCTGGTGCTCGTGGTGACGGCGGTGCCGTTCCTGCGGAAGTTCGTGGTGACCCGGGTGCGCTCGCTGTTCGCCGGGGTCGTGCCGCGCATGCTGGACGTGGTGCAGCGGCCGCAGAAGCTGCTCACCGGCATCGGCGGCATGCTGCTGCTGACCGGCCTGTTCGTGCTGTGCCTGGACGCCTCGATCCGGGCGTTCAGCGGCCCGGACGTGCCCCAGCTGAGCTACGCGAGCATCGCGGTGGTCTTCCTCGCCGGGAACGCGCTCGGCTCGGCCGCCCCGACTCCGGGCGGTATGGGCGCGGTCGAGGGGGCCCTGACGCTGGGCCTGATCGCGGTCGGGCTGCCGAGCGAGGTCGCGGCGCCCGCGGTGCTGCTGTACCGCGTGATGACGCTGTGGCTGCCGGTGCTGCCGGGGTGGATCGCCTTCAACCAGCTGACCCGCAAGGGCGAGCTGTAGCCGGAGATCCCGACGCCGCCCCGGTGGCGGCACGGCCCGCCGCCACCCGCATGGACCGCGCCCGGCCGCGCTCCCCGGCACTCCGCCGCACGATGGGCTCATGAGGACTTCCCCCGCTCTGCGTGCCGCCGCCCTCGCCGCCACCGCCACCGTGCTGCTGCCGCTCGCCGCCTGTTCGGACGACGGTGACGGGGACGGGTCCTCGACGCCCACCGGGGCCTCGACCGCCTCGCCGTCCTCCACGGCCGAGGAGCTGACGTCGCAGCAGCTCGCCTGGTCCCCGTGCCCGCCCCCGAACGCGGCCCAGGGCGGCGGCGAGTCACCGTCCCCGCTGCCCGGCGGCGTGGTGTGGGAGTGCTCCTTCATGGACGTACCGCTCGACTACGCGAAGCCGGACGGCCGCACGATCGAGCTGGCCCTGGTGCGGGCGAAGGCCAGGGACCAGAAGCGGCGGATCGGCTCGCTGGTGTTCAACTTCGGCGGGCCCGGCGCGTCCGGTGTCGCGACCCTGCCCGCGTTCGGCACCGAGTACGACACGCTCCGCACCCGGTACGACCTGGTGAGCTTCGACCCGCGCGGGGTGGGCCGCAGCGAGGGTGTCCAGTGCGCGGACGACGCCGAGCTCGACGCCCTCTACCAGGAGGACTCCACCCCGGACGACGCGGCCGAGGAGAAGGAGTTCGTCGAGGGGCAGGAGGACTTCATCGCGGACTGCGAGGAGAACTCCGGCCCCGAACTCCCCTTCGTGGGCACGACGAACGCCGCCCGCGACCTGGACCTGATGCGCACGGTGCTCGGCGACGACACGTTGCACTACTTCGGCATCTCGTACGGCACCGAACTGGGCGGCGTGTACGCCCACCTCTTCCCGGACAAGGTCGGGCGGGCCGTCTTCGACGCGGTGGTCGACCCGACGAAGAACGCCGAGCAGTCCTCCCTCGGCCAGGCCGAGGGGTTCCAGCTCGCCCTGGACAACTTCACGAAGGACTGCGCGGAGCGCGACGACTGCGCGCTGCCCGGGGCCACCCAGCAGGAGGTCGAGCAGACCATCGCCGATCTGCTGGCCGAGCTGGAGGAGGAGCCCGTCGACGGGCTCGGCGACCGGGCGCTGACGCAGACGCTGGCCACCACCGGGATCGCGTCCGCGCTCTACTCGCAGGAGACCTGGCCGCTGCTGGAGCAGGGCCTGGACGAGGCGGGCGGCGGGAACGGCGGGCTGCTGCTCGCACTGGCCGACTCGCTCAACGGACGCTCGGAGGACGGGCAGTACGACAACTCCAACGCCGCCAACATCTCCATCAACTGCGCCGACAGCAACCAGCGGTTCACCCTGGAGCAGACGAAGGCGGCGCTGCCCGCCTTCCGCGAGGCGTCCCCGCTGTTCGGGGACTACCTCGGCTGGGGCCTGATGAGCTGCACCGGCTGGCCGGTCTCGGGCGCCTGGGAGACCCCGGACGTCAGCGCCCCGGGCGCCGCCCCGATCCTGGTCATCGGCAACACCGGTGACCCGGCGACCCCGTACGCGGGCGCGAAGGCGATGGTGGAGGAGCTGGGCGAGGGCGTCGGTGTCGAGCTCACCTACCGGGGCGAGGGGCACGGGGCGTACAACAGCAAGGACGCGTGTGTGCAACGGGCGGTCGACGGTTACCTGTTGAACGGTACGGTGCCCAGGTCCGGCACGGTCTGCGGCTGATCCCGGCCCCGGCTCCCGTACCCGACACGGCGGTTAGCATGGCCGCACAGCACAGCCGCCCGACGCGTCGCCACCGGCTTCGGGCCTCGGGGAGGGAAGCCGGATCATGCGTGCGCACCGTCGTGTCCACCGGGCCGCCGTCACGGCGGGGGTGGCCCTTCTCACGGCGGGACTGCTCACCGGCTGCGGCCTGTCGAGGTCGGAGCCGAAGGCGGCCGGGCCGGCCGACGGCCGCCCCGGCGACGCCTCCGCCTCCCCCGCGCCGACCGGCCTGAAGGACTCCCCCGAAACGCCGGATCCGCCCTCCGCCCTCACCTCCCAGCGCCCCGACTGGAAGCGCTGCACGGCCCCGCGCGGCGCCGGCGCCCCCGGGCCCGACTGGCGTTGCGCGCACGTGGACGTACCGCTGGACTACGCGGAGCCGTCCGGGCAGACGCTCTCCATCGCGCTGGTCCGCAAGGAGGCCCGCGACCAGGAGCGGCGGCTCGGCTCGCTGCTGTTCAACTTCGGCGGACCCGGCGGGTCCGGCGTCGGCATTCTGCCGCGCGCCGCAGGAGCGTACGCGAAGCTCAACACCCGCTACGACCTGGTGGGTTTCGATCCGCGCGGGGTCGCGGCCAGTTCCGGGGTGCGCTGCCGCACCGACGAGGAGCAGGAGCAGGCGCACCGGAGTGTCGACCTGACTCCGGACACGGCGGCGGAGGAGGCCGCGTTCATCGAGGACGCCGCGGACTTCGGCGCCGGCTGCGAGCGCCGCTCGGGCGCGCTCCTCCCGCACGTCGGCACGACGAACGCCGCCCGCGATCTGGACCTGATCCGCCAGGTCCTGGGCGACGAGAAGCTGTCCTACTTCGGTTTCTCCTACGGTACGGAGCTGGGCGGGACGTACGCCCACCTCTTCCCGCAGAACGTGGGACGCACCGTGCTGGACGCGGTCGTCGACCCGACGGCCGACGGGATCGGGCGCGCCCGGAACCAGACCACGGGCTTCCAGCGCGCCCTGGAGAACTACCTGAAGGACCGCGGCCAGGACCCGGAGGCGGGTTCCGAGCGCATCGCCCGGCTGCTGGCCCGTATCGACCGGAGCCCGCTGCCGACCGACTCGGGGCGTGAGCTGAGCGAGTCGCTCGCCATCACCGGCATCGTCACCCCGCTGTACTCCGCGTCCGACCGGCCCGCCCTGACGGCCGCGCTCGACGAGGCGGAGAACGACGGCACGGGCAATGGCCTGCTCCGGCTCGCCGACTCGTACAACGGCCGTGACGAGCAGGGCCGTTACGACACCCAGAGCCACTCCCAGCGGGCGATCTCCTGCGCCGACTCGAAGTCCAGGCCCACCGTGGACGAGGCCCGTGCGCTGCTGCCGGAGTTCCGGGAGCTGTCGCCGGTCTTCGGCCCGTTCCTGGCCTGGGACACGGCCGGCTGGTGTGCCCGGTGGCCGATCGAGGGGGAGCACGAGACGCCGGAGACCAGTGCGCCGGGCGCGGGTCCGATCCTGGTCGTCGGGACGACCGGTGACCCGGCGACGCCGTACGAGGGGGCGCGGCGGATGGCGGACGAGCTGGGCGAGGGCGTCGGCGTCATGGTGACCAACAAGGGCGAGGGACACGGGGCCTACGGCGGCAACGCGTGTGTGACCTCGACGATCGACGACTACTTCCTGGACGGGAAGGTCCCGGCGGACGGCAGGACCTGCGGGTAGCGGCGCTCCCCGGGCCCCGGCAGGCCGGGCATACGGAAGGGCCCGGTCCGCAGCGCGCGGACCGGGCCCGTTCCCGTACAGAAGCACTGTTCCCGTACAGAAGTACCGTTCTCATACAGAAGCACGGAGCGTACCGGAATGCTCCGATACGCCGGAATGCTCTAGTACACCGGCTTCTCGGGCTCGATCTGGTTGACCCAGCCGATCACGCCGCCGCCCACGTGCACCGCGTCGGCGAAGCCCGCCGACTTGAGGACCGCGAGGACCTCGGCGCTGCGGACGCCCGTCTTGCAGTGCAGGACGATGCGCTTGTCCTGCGGGAGGTCCTGGAGGGCGGTGCCCATGAGGAACTCGTTCTTCGGGATCAGCCTCGCGCCGGGGATCGAGACGATCTCGTACTCGTTCGGCTCGCGGACGTCGATGATCTCGATCTTCTCGTCGCCGTCGATCCACTCCTTGAGCTGCTTGGGAGTGATCGTCGCGCCGAGCGCCGCCTCCTGCGCCTCCTCGGACACGACGCCGCAGAAGGCCTCGTAGTCGATGAGCTCGGTGACGGTGGGGTTCTCGCCGCAGACCGCGCAGTCGGGGTCCTTGCGGACCTTCACCTGGCGGTACTGCATCTCCAGGGCGTCGTAGATCATCAGCCGGCCGACCAGCGGGTCGCCGACGCCGGCGAGCAGCTTGATGGCCTCGGTGACCTGGATGGAGCCCACGGACGCGCAGAGCACGCCCAGCACGCCGCCCTCGGCGCAGGAGGGGACCATGCCCGGCGGCGGGGGCTCCGGGTAGAGGCAGCGGTAGCAGGGCCCGTGCTCCGACCAGAACACGGAGGCCTGGCCGTCGAAGCGGTAGATCGAGCCCCAGACGTACGGCTTGTTCAGCAGCACCGCGGCGTCGTTGACGAGATAGCGGGTGGCGAAGTTGTCCGTGCCGTCCACGATCAGGTCGTACTGCGCGAAGATCTCCATCACGTTCTCGGCTTCGAGCCGCTCTTCGTGAAGGACCACGTTGACGTACGGGTTGATGCCCAGCACCGAGTCCTTGGCGGACTCGGCCTTGGAGCGGCCGATGTCGGCCTGGCTGTGGATGATCTGGCGCTGGAGGTTCGACTCGTCGACCTCGTCGAACTCCACGATGCCGAGCGTGCCGACACCGGCCGCGGCCAGGTACATCAGGGCCGGCGAGCCGAGGCCGCCGACGCCGACACACAGCACCTTGGCGTTCTTCAGGCGCTTCTGTCCGTCCATCCCGACATCCGGGATGATCAGGTGGCGGGAGTACCTGCGGACCTCGTCGACGGTGAGCTCAGCAGCTGGCTCGACCAGGGGTGGCAGCGACACAGGAACCTCAACAATGCAGGTGGTCGGATTCTACGTAGACCGGCTTCTTACGGTCGACTACGTACGGTTGTTCTCCCCGTAACACTGCCACGCCCCTCCTCATTCCGAGATACCGGGTCCGATCCGCGAGACGATTTCGTCCCAGTACCTGGGCAGCGCCGCGAATGGATCGCTTTGTCCGCTTCGGTCGTCCCGGTCCGTGAAGAAGATCGTCCCGGCGCCCTGCCAGCGGGCGGTGCGCATGGCCTCCTCCAGGTGGGTGCGCGGGACTCCGTGGACGAAATGGGCGAACCGCTCCGGTGGATGGTCGGCCGTCCACTCGGCCACCTGGGACCAGCGGTACTCGGTCCAGGAGCCCTGGAAGGTGACCAGCTGGTCGGCCACCTCCGCATAGCCGGGATGCGGGTGGGTGCCGTGGCCCAGCACCAGACGGCCCCCGCCGTCCGCGCTGTCGCTCTCCGCCAGCAGGGCGTGCAGGGTGCCGGTGAGACGGCGGACGGCGGGCAGCGAGGCGCGCTCGGCGGGGCAGCGGGCGAGGTAGAAGCCGCCGGTCCGGTACCAGTCGATGAAGGACCGGGCGTCCGCGATCAGCTCGTCGAAGGGCCGCTCGCCGTGGGCCAGGTCGAGGTGGCCGAGCAGCCTGCCGCCGGCGGCCCGGACGGTGTCGTCCGGGGAGCCGCCGTGCAGGGCGCGTTCGCGGGCGTTGCGCAGCCTGCCCGCCGCCTCCAGGCAGTGCGGGTCGGGCCGGGAGCCGGGGCCCTCGGCGATGTTGAGGACGGCCCAGTGCAGCGGGGTGCCGGGGCGGGCCAGCTCGGCCCATTCGACGGGGGCGAGCAGGGGGTGGGCGTAGCCCGGGACGCCGAAGCCGAGCTGTTCGCCGCCCGCGGTCCGGCGAGCGGCGGCGGGAGCGGTCAGATACGGCACGCCGCCTCCATCCAGATGTCCGCGAGGGACTCCTCCAGGTTGATCCGGGGCCGCCAGCCGAGCCGGTCCCGCGCGGTGCGGACGTCGGCCTGCTGCCAGGCCCCGCAGCCGTCCGGATACGGGGACGGGGTGGCGGAGAGGTGTTCCATCACGGACTCGGCGGAGGTGCGCGGGGCGCCGATGGGCAGCCGCGCGGGGGGCGTGTCCAGCTCGTGGAGTGCGCCCGCGTACCCGGCGACTCTCGCCAGGACGGCGGCGGCGTCACGGAGCCGGACGGCCCGCCCGGTGCCGATGTTGACGACGCCCTGGGCGGCGGAGAGCGAGGCGGCGTGGACGGCCCGCGCCACATCCCGTACGTCGACGAAGTCCCGCTGCACGCCGAGGCCGCTGAGCTTCAGCTCGCCGTCGCCGGACTGCATGGCGCGGCGCATCGCCTCGGCGAGCCGGCCGAGCGGGGAACCGGCCGGAGTGCCGGGGCCGACCGGCGAGAAGACCCGCAGGACGACGGCGTCGAGGCCGGAGCCGAGGACGAGTTCGGTGGCGGCGAGTTTGCTGACGCCGTACGGGCCGCCGGGGCGCGGGACGGCGTCCTCGGCGGTGGAGGACCCGGGCTGCGACGGCCCGTACTCCGAGGCGCAGCCGACCTGGACGAGCCGGGCCCCGCAGCCGCTGCGGCGCAGGGCCTCGCAGACGGTGGCGACGGCGACGGTGTTGTGGCGGGTGAGGTCCCGGGCGCCACCGCGGGTGGCGCCCGCGCAGTTGACGACGACTCCGGGATGGACGGCGTCCAGGAAGCGGGTGAGCGCCCCGGGGCTGCCGCCCGCGAGGTCGAACCGGACGTCGGCGTCGTCGCCGCGCCCGAGGGCAGTGAGGTGGACGGCGGGGTCGGCCAGCAGCCGGTCGGCGACGAAGCGGCCGAGGAATCCGTTGGCTCCGAGCAGCAGCACCCTCATCGCGCACCGCCTCGGTGCCGACGGCGGGCTGCCGGTGCGGAGGATTGGGTGGTCATGGCGGGTTTCTCCTAGATCAGTCAGTCGGTCGTGCGGTGCTGGACGGGGCCCGCGGCGTCGGCTCCGCGGGAGTGGGTCGGTGGTGCGGTGGAACGCCTTCGGAGAGGTGGTCGGAGGTGGTGCGTCGGCGGGTCGTGCGGTGGTACGTCGGTGGGGCGGGCTCAGGTCCGGGTGTGGGCGGAGGCCCGGGAGAGCGCGAGGGCCGCGTGCAGCAGCAGTCCGAGGGCGGCCCCGCCGCAGGCGAGGGCGGACACGGCACCCGTCCCACCTGTTGAGACGAGGGCGTCCACGGGCCGGGCGAGGGGTTCGAGTCCGGGGAGCCTGGCGGAGAGGACGAGGGCCGGGGCGGCGGCCTCGACGGCGCAGGCGGCGGCGAGCGCGACGGTGCCCGGCGCGGGCAGCCCGTGGGCGGCGAGCAGCCGGGCCACGAAGAGCAGGACCCCGAGGGCGACGGCCGCGACGGGCGTGCCGCCCCCGCCCAGGCCGAGGTCGGCCAGGTACAGCAGGGGCAGCAGCGCGCCGAGGAAGAGGGTGACAGACACCAGGAACAGGGGGCGCACGCCCGCGCCGAACTCCTCCAGAGTGCGGCTGCCGGTCAGTTTGCGGCGGGCGCGGACGGTGAAGAGGTGGGCGCACCAGGCGGCCGGGGCGACGGCGGCGACGAGCCCGAGCAGCGGGGCGGGGCTGCCGTCCCACGGGCCGTCCGGGCCGCCGGTCATGACCTGGGCGAGCAGTTCGTCGCCGTACACCGCGTAACTCAGCAGCCAGCAGCCGTACACCCCGGCGCGGCCCGCTCCTTCAGGGGCGCGCAGCGGCCCACGGACCAGGCACGCCCAGAGCGCCAGGCAGGCCAGGACGACGCCGACGACGGTGACCAGGGTCCGTGTCCCGTCAGCGAGGACGCCCTCGGTGACCCGGAGCACCCCGGCGGTCGCCAGGCAGGCGGCCCCGGGGAGCAGGGCGAGAAGCGTCCAGGCGGCGCGCGCTTCGGCGTCGGGACCGGGGCCGGGCGACCCGCCTGTGGGCTCCTGCGTACGGGGCGGCATGCGGGCGTACAGCTCCTCGGCGAGGGCGAAGACGTCCCGGTGCCGGTAGCGGGCGGCGGTGCGGTCGGTGAGGCCGTGCGCCTCAAGACCTGCGGCGATCTCCAGGGGGTCCACGGCCCGTTCGCACAGGTCACGGTGGTGATGCAGCAGGGACTTCACCGGGTCGGCCGGACCACGGCGGGCCGTGGCGGCCGGGGCCCGGCGTGCCGTGGTGCGGTGCGGGATCTCCGCGGGGCGCTCCGCCGCCGGGGCGGGCGCGGGGCGTTCCGGAGCGGATGCGGGGCGCTCCGGGGCGGCAGCGGGGGTCGCCGGGTCGTCCGGACGGGTCATCGGGTGGTCTCCGTGGTCGTGGAGGGTCGGGTGGTCACGCATCGCCGTCCCCCGCCGGTCGTGCCGCGACCGCGCAGACGCCCTCCGGCGCCGGGACCGGCTCCCGCGAGTACTGCGGCTCAAGCTCACCGGGCCGGTCCGGCAGCCGGGCCCCTGGCACGGCCCGACTCGGCACGGCGGCGACGGCAGCGGGCGATCCGGAAGCCGGGACCGTGACCAAGTCCAGGTCCGAGTCCGGGGCCAGCCCCAGATCCGGGACCGGGCCCACGTCCTGGTCCGGGCCCACGTCCGAATCCCGGTCCGGGCCCACGTCCGAGTCCGGGACCAGGCCCGAGTCCGGGCCCACCGGCTGCCGAAGACGTGCCCCGGGCTGGGTCCAGTGGCCGAGGAGGCGGGCTTCCGGTGGGGTGGCGAAGGGCAGGGGGGCGCCGTGGGCGTCCACCGTGTCGGCCTCCCGGCGCACCGGGGTGTGCGAGATCAGCTCCAGGTAAATGCCGCGAAATGCCGCGAGGTTCTGTTCGACGGTGAAGAGTTCGAGCGCACGGGCCCGCGCGGCGGCTCCCAGGCGGGCCCGGCGCTCGGGGTCGCGCAGCAGCGCGAGGCAGGCGTCCGCGAGCGCCTTGGGATTGCGCGGGGGCACCACCAGGCCGGTGCCGCCGATGACCTCGACGACCGCGCCCACGTCGGTGGAGACGGTGGCCCGGCCGCAGAACATGGCTTCGACGAGGCTGACCGGGAAGCCCTCGACGACACTGGACAGCACGACCACCCCGCCCGCGCCGTAGGCCTCGGCGAGGCCGGGGGCCTCGGGGCCGCCGATCTCCTCGAAGGTGACCGGGCTGCTGCCCTCGGTGTGGGCGCCGGTGGCCTCGTCCGGGAAGAGCTGGGCGGCCAGGGCCCGGCAGTGGGCGAGATGGGCGGCCCCCTCCTCGCCCGGGGCCGGGGCGCCGAAGATCCGCAGCCGGGCGTCGGGCTCGGCGCGGTGGACCTCGGCGAAGGCGTGGAGGAGGGCGATCAGGTCCTTGGCCGGCTCGATCCGGCCGACCCAGACCAGGGTGGCGGGGCCGCCCGCGTCGTCGTCCTCGCCGACCGGGCCGAACCGCTCGGCGGCCATGCCCGGGTAGACCGTGCGCTGCCGGGCGGGGTCGGCTCCGCAGCGCTGCTGCCAGCGGCGGACGTGGGTGTTGCCGGGGGTGACGATCGCGGCCTGCCGGTAGACCTCGGCGGCGAGGCGGCGGTGGAACCCGGCGAGGAGGGCGCGCACGGGGGCTCCGTACGGCGTGCCGGAGGCGGCCAGGAAGTGCGCGCGCAGCGGGACGCCGTGCTCGGTGACGAGCAGCGGTACCCCGAAGAAGCGTTTGGCCAGCAGCCCCGGGAGGGCGGCCGCCCCGCCGGAGGCCGCATGACAGAGGTCGACCGCGCCGAGGCCCTCCTGGTCGTACCAGTCCAGCGAGAGCGGGCGCAGCGCGCGTTCCAGCTCGGCGGCGAAGGCGAGGTGGTCGGGAAGGGTGGCGCTCCGCACGGTGCGGCCGGTGCCGCGGGCGCGGGATGCGGCCTCCAGGATCCGTACGGTGGTCTCGGAGCGCAGGGCGAGGCGGAGTCCGCCGCGTTCACGGGCCAGCTCGGCGAGGCCGTGGAGCCCGTCGGCGAACAGCTCCGCGCCGGGGCCCGTACCCGGTCCCGTACCGGCCTCGTCGGGGGTGCAGATCGCGGCGGCGAGGGCGGAGAGGTGTTCGGCGAAGCGGGTGCGGTCGCGCCGCCCGTAGGACTGTTCGCCGCCGGTCACCAGCCGGGCCAGCAGGCCGCGTTCGCCGCCGCCGCGCGGAGTGCCGTCCTCGGGGGTCCACAGCGGCGCGGTGCGTACCCGGCCGACCTGCTGCGGCAGCCGGACCCAGCCCTGGCCCTCCTGGTGGGCGGAGCGGCTGAGGGCGAACAGGTCGAACTCGTGCTGCGGCAGTCCGCGCACCAGCCGGTCGCACCAGGGCCCGGACTCACCGGTCGCATAGGGATAGCCACCGTCGGTGAGCAGTCCGATCCGCACGTGTGCACCCCCGATCTCCCTTGTGGGTGGCCGCCGTTGAAACGGCGACTCACAGCGGGACGACCGTAAGCGGATACACCGGTGGCGCGACGGACGGTTGTCCGTCGCGCCACCGAAAGGGGTGAACCGTCGTAACTTTCCCGCCCCGGTCGCGTTCCGTCGCGATACAGCGGTCGGTTGTCACGGAGGGTCAGGCTCGGGCCAGCCCCTCGCGGGCCACCGCGAGGGGCTGGGCGAAGCCGGGAACGGCGGTCACACGGAAACGGCCGCCCCGACCGCTGTCACAGCGGAACGGGACGGCCGTCTCACCATCCGGACATCCGAGGGGTCAGCCGGCGGGGTGCACCCAGGGGTTGGCCTTGCACGTGATGCCTTCCACCTCAAGGGTCTTGGTCTGCTGCTGCATGACCGGAGCCAGAGCGCCGGGAGTGCGGCAGCTCACATGGTTGTAGCCCAGACGGTGGCCGACCTCGTGATTGATGAGCATCTGACGGTAGGGCAGCAATTTGTCCGGGCCGAAGGTGGCGGCGCCGTGCGCCCAGCGATAGGCGTTGATCATGATGCGGTCGGTCGCGGCGGAATCGCAGGAGACGTTGTCGATCGTGGTGTCCAGACCGGATTTGGCACACCAGTCGCCGGTGGTGCCGGGACTGGCGAGCGTGATCACGAAGTCCGGGGTCCCCGACGAGACGCGCTCGAAGGTCATCGCGCCGTTGTGCGCCCAGCTCCGGTCGTCGTTGAGCGTCTTGTGCACGGCTTCGGCGAACAGTCCGGCGTCGAGGCCGAGGCCCTTCTCCACATCGATCCGGTAGCGGTGCTTCTGCCCCTTTCCGGGGGCCTTCGCCAGACCGGGCACCGCCTCGAAGGCGCCGCTCGCCCTCAGGTCCGGCGCGATCGGAAACGGCTGCGCCATCTTGTCCGCGTACGAGAGGGGCTTGACCTCGGGCTCGGCCGAGGGCTGCTCCGGGGTCGGGCGGGCGTCGGAGCGGGAGGCCTCCGCGTCCAGGCCCTGCCGCTCCACTTCGGCGGAACGCGCGGCGGCCGCCCGGTCGCCGGAGTCCTCGGCGACCTGCCCGGCCACCACGACCGCGAGCACGGTGGTCACCGCGGCGGCGGCGATCCCGGTGCACGTCCGGCCCTTGGAGCCCCGGGGCGCGGGACGTCCGTCCGGCTCCCCGGACCCGGCGTCGTCCGGCGGCCCGGCCGGGGGTGCGGCGGGCGCGCCCGCCGGGGTCTCGCTGTCGAAGGCGTCCACGAACTCCCGGCGCGGGCCCGGCACCGGGGGGCCGGCGGGCGCCGGCTGCTGGGCCGCCCGGCCGTCCGCGGCGCGCTGGGCCGCGCGCTGGGCGGACACCTGACGGGCCACCGCCTGCTGCCGGGCGTCGGTGTCCTGGGGCCCGGCGGGTTCGCCGGGATACGGCCGGGCGTCGGCGGGGCGGCTGTCCGGACCGGAGTACTGATGGGGCGGACGCGGGGCGCCGTGGGGTGCGGGGGCGCCGTACCCCTGGCCGTGCCGGGGCACCGGTCCGGTCCCCCAGCCGCCGCCCTGCTCACGCTGTTCGGGGTGGCCGCCGCGCACCTGCGGGGCGTCGGGGGAGAACGGGCCCCGCCCGTCACCGGTCGGCGCGGGCGCGGTCCGTCTGCGGCGGCCGCCGCCGGACGTGGGCCTCGCCGCGGCGCGCTCGCCGCCCGGTTCCGCCGCCGCAGCGTCCGGGCGGATCGCCCCGGAGCCCTTTCGACTGTGTCGTCCCACGCCCCGGATCAGCTCCCGCCGCAATCGTCCAGCAGTTCCCGGAACGCCTGGGCGACCGCCTCCGGGTACTCCATCATCGCCACGTGCCCCGCGTCGGGCAGCGTCAGCAGCCGGGCGTCGCGGAAGGCCGCGGACGCCCTGCGTGCCATCCGGTACGAGACGAGCTGGTCCCGTCCGCCGTACACGAGCTGGGTCGGTGCGAGCACCCGCTCGGCCTGGCGCCACAGTCCGTGCTGGCCACCCAGGGTGTACGCGTCGACGATGCCCCGGGCCGAACGCGTCATCGCGTCCCAGAAGTACGGCAGCTCCAGCCGTCGCTCCATCTCGGCCACCGCATGGCGGAAGGCTTCGTCGGAGATCCGTGCCGGATCGCCGTAACAGAGTGCCATGACTCCACGCGTCCGCTGCTCCGCCGTCCAGTCCTTCGTGAGCCGGGCGAACAGGGGAGCGACTCCCGGCACCGCCAGGAGACCGGTCGGGACGGCGGGTCGCTGCACCCGCCATTCCGGCAGGGCCGGCGAGATCAGGGTGAGGGTGCGCACCAGGTCGGGGCGGACGGCGGCGACCCGGGTGGCGACCGCGCCGCCCAGGGAATTGCCGAACAGGTGAACGGGTCCCCGATCCTCCGCGTCCAGCAGCCGGATCACCGCACGGGCGTGTCCGGTCACCGAGTAATTGCCGTCGTCCGGCGGCGGCGAGTCCCCGAATCCGGGCAGGTCGACCGCCTCGCCGTCGACCACGTCGGACAGCAGCGGCATCAGCGCGGACCAGTTCTGCGACGATCCGCCGAGCCCGTGCACGTACAGCGCGGGGGGCAGTCCGGTCCGGTCGCCCGGCCGGCAGCGGACGTTCAGACCGATCCCCGGCAACGACACGGAGCGCAGCCGTTCGCCGTCGGCGACCCGGACGGCCCCGGCCGTGGGAGCCGCCGCGGCGGCGGTTGCGTGGACACCCGGCAGCTCGGTCGAAGACATGCGGCAATGTTACGAGACGATCACGCGCTCATTCATGTGTTCGGCATCACAGGCCGCATCGCGGGGCGGGTTGGTTGCTCCTACGCTTCAGGGGAAGGAAGGGAGCTGCACCATGACGGTCGACCCGAGCGACCCGGACACCTTCGAGGACACCGAACCGGAAGAGGCGGGGCCCGAAGCCCCCGAGGCGGACGCCGCCGAGCAGCGGGCGGACATCCGGCCCGAGAGCGACGAACAGGTGGAGAGCATCGATCCGGCCACCGCCAATGAGGCCGATGTGGCGGAGCAGCGCAGGGTGATTCCCTTGGACGAGGACGATTACCGGTAGTACGCCCCGGTTTGCTCGCGACCGCGAAGAACTGTGGCTTCCACAGCCGTCCGGTCCATGAAATTCTGCGTCCGCGCCGCGCACGCCAGGTTTACCCAAAAGTACGATGGCTGTACGGCGCAGTGTGCACGGACCGGCTGTGCTGGAACACATATTTGGGAGGCGGCGTGACAGCCATCGAGCAGACAGAGGCGGCGCGCCCGCGGGGCACACGCCTGCCCCGCCGCGCCCGACGCAATCAGCTGCTGGGCGCCGCACAGGAGGTCTTCGTCGCGCAGGGCTACCACTCCGCCGCGATGGACGACATCGCCGAGCGGGCCGGAGTCAGCAAGCCGGTGCTCTACCAGCACTTCCCCGGAAAGCTGGAGCTCTACCTCGCCCTTCTCGACCAGCACTGCGAGTCGCTGCTCCAGGCCGTGCGCACGGCGCTGGCCTCGACGACGGACAACAAGCTGCGCGTCGAGGCGACGATGGACGCCTACTTCGCGTACGTGGAGGACGAGGGCGGCGCCTTCCGGCTGGTCTTCGAGTCCGACCTGACCAACGAGCCCGCCGTGCGCGAGCGGGTCGACCGGGTGTCCCTCCAGTGCGCCGAGGCCATCTCCGACGTGATCGCCGGGGACACCGGCCTGTCCAAGGAAGAGTCCATGCTGCTGGCGGTGGGGCTCGGCGGCGTCTCCCAGGTGGTGGCGCGCTACTGGCTCTCCAGCCGGTCCGCCATCCCCCGTGACACGGCCGTGCAGCTCCTCACCTCGCTGGCCTGGCGGGGCATCGCGGGCTTCCCGCTGCACGGCGTCGAGCAGCACTGAGCCCTCCGTGACGGTACGCGGGAGGCCGTGTTCGCTGCGGGCGTTGCCGGTCGGGCCCTGAGCGCCGCTTCCGCCGGGCTAGTGTGGCTGCGTACGGCGCGGTTCGCCGCGCAAGGACTGACCGTCGGAGGGACATAGCCGTGGAGGTCAAGATCGGGGTGCAGCACACGCCCCGCGAGATCGTTCTGGAGAGCGGGCTTTCCGCCGAGGACGTCGAGAGCGCGGTCGCCGCGGCACTGGGCGGCAAGGCGGAGCTGCTCAGCCTCACGGACGACAAGGGCCGCAAGGTCCTGGTGCCGGCCGACCGGATCGCGTATGTGGAGATCGGCGAGCCGACCACCCGGCGGGTGGGGTTCGGGGCGCTGTAGTCCACCGGACGCGTTGACCACAGGAGCGGGCCCGGCGGGGTTTTCCCCCCCGGGCGCCCCGGGGTTGGGGGGGGGGGGGCGGGGGCGGGGGTGGGCCCCCCCCGGGGGGGGCGCCCCCCCGGGGGGGGGGGGGGGGGGCCCCCCCCCCCCCCCCCGCTCCTGTGTGCTGCGTGCGGGGCCGGGTCCGAGGATGCGCCGCCGGGTCCCGTACGCGTACGAGATCGCCGCTGGGTCCCGTACCAGGTCGCCGCCGGTCCCGTACGAGGTCGGCGCCGGTCCCGAACGGGTCGGAACGGGCCGCTGGAGGGTTGCCCCTCACAGCCGGGGGGTAGTACCGCCTACGACCGATTTGCCCGCCCCGCACACCCCCGCGAGGTGATCCTCTGTGATCTGGGAATCCTTCGGCGCCGCCGTGCTCGGACTCGCCCTGTCCTGGGCGGCGGTCCGATCATTGGCCGACCGCCTGCCGTCCGGCCGTGCGGTATTTCTCACCGGTGTGCCGGCCACCCTGTTCGGCGCGTATCTGACGCATGCCGCGCTGGGTCCCGGCCATGTCCTGGCGACGCTGATCGGAGCCGTGTCCGTCGGGGCGGTGACGCTGTCGCTCCTGATCCGACCACGCGGCCGCCGCCTCGCCCGGTCGGCGGCGGCCCAATAGCACGGTGCCGCGCGACAGCACGGTGTCGCGCGGTGGTGCGGTGTTACGCGGCCAGCCCCAGGGCGGCCATCCGCTTGGTGTGGGCCTCGGTGATCCGGGAGAACATCCGGCCCACCTCGGCCAGGTCGAAGCCGTCCGCGACGCCGCCCACCAGCATCGTCGAGAGGGCGTCGCGGTCGGCGACCACCCGCTGGGCCTGCGACAGCGCCTCGCCCATCAGCCGGCGCGCCCACAGCGCGAGCCGCCCGCCGAGCCGCGGGTCGGCCTCGATCGCGGCGCGCACCTTCTCCACGGCGAAGTTCCCATGGCCCGTGTCGTCGAGCACGGACAGGACCAGGGACCGGGTGTCGGTGTCCAGCCGGGCCGCGACCTCGCGGTAGAAGTCGCTCGCGATCGAGTCGCCGACGTACGCCTTGACCAGGCCCTCCAGCCAGTCGGACGGCGCCGTCTGGCGGTGGAAGTCGTCGAGCGCCTTGGCGAACGGCTCCATCGCGGTGGTCGGGTCCTCGTGCACGGCGGTCAGCCGCTGGTTCAGCTGCTCGAAGTGGTGGAACTCGGCAGTGGCCATCTTCGCCAGCTCCGCCTTGTCCCCGAGTGTCGGCGCGAGCTTCGCGTCCTCGGCCAGCCGCTCGAAGGCCGCCAGCTCTCCGTAGGCGAGGGCGCCGAGCAGGTCCACGACCGCGGCGCGGTACTGCGGGTCGGCGGCCGCGGTGGCCCAGTCCTGGGCGGCGATCCCGGTGGCTCCGGAAGCTTCGGCGGGGGTCTCAGTGGCGTGGTCAGGCGTCTCCATGAACGGAACGATAGCCCGCTCCGCACAGGGCGGAAGGGCCTGGTCAGCCCGGGACCTCATACCGTTCCGATGAATTCGTCCAACACACATGCGCGAATCCGGGGTACAGTGGTAATGCGCCTACTGAGCACTGTGCTGTGCCAGAGGCGCGCCCTTTGAATGAGGATGCCCGGTCGGTGGCCCGATCGGCTCCGACCCGACAGCCCTCCACGCGGTGCGTACGACACGTACGACCGCAGCTGAGGGGCCCCCTCAGCGGCACGAGCGCTCGAGCGACGGCAGTGGTCCCGCGCCACCCGGCCCATCCACGGCCGGATGACCAACCCCGGCACGGTACGACCCCCAGCGTTCGCCTCGGACCGCGTCTCACAGAAGAGGCAGCACCCTGACTACGTTCCGCGACCTCGGTATTCTTTCCGAGACGGCCGAAGCCCTTGAGGCAGTCGGCATCATGTCCCCCTTCCCCATCCAGGAGCTGACGCTCCCCGTAGCCCTCTCCGGCTCCGACGTCATCGGCCAGGCCAAGACCGGCACCGGCAAGACGCTCGGCTTCGGTCTTCCGCTCCTGGAGCGCGTGACCGTCCCCGCCGACGTCGAGGCGGGCCGCGCCGCGCCCGAGCAGCTGACCGACGCGCCGCAGGCGCTCGTCGTCGTCCCCACCCGCGAGCTGTGCCAGCAGGTCACCAACGACCTGCTCACGGCCGGCAAGGTCCGTAACGTCCGCGTTCTCGCGATCTACGGCGGCCGGGCGTACGAGCCCCAGGTCGAGGCCCTCAAGAAGGGCGTCGACGTGATCGTCGGCACCCCGGGCCGTCTCCTGGACCTGGCCGGCCAGCGCAAGCTCGACCTCTCCCACATCCGGGGGCTCGTCCTCGACGAGGCCGACGAGATGCTGGACCTGGGCTTCCTGCCCGACGTCGAGCGCATCATCACGATGCTGCCGCCCAAGCGCCAGACGATGCTGTTCTCGGCCACCATGCCCGGTGCCGTCATCAGCCTCGCGCGCCGCTACATGTCGCAGCCGACGCACATCAACGCCACATCGCCCGACGACGAGGGCACGACCGTCAAGAACACGGTCCAGCACGTCTACCGCGCGCACAACATGGACAAGCCGGAGATGCTCTCCCGCATCCTCCAGGCCGACGGCCGCGGGCTCGCGATGATCTTCTGCCGGACCAAGCGCACGGCCGCCGACATCGCCGAGCAGCTGGAGAAGCGCGGCTTCGCCTCCGGCGCCGTCCACGGCGACCTCGGCCAGGGCGCCCGCGAGCAGGCGCTGCGCGCCTTCCGCAACGGCAAGGTCGACGTCCTCGTCTGCACGGACGTCGCCGCGCGCGGTATCGATGTCGAGGGTGTGACCCACGTCATCAACTACCAGTCGCCGGAGGACGAGAAGACCTACCTCCACCGCATCGGCCGCACCGGCCGCGCGGGCGCCAAGGGCATCGCGATCACGCTGGTCGACTGGGACGACATCCCGCGCTGGCAGCTGATCAACAAGGCCCTGGACCTGAAGTTCCCGGACCCGCCGGAGACGTACTCCACCTCGCCGCACCTCTTCGAGGAGCTCGGCATCCCGGCGGGCACCAAGGGTGTGCTGCCGCGCGGCGAGCGGACCCGTGCCGGTCTGCGCGCGGAGGAGGTCGAGGACCTCGGCGAGACCGGCGGCCGCGGCCGCAAGGCCGCCGCCCCGGCTCCCGCCCGTGAGGAGCGCGAGCCGCGCACCCGTACGCCGCGTCAGCGCCGCCGCACCCGTGGCGGGTCCGCCGCGAAGGAGAGCGCCGCGACGGTGCCCGCCCCCGCCAAGGAGGCCGCCCCGGTCGCCCCGGCCGCTGACGAGGCGTCCGACGCTCCGCGTACGCCGCGCCGTCGCCGCCGTACCCGGGTCAGCGCCTCCGAGGCCGTCGCCGAGGCGGCCGTGGCGGTCGCCGAGGCTCCGGTGGTTCCCGCCCCGGTGGCCGAGGCCGCTCCCGTGATCGAGACCGCGCCCGTGGCCGAGGCGGTCGCGGAGGCCGTGGCCGAGACCAAGCCGCGCCGCCGTCGCAGCCGTGCCGCCGTGAAGCCGGCGGCCGAGGAGACGGCTTCGCCCGTCGCCGCGGCTCCGGCCGCACCGGCCGCGGCCGAGTTCCAGACCGTGGCCGTCGCCGCGGGCGTCGCGGAGCCGGTCGCCGAGCCGAAGGCGGTCAAGCCGCGCCGCCGCACCCGGGTCGTGAAGCCGGCCGACGAGGTCGACTTCCAGATCGCCCCGGCCGCCGAGCCGGAGCCCGAGGTGAAGACGCGTCGTCGTCCGGCCCGCGCCACGACGAAGGCGAAGTCCGAGCCGAAGGCCGCGTCCACGTCGGCCGAGCCGAAGGCTCGGGCGACCAGGACGACGAAGTCCCGGGCGAAGGCGGAGACGCCGGAGACCACGGCGACCACGGCGACCACGGACAAGACCACCGCGAAGGTCGCCTCGAAGGCCACCGCGAAGGCGGTCGCCGCCGAGCAGCCCGTCGTCGAGGCCCCGGCCGCCGACGCGGACGCCAAGCCGCGCCGCCGCCGGGCCACCCGCAGTGTCACCTCGACCGCGGGTCAGGAGACCGCCGTGGTCTCCGAGGCCGAGGCCGTGGTGAGCGAGGCCGCCGCCGAGACGAAGCCGCGCCGCCGCCGCGCCACCCGCCCGGCGGGCAAGGCGACGACGACCGAGAGCTGACGCTTCCGGCATCATCGCGGCACCAACGGCCCCGGCCCCCGCACTCGCGGGGGCCGGGGCCGTTTCGCTGCCCGGTGACGCTCAGGAGAGCTGCCCGGTGACCGTCAGGAGAGCTTGCCCCGTGACGTCAGGAGGGCTGCCCGGTGGCCCCGGGAAAGGGCGGCGGGGATAGCCTCGCCGTATGAGCCGCCCGCCCACCTTCACCCCGCCGCCCTGTGCCCGCGCCCGTGTCCTTGGCACCGAGCGCGGCGACTTCGCCGTCCTGGACGCCGTACCGCGTACCCCGGCACGGGCCACCGCCCTGCTGCTGCCCGGATTCACCGGCAGCAAGGAGGACTTCATCGCACTGCTGGAACCCCTGTGCGCGGCGGGCTACCGGGTGGTCGCCGTGGACGGCCGGGGACAGTACGAATCCAAGGGGACGGACCGTCAGGAGAGCTACGCCCAGGGCGAGTTGGCCCGCGACGTGCTGGCCCAGGCGGCGGCCCTGGGCGGCGGCGACGGAGAGCTGCACCTGGTCGGGCACTCGCTCGGCGGTCAGATCGCCCGCGCCGCCGTCCTGCTGGACGCCACCCCGTTCCGCTCGCTGACACTGATGTCCTCGGGCCCCGCCGAGGTCGTCGAGGCGCAGCGGGACAAGGTGAAGATGCTGAGCGACGCGCTGTCCGTGCTGTCCATGGACGAGGTGTGGCAGGCGATGCAGGCACTGGATCCCCCGCAGGACGCGGACACCGGCGGCGGTGCGGACATGCGCCGGCGCTGGCTCGCCCACCGTCCGGCCCAGTTGATCGCCACCGGCGCCCAGCTGGCCGCCGAACCGGACCGGGTGGACGAGCTGGCCGCCGTCGGGCTGCCCGTCCACGTCCTGTCCGGGGAGCGCGACGACGTCTGGCCGGTGGAGCAGTTCGACTCCATGGCGCGACGCCTCGGCGCCCGCCGCACCACGATCGCCGGCGCCGAGCACTCCCCCAACACCGCGCGCCCGCAGGAGACCGCGAAGGCGCTGGCCATGTTCTGGGACGGCTTGCCGGCCGCCTGACACACCACCGGCCGGCCGCCGCTTCGCGCCGGGGTCAGTACTGCGACTGCAGGTGCTGCCAGAAGCCGTCGCGGAGCGCCCGCCGCAGGTGCGCGTGGCCGCGCAGCGAGTACTGGAGCAGGCGTTCCGCCTCCACCAGCAGGTCCTGGTCGACGGAGCCCGGCAGGTAGGGGTGTCCTGGCAGCAGGTCGGCGAGGGATTCCCGGCCCCGGGCGGCGAGCCAGGCGGCGGCGATCTGTGCGCCGACGAAGCGGACGTCCTCCCGGGAGGGGGCCGGGGTGTCGTCCTCGTACGTGGTGACGGGCCGCCGGGTGACGTAGGGGCGGCAGAAGTCGAGCTCGAAGGTGCGCTGGCTGTCGACCTCCCACAGCAGCGGTTCGGCCTGGTTGCGCCCTTCGGCGGCCTCGATGCCCCAGAGGTGCACGCGCGCCCCGTAGCCCTGGGCCGCCTCGACCGCCGAGACCAGGTCCTCGTCGCCGCCGACGAGCGCCGCGTCGCTGATGGCGCGGTGCCGGGCGAGGGATTCGAGGTCGGTGCGGATGAGCGAGTCGACGCCCTTCTGCTGGTTGTTGGCGTTGAGGTTGCCGAGCCGCACCTTGACGTCGGGCAGTTCGGCGATGGCCTGCTGCTCGGTGGTGTGGATGCGGCGCCGGGCCCCGTCGTACCAGTAGACGCGCAGCAGCCTGCTGTCCGCGAAGATCGTGCGGGCCTTGTCGATGAAGGCCTCGATCAGCCCTTCGGCGTCGAGGTCGAAGGAGCGCCGGTCCTCGGTGCCGGTGACGAGCAGCCCGGCCGCGGCGTACACATAGCCGGCGTCCACGAAGATGGCGTGCGTCGACGGGGTCTTGGAGACCTCGATGAGCATGCGCTGGAGCAGCTCGTTGGTGCGGTCCAGGCGGGCGGCGATGGGCTGGGTGTCCGCCTCGTTCATACGAACCTCATGGTCTGTGGTGATGTGACTACCGACGGGTACTTAGACATCCAAAAAATTTCCTTAGCGTAGGGAATGTTTTCGAGAGGCAAGCCGTTGTAACCCACGTGGAACGCGAGGGAAGCCTCGCGTTCCTAGTCTTGCCGGTGGCACGCCCCACCGGCGCCAGCAGTTCTCCAGCAGGAGGATCGGACGAAGGGAAGCCCTGTGCGCTTCGAGATCATGCGACTCGACGACGTCGACGGTACCGCCGTGGACAGCACCGTCGTGGACGCAGCCTCCGTCAACCGGATCGTGCAGCAGGCCGCAGCGACGGGCCAGCGCATCTACATCCGGCCGGCCGACAGCTCGGCTTCGTAACGCTCGATGGGCTCATCACGCCTGATGAGGTCCTGAAGGACCTCACCGCATTGCGCCACTGAAGACGAAGCGCCCCCGCACGGAACGTCTGTGCGGGGGCGCTGTGCTGCGCGCGGGGGTGGCTGTGCCGCGCGGGGCGCTGTGCTGCGCGCGGGGGCTGCGCCGCGTGGGGGCTCAGGAGTTCTGGATGACCTGGGTGACGCCGTTGATGATCTGCTGGACGGCGATGGCGGAGAGCATCATGCCCGCCAGCCGGGTCACCAGCACCACGCCGCCGTCCTTGATCACGCGGATGATGACCAGCGAGTAGCGCATGGTCAGCCAGAGCACCACGTGCATGGCGACGATCGCGGACCACACCGAGAGCTGGCCGCCGAGACCGTCGGCGTGCTGCACCGCGAGGATGACCGAGACGATCGCGCCGGGCCCGGCCAGCAGCGGCATGCCCAGCGGTACGAGCGCCACGTTGACGTCCTTGGTCTGCGTCGGCTCGTCCGTCTTGCCGGTCAGCAGGTCGAGTGCGATGAGCAGCAGCAGGAGTCCGCCCGCGATCATCAGCGCGGGCACGGAGACGTGCAGATAGTCGAGGATCTGCTGACCGAGCAGACCGAAGACGGCGATCACACCGAACGCGACCGTGACCGCCTGGAGCGCCATCTTGCGCTGCACCTTGGCGGGGCGTCCCGCGGTGAGGCCGAGGAAGATCGGCGTGATCCCGGGCGGGTCCATGATCACAAATAGGGTGAGAAAGAGGGATCCGAAGACAGCGACGTCGAACACAGTGAGCCTTGCGAGAGAAGAGCGGGCGGTATGGAGGGGGCGCGGGTCCGGTCAGCGGCCGTCGCGATGCTTCGAGCACGGCGACGATACGCGCAGAGGCGCGCGGGGAGTGGAGACGTGGTGCGGCGAAAGAGGGTGGGACCTAGGGCCTTTCGTTGGGATCAGGCCGGATCAGGGAGCGGGGTCCGGTGCGAGCGGCGGCGAGGAGGCGGAAGTCACGGGTCGGGGAGCCACGGAGGGGGAAGTCACGGAGTCGGGAAGCCACGGACGAAGGAGTCAGGGAGTCGCTGCGGAGCATGGGCGACTGCCGACAGCGCCGGGCCCCTCCTCACTCCGGCGGAGCCGAGAGCCTGGAGGGGGGAAGCGCGCACCGGCCCCCGCGGGGCCGGCCCGATCCGAACGCAAGGCCCTGGCGAAGGCCCTAGCGGCGGACTGCTCCGCCCGCGCCCGGCACCGGGAAGGCTCCCGTGGCGCGCCGGGTGATCTCGCCGTAGATCTCGGGGTCGGTGGTGCACGCGCCGAGCTCGACGGACTTCCGGCTGCCGTGGTAGTCGCTGGAGCCGGTCGTGAGCAGCCCCAGTTCGCGGGCGAGGCCGCGCAGCCGGGTCCGGGCGGGCTCGTCGTGGTCCATGTGGTCGACCTCGACGCCGTCGAGGCCGGCCTCGGCGAGCGCGGCGATCGTGGACTCGGGGACCACCGCGCCGCGTTTCACGGCGGCCGGGTGGGCGAAGACGGTGACCCCGCCCGCCGCCTTCACCAGGCGGACGGCCTCGAAGGGGTCGAACTCGTGCTTCTCGGCGTACGCCCGGCCGCCGTTGCCCAGCCAGTCGGACGTGAAGGCGTCGGAGACGGTGGGTACGACGCCCAGTTCGACGAGAGCGGCGGCGACGTGCGGGCGGCCGACCGAGCCGTCCCCGGCGATGCGGGCGACCTGCTCCCAGGTGATGGGGACGTCGAGGGCGCGCAGCTTGCGGACCATCTCCTGGGCGCGCGGCACCCGGTCGTCGCGCACGAGTTCGCGTGCGCGCTCCAGCTCGGCGTCGGCGGGGTCGAAGAGGTACGCCAGCAGGTGCATGCCCACGCCGTCGACACGGCAGGAGAGTTCGGCGCCGGTGACGAGGGTGAGCCCCTCGGGCAGCGCGTCGATGGCCTGCTTGTGGCCGCCCACGGTGTCGTGGTCGGTGAGCGCGACGACGTCCAGACCCGCGGCGGCGGCGTTCGCGACCAGCTCGGCGGGGGTGTCCGTGCCGTCCGACGCGGTGGAGTGGGTGTGCAGATCGATGCGCACGACGCTTGACTCCAGGGCTCGCGGGCGGACAGGGGGACGGAGGTGGGACCGCTCAAGGATAACCGCCGCGCACCGGGTGTCCGGCCGCGCTCCAAAGGGCGCGAGCGGCGGCCCCGGAACGCGCCGGCGCCTCCCCTGGTCCCTATCGCTCGCCCGTCGCCTGCCGGGGCGGCGCCTCGGGGGCGGTGAGCAGGCGGGGGGTGAGCGCGCCGCAGGGGACGAGGTCCACCTCTCCCCCGGCGTCCCGCAGATCGGTCAGCACCAGCTCGTCGTACATCAGGATCCCCGACTGCTCGGGCCACAGGATCGCCCAGAGCCACAGCCCCCGCGCCTCGCCCGCGAAGACGGCACGGTCCTCCGGGGCGTTGCTCACGTGCCAGAGCGGGGTGGGGCGACCGGCGGCGTGGACCTTGGCGTCGGGGGCGGAGTCGACGTTCAGATGACGGCCGGGGTCCGGCCCCTCGATTCCGGCGTACCGGGCGCCGAGTCCGACGCCGAGCTCCTCGGCGACGAGCAGCAGCTCGCCCATCCCGCCCAGCGGACCGGGCCCGGAGCAGGCCACGGCGCTCGCGCGCCCGCCGCTGCGGTCGTCGCCCACGCTGGCGACACCGGTGAACAGCCAGCCCACGGGGAGCGGCCAGGGCATCCAGACGGGGACCTGCGCACGGTGCACCACGACGCCGAGCCCTTCGACGCTCGGCGGGATGACCGGCTGCATCGGATGGACCTGGCCGTGCACGGAGCACTGCCAGGCGTCGGCGAAGAGACCGGGCGCCCTGACCCGGCCACCGCACTTCGGGCAACTGGGTTCGCCCCTCATAAGGACCCACCGTCCTCCCCGCCGGTCCTCGCGTCAAGGACGATCACCCGTCCGGAGCGTTGCCCCGGCCGGCTGCTGTCGCAGAGACCGGGCCGCTGTCGAAGAGACCCGGGCCGCTGTTCAGGAGACGGGGTGCGGCGTGCGCGCTCCGGAGCGCGCACCGGTCGCCAAAGACGTACGCTCCGTGAAGGCCGAGCCCGCCCAGGGCCCCCTCAGTCCAGGGCTACGGACGTGCGCAGCGGGTCGCGCAGGTCCGTGCCGTGCGTCAGCCACCGCTCCTGGAGCTCCTGCGCGCCGCGCACCCGCTTCCAGGCCGCCTCGTTGCGGGTCATCGGCAGCAGCGGCAGGAAGCGCACCGGGTCCATCGGCTCGTCCAGCTCCAGGTCCTCCACCAGACCGCCGGACTCCGCGACCAGCACCGACGTGAACGGCGCCCCGGCCCACAGCGGCTCGCCCAGGTCCAGCGAGGCGCCGGCGGCCACGATCAGCCCCTCGACCTGCGGGGACGCGGCCAGCACGGCGAGCGGGCGCAGCACCCGGTCGGTGTCGGCGAGTCCGCCCCGTACGGAGAGGATCAGCTCGGCACGGGGGCCCTTCACCGGGTCGGCGAGCGGGGAGGTGGGGTCGGCCATCGGCCGGCCGGACATGCCGAGCGTCGCGTAACGCACCACGTCACCGTCGAGGAAGCGCAGCACTTCGATGCGGTCCGTGCCGAGGAACGTCACATCGGCGCGGGCGTCCGGTTCCCCGAGGGCTGAGATGAGCCGGGCCTCGACCAGAGCGAGAATTTCTGCCATGCCGCGAGCATAGATCGCGTACGGAATGGGCAAAGGACGGGATTGGGCCTTGGGTGGCTGATAGCCTGGCCGCCGGTCGGGACAGCACGCAGAAGCGTCGCTCTTCTTCGTCCCGACGACACGTCGTCCCCCACGGGGGACCGGCCGGAGGAGGTGGGGACTGCCATGGATCCAAGTCGACCGTGCAGTACCAACCGCTCTTCCGCGCCTCGCGTTTCCCGTTGATCCGACGCCTCGTCGGTTGCCCGGTGCCGACATCGGCGTCGTGTCCGGGTGACTCCCCGACAGCAGTGCGCGCGACGGAAGAGCCTTTCGTTTTCGCCTGTCTGTAGCGAATTTGCCTGTCTGTAGCGAACGCCGTCATCGCGCCCGCGCGGTGCCGCCCGCTTTGCGGACGTGAGCGCACGTCCCCATTCCGGGCTGTTCCACGCCCTCGCCGACGGCCCTCCGTGAAGGAGCCAGCCATGTCGATGATCCGTGACCTGCGCGCCGCCGTGCGCCCGTCCCTGCGCCCGTCCCTCCGTAAGAACAGCGCCCCCTACAACGCGTACGACACCACCCGCGACCCGTCCGCCTCCAGCGCCGTCGTCGACTGTGCCGTCTACCGAGACGGCCGCCGGCTGGTGACGCCCTCGCCGCCGACGCCGCACGAGGCGATGCTCCGGGTACGGGAGGAGGGCGGCTTCGCGTGGATCGGCATGCACGAGCCGACCGAGGCCGAATTCGCGGGCATCGCCCGGGAGTTCGGGCTGCACCCGCTGGCCGTCGAGGATGCCGTGCACGCCCACCAGCGGCCCAAGCTGGAGCGCTACGACGACACGCTGTTCACCGTCTTCAAGACGATCCACTACGTGGAGCACGCCGAACTGACCGCGACCAGCGAGGTCGTGGAGACCGGCGAGGTGATGTGCTTCACCGGCCAGGACTTCGTCATCACCGTCCGGCACGGGGGCCAGGGCTCGCTGCGCGCCCTGCGCCACCGGCTCCAGGACGACCCGGAGCTGCTCGCCAAGGGCCCCTCCGCCGTGCTGCACGCCATCGCCGACCATGTGGTCGACGGCTACATCGCGGTGGCCGAGGCGGTGCAGGACGATATCGACGAGGTGGAGATCGATGTCTTCTCCACCCCGGCCAAGGGCAGCCCGCGCGGTTCGGACGCGGGCCGGATCTACCAGCTCAAGCGCGAGGTGCTGGAGTTCAAGCGGGCCGTCTCGCCGCTGCTGCGGCCCATGCAGCTGCTGAGCGAGCGCCCGATGCGGCTGATCGACCCCGACATCCAGAAGTACTTCCGCGATGTCGCCGACCACCTCGCCCGGGTCCAGGAGGAGGTCCTCGGCTTCGACGAACTGCTGAACTCGATCCTCCAGGCGAATCTGGCGCAGGCGACCGTCACGCAGAACGAGGACATGCGCAAGATCACCTCCTGGGCGGCGATCATCGCCGTGCCGACGATGATCTGCGGCGTCTACGGCATGAACTTCGACTACATGCCGGAGGTGGAGTGGAGGTACGGCTATCCGATGGTGCTGGGCGTCATCGGGGTGGTCTGTTTCTCCATCCACCGCATCCTCAAGCGCAACGGCTGGCTGTGAATCCCCGCGCCGGTCGCTGAGTACGGACGCTGAGTAAGCTCGCGCCCATGACTGATGCCGCCGCGCCCGACGCCGCCGCCGACCTGCTGGAGAGGGCCCTGGTCGAGGAGGCCACGAAGAAGTCCGGGCTCGTCTGGGTACGGGGCACCGGGCCGGCCCGTGCCGTGTGGCACATCTGGCACGAGGGCGCGGCGCACCTGGTCGGCGGCGGCCCCGGCGAGCAGCCGCTGCCCGAGGGTCTGGCCGACGGGGGCCGCGCCGAGGTGACCGTACGCAGCAAGGACAAGGGCGGCCGGATCGTCGCCTGGACCGCGGTGTCACGTTTCCTCGCCCCGCGTTCCGAGGAGTGGGAGGCAGCGGTCGCCGAGCTGAAGGGCAAGCGGCTGAACGCGCCGGACGCCGAGTCGATGACCGAGCGGTGGGCGAGGGAATGCACGGTCGTGCGGCTGACGCCCGACACCGTCAGCACCGTGCTGCCGGACGCCTCGCTGGCGGCCGTCCCGCTGCCGACCGGGGCCACCACCCGGCAGCCGGCCCCGGCGGCGCTCCCCCGGCTGCTGCTGAAACGGCGCGGAAAGCGCTGAGCCGGCCTCGGAACGGGCCTTCGGCTTTCCTCAGCCGGAGGACTTGGGGAGCTGGCCGCCGTAGTCGACGGTGTCGTCCTCCTGGGGGGCCTCCAGGGGGAAGGCCTGCCCCCAGTCGGACAGCGTGACCGTGCCCCCGCCGCCGCCCCGGGCCACCCGTACCGGATACGGCTCGCCCTCCAGCGAGACGTCGAACGCCCCGCCCTCGCCCTTGCCGCCCAGGATCTGGACGGTGCGCAGGCCGGCGACCGTGTCACGGCCCCCCTTGTTGACCTTTCCGTGCAGCGCGAGCAGCCCGCCGAGCAGGACCCTCTTGTCGGTGAAGCCGCGCAGATGCCGGTAGCTGGGGTCGTCCTCGGGGACCTTCACGTACTTGCCGCCCAGCTTGTCGGCGGCCGCCACGTCGGCGGACTCGCCCTCGCCGCCGCCGCTCCCCTCGTGGGTCCAGAACTCGGCGGGCGCCTTGAGGAAGAGCTCGTCCCCGACCCGCAGCAGGGCGAAGCTCTGCTTCTTCGAGGTCACCGAGCCCATGCCGCCCTTCGCGTTGAGCTTCATCTCCAGCCGGTAGGTGCCGCCCTTGCTGACGAGCGTGCCCGAGAGCCGCACCGCGCTCGCGGCGTCGGCCGCCGCTCTGGCCTTCGTGTCGATCTCGGCGGCGGTGAGTCTGGCGACGCCGTTGGTCCCCTTGTCCGGGTCCTCCTCCGTGCCGCAGGCGGCCAGGGCCACGGTGAGCCCTCCGCACAGCACGAGAGCGAGGGCGGTCCGGCGACGGTTCCGCACGGCCGGGGCAAAAGAGGTCACGGGCGCACTGCCTCTCAACTGCGATCGGGGGTGGCAGTCGGCAGCGTACCCGGGAGGCGGGCGCCGTCCGGCAGCCAGCCGTACGGATGGGTTCGCCGGGGCGAGATGCGGCGGTACGGGCTAGCCTGATCCCGCGTACGGCGTTCCGCGTACGGTGAAACGCGCTGGTCACGGAGAAGGAGGCGGAGCATGGCGGCAGCGGCCCCCAGGGTCTTCGTCTCGCACCTCTCCGGGGTGCCCGTGTTCGATCCGAACGGGGACCAGGTCGGCCGGGTCCGCGATCTGGTGGCGATGCTGCGGGTCGGCGGACGACCGCCGCGCATCCTGGGTCTGGTCGTCGAGGTGGTCAGCCGGCGGCGGATCTTCCTGCCGATGACCCGGGTGACGGGCGTCGAGTCCGGGCAGGTCATCACCACCGGCGTCGTCAACATGCGGCGCTTCGAACAGCGGCCCACCGAACGTCTCGTCCTCGGCGAGTTCCTGGACCGGCGGGTGCGGCTGGTGGAGGACGACGAGGAGGTCACCGTCCTGGACGTGGCCATCCAGCAGCTGCCGGCCCGCCGCGACTGGGAGATCGACAAGTACTTCGTCCGCAAGGGGCGCGGCGGGGCGCTGCGCCGCAAGGGTGAGACGCTGACGGTGGAGTGGTCGGCGGTCAGCGGGTTCTCGCTGGAGGAGCACGGGCAGGGCGCCGAGAGTCTGGTCGCCACGTTCGAACGGCTGCGCCCCGCCGACGTGGCCAACGCCCTGCACCACCTCTCCGCCAAACGGCGGGTCGAGGTGGCCGCCGCGCTGGACGACGACCGGCTCGCCGACGTCCTGGAGGAGCTGCCCGAGGACGACCAGGTGGAGATCCTCGGCAAGCTCAAGGAGGAGCGGGCCGCCGACGTCCTGGAGGCGATGGACCCGGACGACGCGGCCGACCTGCTCTCGGAGCTGCCCGAGGAGGACAAGGAGCGGCTGCTGGCCCTGATGCGTCCGGACGACGCCGCCGATGTGCGCCGCCTGATGGCGTACGAGGAGCGCACGGCGGGCGGTCTGATGACGACCGAGCCGATCGTGCTGCGCCCGGATGCCACGGTGGCCGACGCGCTCGCCCGGGTCCGGCAGGCGGACCTGTCGCCGGCCCTCGCCGCACAGGTGTACGTCTGCCGCTCCCCCGACGAGACGCCGACCGGCAAGTACCTGGGCACCGTGCACTTCCAGCGGCTGCTGCGCGACCCGCCGTTCGCCCTGGTCAGCTCGATCGTCGACAGCGACCTGGTGCCGCTGCCCCCGGACACCCCGCTGCCGACGGTGACCAGTTATCTGGCCGCGTACAACCTGGTCTCGGCGCCCGTCGTGGACGAGAGCGGTTCGCTGCTGGGCGCGGTGACCGTGGACGACGTCCTGGACCATCTGCTCCCCGAGGACTGGCGCGAGACCGACTTCCTCGGCGAGGGGGGCATCCGCCATGGCCGGTGAGGAGCGGACGAAGGCCGCCTCGACGGGCGCCTCCGGCCTGATGCGCCCGCCACGGGCCCGGCTCGACCAGCCGAGGTCGCCCCGGCGCAGGCTGCTGCCGGAGTACGACCCGGAGGCGTTCGGCCGGGTCTCCGAGCAGATCGCGCGGTTCCTGGGGACCGGACGGTTCATCGTCTGGATGACGTTGATCGTCATCGTCTGGGTGGCGTGGAACATCTACGCGCCCAAGGGGCTGCGGTGGGACGAGTACCCGTTCATCTTCCTGACGCTGATGCTCTCGCTCCAGGCCTCGTACGCGGCCCCGCTGATCCTGCTCGCCCAGAACCGGCAGGACGACCGGGACCGGGTCACCCACGAGCAGGACCGCAAGCAGAACGAGCGCTCCATCGCCGACACCGAGTACCTCAGCCGGGAGATCGCGGCGCTGCGGATGGGCCTCGGCGAGGTCGCCACCCGCGACTGGATCCGCTCGGAGCTCCAGGACCTGGTGAGGGACATGGAGGACCGGCAGATCCTCCTCACATCCGAGAGTGACGAAGGCGACCGCTGAGGGGCTACCCGCCCGTAGGCCCCAGCGCCGTAACATCGTCGGTATGGCTACGGAAGACGCGGTGCTTGAGGCACTGTCGACAGTGAACGACCCGGAGATCCACCGCCCGATCACCGAGCTGGGCATGGTGAAATCGGTCGAGATCGATCCTGACGGTGTAGTGGCTGTCACGGTGTATCTCACGGTTTCCGGCTGTCCGATGCGCGAGACGATCACCCGGAACGTGACCGAGGCGGTCGCCCTGGTCGAGGGCGTCTCGCGGGTCGAGGTGACCCTCGACGTCATGAGCGACGAACAGCGCAAGGACCTGGCGAGCTCGCTGCGCGGCGGCACCGCCGAGCGGGAGGTGCCCTTCGCCCAGCCCGGCTCGCTGACCCGGGTGTACGCGGTCGCCTCCGGCAAGGGCGGCGTCGGCAAGTCCTCGGTGACGGTGAACCTCGCCGCGGCGATGGCGGCCGACGGGCTGAAGGTCGGTGTCGTGGACGCGGACATCTACGGGCACAGCGTGCCCCGGATGCTCGGCGCGGACGGCAAGCCCACCCAGGTCGAGAACATGATCATGCCGCCGTCCGCACACGGTGTGAAGGTCATCTCCATCGGCATGTTCACCCCGGGCAACGCGCCCGTGGTCTGGCGCGGTCCGATGCTGCACCGGGCGCTCCAGCAGTTCCTCGCCGATGTGTACTGGGGCGACCTGGACGTCCTGCTGCTCGACCTGCCGCCGGGCACCGGCGACATCGCGATCTCGGTGGCGCAGCTCGTGCCGAACGCGGAGATCCTGGTCGTCACGACCCCGCAGCAGGCGGCTGCCGAGGTGGCCGAGCGGGCCGGCTCGATCGCCGTGCAGACCCACCAGAAGATCGTCGGCGTGGTGGAGAACATGTCGGGCATGCCGTGCCCGCACTGCGACGAGATGGTCGACGTGTTCGGCTCGGGCGGCGGCGCGCGGGTCGCCGAGGGGCTGACGCGCACGGTCGGCGCCGAGGTGCCGGTGCTCGGCTCGATCCCGATCGACGTACGGCTGCGTGAGGGCGGCGACGAGGGCAAGCCGGTGGTCCTGTCCGACCCCGACTCCCCGGCCGGCAGCGCGCTGCGCTCGATCGCGGAGAAGCTGGGCGGCCGTCAGCGCGGCCTGTCGGGCATGTCCCTGGGGATCACCCCGCGCAACAAGTTCTGACACCCCGCACACGGACGCCGGGCGGGCCGGGCTTTCCCGGTCCGCCCGGCGTTCCTCGCGCTACCGGCCCTATGTGTACGTGGCGATGTCCTCGATGGCCGCGAAGCCGAGCCCGTAGGCGCTCATCCCTCGCCCGTACGCCCCGATGTGCACGCCCTCGTGTGCGGATCCGGCGAGCACCCAGCCGAACTCGGACTCGCGGTAGTGGAACTCCACCGGCACCCCGTCCACCGGCAGGGAGAGCGTCGACCAGGGTGCGCTGCCGAGGTCGTCGGCGAGGGTGAACGCCGTCTCGGTCTGCTGGTCCAGCCAGTCGTCGCGCAGGGAGTGGTCCATCTGCGGCGGCCAAGTGTACGCCAGCAGCCCGGAGCCCGCGAGCCAGGCCGCCGAGGACACCGTGGTGGCGTCCAGCACGCCCGTACCGTCACCGCTGCGTCTCACCGGGCTCGCGGCCACGGTGATCACCGCCGCGAACCGCTCCTTGTCGGCGGAGCCGTCCGACTTCACCGACGGCTCGTCACCGTGGCCCGTCGCACCGTGCTGCACCGTGCCGTCCGCGGCGGTGCCGACCTGCATCAGCCAGCGCGGGCCGGTGAAGGCCTCGTCCAGCCCGTACCAGGGGAAGGTAGCTTCCAGGTAGCCGTCGACGGTACGCCGGGCCGCCGGCACCTCCTCCGCCGTGGCCGTGCCCGGTACACCGTCCGTATCAATCCGACTCGTCGTCTCCATCTGCGCGGCCGCCTCCTCGATCAGTCATGATCCGGAGCGGCCCGCCCCCCGCGGGCTTGGGCGTCCTCGCAACCGGACAGATGGAGAATAGCCATACCGTCCGGACGAGTCGGGATTGACCGGGGTCAGGTGGCGTCTGCGTCGAACGGCGGGCGCTCGGGCCGATCCGGCGGCGGAGTCTTCTTCAGCAGGTCAGGAGCGGTGTCGCCGGTCTTGGTGAGGCTGGTGGTGGAACCGTCCGCCGACGCGCCCGCCGAGCCGTTCGCCGCACCGTTGGCGGTATCGGACGCGGCCGGGGTGCGCCCGTTGACCGCGTCGGTGACGTCGGCCATCTCCTTGCGCAGATCGAAGCTCTCGCGGATCTCCTTCAGCCCCAGGTCGTCGTTGCCGTCCATCAGCTGCTTGCGGACGAACGTCTTGGGGTTGAGGTCCTCGAACTCGAAGTCCTTGAACTGCGGGCCCAGCTCGGAGCGGATGTCTTCCTTGGCGCTGTCCGAGAACTCGCGGATCTTACGGACGGTGCGCGTGACGTCCTGGATCAGCTTGGGCAGCTTGTCGGGGCCGAAGACCAGCACGGCCAGCACCCCGAGCGTCAACAGCTCCAGTGCGCCTATGTCATTGAACACCTTGCTGCTCCTCGTGTTCTCCGCGTGTTCTCCGTGCGATCGCGGCCCGGGTCCCCCAGCTGCCCGGACCGCTCAAAGGTACCTGTCGAAGGTGTCCGGGCGGTACCTCGCGGTGGCCGCCGGGCGGACGGTCGTGCGACGACTTCCCTCAGCTGCCGCTCGCCGAGCCGAGCGTCAGGGTCACGGTCTGTTCCTTGCCGCCGCGGGTCAGCTTGAGGTCGAGGTCGTCGCCGGGCCGGTGGGCCCGGATCTTCACGATCAGCTCCTCGCCGCTGTGCACGCGCTGGCCCTCGACCTGGGTGATGACGTCGCCGGACCTGATGCCCGCCTTGGCCGCGGGGCCGTCCTTCGCGACGGCGGGAGTGCCGTCGGCGCCCTTCGCGCCGACCTTGGCCCCGTCGCCGGTGTACTTCATGTCCAGCGTGACGCCGATGACCGGGTGGGTGGCCTTGCCGGTGCTGATCAGCTCCTCGGCGACTCGCTTGCCCTGGTTGATGGGTATCGCGAAACCGAGGCCGATCGAGCCGGACTGGCCGCCCGCCTCGGGGCCCCGGCCGCTGTCGGCCGCGCGGATGGCGCTGTTGATGCCGATGACATGGGCCTGGGTGTCGACCAGTGGTCCGCCGGAGTTGCCCGGGTTGATCGGGGCGTCGGTCTGGAGGGCGTCGACGTAGCTGATGTCGCTGCCGTCGCCCTTCTCGCCGCCCGCGGTGATCGGCCGCTGCTTGGCGCTGATGATGCCCGAGGTCACCGTGTTGGACAGGTCGAAGGGGGCGCCGATGGCCACCACCGGGTCGCCGACCTGGACGTTGTCGGAGTTGCCCAGGGGCAGGGGCTTGAGTCCGGATACCCCGCGGACCCGGACGACCGCGAGGTCGTAGCCGCTGTCCTTGCCGACGAGCTCCGCGGACGCCGTCTCGCCGCTGCTGAACGTCACGGTGATGTCGCCGCTGGACCCGGCCGGGGCGACGACGTGGTTGTTGGTGAGGATGTGGCCCTGGCCGTCGAGGACGAAGCCGGTGCCCGTGCCGGACTCGGCGGTGCCGCTGACGTGCAGGGTGACCACGCTGGGCAGGGCGCTGGCGGCGATGCCCGCGACGCTCTCGGGGGCCCGGTCGCCGTTGTCGCGGCCCGCCTGCGGCAGCTCGACGGTGGTCAGCCCGCCGTTGCGCTCGATGTACGCGCCGACTCCGCCGCCGATGCCGCTGGCCACCAGGGCCAGCAGGAGCACCCCCATGAAAGCCCCGCCCCGGCGCTTCTTCCCACGGCCGGACTCGACGCCCTCGGGGGGTCCCGGCCGGGACAGCGGCTGCCCCGGAGCACCCCACGGGTCGTACTGGAGCCACTGCGTGTGCTGCTGGGCAGGTGCTTGGGGCTGGGAGTGCGGGGGCGGGGGCGTGAACGCGTCTGCGGGCGCGGGCTGCGGGGATGCGAAGGCGTCGCCGGGCTGGGCGGGCGGGGGCGTGAACCCGTCGCCGGGCGCGGGCTGCGGTGCCGGGGTGGACGCCGGGGCCGGGGCCGGGATGCCGGCGCCGTTCGTCGCGGCGTACTGCGGGGCCGGTCCCGCGGCCCCCGGGGGTACGGCGGTGCCGTGGGCCGGGGTCGGCCGCTGCACCGGCGGGGCGGGCGCCCAGGGGCCGGGGCCGCCGTAGGGCGGGGTGCCGTACTCGTCGGGCTCGTGCAGCGGGGACCCGGACGGGCGGGGACCCGGGACCTCCCGGCCGCCGTGCTCGTCCGGCCGACCGGAGCTGTCGGAGCTGTCGGAGCTGTCGGAGCTGTCGGAGCTGTCGGAAGGCTGAGCCGCGGTCAGGGCCGGGTCAGGGGCCTGGGCCGGGGCCTGGGCCGTGTCCGGGGCGGCCGGCTCGCGGTCCTCGGTGGCCGGAACGTCCGGCAGGGCCGGTGCGGGCGCAGGCGGCCGGGCGTCGTCCCCCCGGTCGGCGGCGCCTGGCTCCCGCCCCGTGCCGTCCGCCGCGGGGCGGCTCCACCACTTCGCCTGCGGCCCGGTGGGCTTCCCGTCGTCCATGCTCTCCCCGCAACTGGCCTCTGCACGCCCCACAGAGGCGTCCCTCACCGGAATTCAACCAGGTTTACGAACCGTCGCGCAGGGTCCGGTCAGGGCCGGGGGGAAAGCGGGCTCGCCAGATCGTTGGCGGGCGAGCCCGGGGGCGGCCCCGGGGTGACCGCGGAAGGGTTCGTCCTCGGCACCGCACCGCTGCCGAGCGCCGCCGCCGGCAGCGGGGCGCCGGACATGGTCGGACGTATCAGCGGCGACACGGACACGTTCAGCGCGGGGAGCGTGAACGGGTGTGCGCCCGAGGGCGGGACGCCGAACAGCGTCGGAACGTTCGACGACCCCTCCTTGTCCACCGGAGGAGTGAGAACCGGAGCCACCGGGGTCGCCCCGGTGAGCGACCGCGGCATCCCGTTCGTCGCGGTGGGGGCCGTGCCGGATCCGGGCTGCCCGGCCGCCCGGCCCTCGCCGGTCACCGCGAGGGCGCCGCCGCCCCGGCGGCTGACCGCTTCGGTGCCGTTCTCGGCGCGGGTCCGGGCGTCGAGCGGGGTGACGTTGTTCCCGGCGCCCTCGGCGCGCAGGGAGGATTCGGGGCCGGAGTCCAGCGGCAGCGTGCCGCCCAGCGCGATGGCCGCGAGGGAGACGGCGCTGGCCGCGGCGAACGCGAAGCGCCGCCCGCGCCAGGGCGAGCGGTCCGCGTCGCGGGCCACCTCGTGTATCCGGAAGACCGAACCGGCCGCGGAGCCGCCGGGCAGCACGGCGGTGGAGCCGTGGGTGGCGGGGAGATATCCGAAGCCGTCCAGGGGGGAGCGCGCGGTGTCGGCGCGGGTGCTGCCGCCGGAGGGACGCAGCGCGGGGAAGAACTCGTCGGCGAAGGCTCCCCGGCCGCCGAACGGTCCGCCGGAGCCGGCGTCGTCGCCGCCAGGACCGCCGGGAAGGCCCTGCAGGCGGGCCAGGAACCCCTCGGAGGGCGACGGTGAGGCGGACATGGCGAAGGCGCTCTTGAGGCGGCGCTGGGCATCGGCCTCGGCCTTGCACCTGGCGCAGGTCGCCAGGTGGGCCAGGACCCGATCGCGGGCGTCGTGTTTCAGCTCGCCGTCGACCAGCGCGGCGAGGCGGTCCCCCAGGTGCGCTTCCGCGGGGGTGGGTCCGGTGTCGCTCACGCCGTTCCGCCCTCCCCCGCCAGGACCGCGTCCGCCAGGGAGCGCTGCTCGGCGCGGGCCTCGGGCGAACGGTGCTTGAGCGCCTTGCGCAGGTGCGAGCGGCCGCGGTGGATACGGCTGCGGACGGTGCCGAGCTTCACCCCGAGGGTCGCGGCGATCTCCTCGTAGCTGAGGCCCTCGATGTCACAGAGGACCACGGCCGCACGGAACTCGGGCGCGAGGGTGTCCAGCGCCTGCTGCACGTCGGCGTCGAAGTGGGTGTCGTTGAAGACCTGCTGCGGGGACGGCTCGCGGCTGGGCAGTCGCTCGGCCGCGTCGTCGCCGAGCGAGTCGAACCGGATGCGCTGCTTGCGCCGGACCATGTCCAGGAAGAGATTGGTCGTGATGCGGTGCAGCCAGCCCTCGAAGGTGCCGGGCGTGTACGTCGACAGCGAGCGGAACACCCGGACGAAGACCTCCTGGGTCAGATCCTCGGCGTCATGCTGGTTTCCCGTCAGCCGGTAGGCGAGGCGGTACACGCGGCTGCTGTGCGTGCTGACGATCTCTTCCCATGAGGGCGGGGTCCACGCCTGAGAGTCCGCATCAGAGGCGAAGGTCGCGGTCGGTGCGGAGTCTTCGGAAGAACGGTCAGCAATGTTGGTCACGGATTTCGGCTCACCGGCCGACCTGAGCAGGCGCCGCAGCACCCCGCCCCGGTCCACAGGCGCAGCCGCACCTCCCCTATCGGCTCTGGTGGAGTCCAGTGGAGCCCCTACCATAGCCACCTCGCCCGTTAGCTCCGGATAAGCCTTTTCCCTGATGGGGCCGGGCGTCACCCGGGACTTCCCCGCAGCTCGCCGGTCCGATCCGCGGACCCGGTCGCTGCGCTTTCCCCACTGCTTGCACAACGCCCGGTCCCATCTGCGGGTTCCCGGGTCCAGCGGATACAGTCACCGTTGCGCCAACTACGGGGACAGGAGAGGGTCATTACCGCCAACCGGCAGACGAGCTGGGCGTTCGCCGACGCCTTTGTCGCCGAGGACGAAGCACTGCACGGGGCCCGGGAGCGGGCTCGCGAGCTGGGGCTTCGCTCGGTGTCACCGGGCACCGGCGCCGCTCTGCGCCTGCTGGCCGCCGCCGCGGACGCCAAAGCGGTGGCGGAGATCGGCACGGGCACCGGCGTGTCCGGCATGTATCTTCTGCACGGAATGCGGCGGGACGGGGTCCTGACCACGGTGGACCCCGAGCCCGAGCGTCAGCAGTTCGCCCGGGAGGCGTTCCGCGAGGCGGGCTTCGCCACCAACCGGGCCCGGTTCATCCCCGGCCGCGCCCTGGACGTCCTGCCCCGGCTCGCGGACGGCGGTTACGACCTCGTCTTCTGCGACGGCGACCGGCTGGAGAGCCTCGATGTGCTCGCTGAATCGTTGCGCCTGCTGCGGCCCGGCGGCCTGGTCTGCTTCGAGGGCGTCTTCGCGGACGGCCGTACCGTCGACTCCGCGGCCCAGCCGGCCGAGGTGCTGCGGCTGCGGGAGCTGCTGCGGGCGGTGCGCGAGAGCCAGGAGCTGATGTCGGCCCTGCTGCCGGTCGGCGACGGCCTGCTCTGCGCGGTCCGGCGCGGCTGAGCACCGTGGATCCTCGGCTTCGGGTCCTCGGCTTCCTCATCAGGACGCACCACTGCCCGGTACGGATTCCGTACCGGGCAGTGGTGAAGGTGATGGGCGTTCCGCGTCAGCCGACGACCTTCTTCAGCGCGTCGCCGAGGGCATCGGCCTCGTCCGGAGTCAGCTCGACAACAAGCCGACCGCCGCCTTCGAGCGGAACGCGCATGACGATGCCCCGCCCCTCCTTTGTCACCTCGAGCGGGCCGTCGCCCGTCCGCGGCTTCATGGCCGCCATGCTCGTTCCCCTTCCTGAAACCAGCTCATCGCAACCGGCGGCCCCATGACAGGCGCTGCCTCACCGGCATCGAACACATTGCTTCTTCGCCATTATCCCGCATCAATGACCCGGATGACCAACATCGGTCTGCATCGCTTGCGCAACGCGCTCTCTCAAAACCACCCAATTCGGCGATCCGGCTGCGATACTGCGCCGCCCCGGACCTCCAGGTGAGAGCCAATTGTTAGACGCAGGTCACATCTCTGCCCATCCCCGCATCGGCCATGCTTGCCTCCAGTGGCAACGATGCCCGAGCAGCGAGGGGATACCGGAAATGGCCGACGAGCCGGCGAACACCGTCCTGTACGACGTGAGCGAGGGTCTCGCGACGATCACGATCAACCGACCCGGCGCGATGAACGCCATGAACACCGCGGCGAAGGTCGCGCTGCGGGACGCGCTGCTGGAGGCGTCGGCGGACACGGACGTCCGGGCGGTGCTGCTCACGGCCACCGGGCGCGCCTTCTGCGTCGGCCAGGACCTCAAGGAGCACGTCGCCTCGCTCACGGCCACCCGCGAGGCGGGCAGCGGCAACGCGCTGAGCACGGTGCGGGAGCACTACAACCCGATCGTCCGGGCGATCACCGAGATGGCGAAGCCGGTCGTCGCCGGGGTGAACGGCGTCGCGGCCGGGGCCGGGTTCGGTTTCGCCCTGGCGGCCGACTACCGGGTGGTCGCCGACACCGCTTCCTTCAACACCTCGTTCGCGGGCGTCGCCCTCAGCGCCGACTCGGGCGTGTCCTGGACCCTGCCCCGGCTGATCGGGCCGAGCCGCGCCGCCGATCTGCTGTTCTTCCCGCGTTCGGTCTCCGCGCAGGACGCCTTGGAGCTGGGTCTCGTCAACCGTGTCGTCCCGGCGGCCGAGCTGGCCGAGCAGGCGGCCGAGGTCGCCCGTACCCTCGCCGACGGCCCCACGGTGGCGTACGCGGCGCTGAAGGAGTCGATGGCGTACGGCGCCGGGCACACGCTCGCCGAGGCGCTGGAGAAGGAGGACGAACTCCAGACCCGGGCGGGCGCGTCGCAGGACCACACCATCGCGGTGGAGGCGTTCCTGGCCAAGGAGAAGCCCGTCTACCTCGGGAAGTAGCCCCGGCTCAGCGCGGTGGGCTGCCGCCGCCGCGCGCCACGCAGTCCGCGAGGTGGTCGTCGACCAGTCCGCAGGCCTGCATCAGTGCGTAGGCGGTGGTGGGGCCGACGAAGCGGATCGAGCGCTTCTTCAGCTCCTTGGCGAGCGCGGTGGACTCCGGCGTGACGGCCGGAACGTCCGACAGCGTGCGCGGGACGGGCCGGCCGGCCGGGTCGGGGGCGTAGGACCAGATCAGCTCGTCCAGCTCCCCGGCCGGCCAGTCGGCGAGCACCTTCGCGTTGGCGAGGGTCGCGTCGACCTTGGCCTTGTTGCGGATGATCCCCGGGTCGGCCAGGAGCCGCTCCCGGTCGGTGTCGGTGAACTTCGCGACCGCCTCGATCCGGAATCCCTCGAACGCGGTACGGAAGGTCTCGCGGCGGCGCAGGATCGTGAGCCAGGAGAGCCCGGACTGGAAGGCCTCCAGGCAGAGCCGTTCGAACAGGGCGTCGTCCCCGTGGACCGCCCGGCCCCACTCGGTGTCGTGGTAGTCGAGGTAGTCCTCGGTGGACAGGCCCCACGGGCAGCGCAGCCCGCCGTCGGGGGCGGCCAGGGCTCCGCCGCTCATCGCCCGTCCTCCTCGGTGCGGCCGGGGCCGCCGGTCTGCTGGTCGCCCGGCCCGGCGGGCCGGTCGCCCGGCTGCTCGAAGAGGTCGGTGCTCTTCGTCAACGCGGCCGCCTGTGCCCCGGCCAGGCTGGATTCCAGCTCCGCGATCCGGGCGTCGCGCTCGGCCAGCTCGGCGCCGAGCCGGGACAGCGCCTCGTCGACGTCCGCCATCCGGTAGCCGCGGGGGGCCATCGGCAGGCGCAGCGCCTCGACGTCCGCCCGGCCGACCGGGCGGGTCGCGGGCAGCGGGTCAATGAACCGCTCGGGCGGAACATCCCGGAGCACGGCGCTGCCCCCGCCGCCGACCACCGCGAGGGTGACCGCGGTGACGACCACGACCATCGTGAGCAGCAAGAACCAGAACACGCGCATCTCCCCGGGGGCGGAAACCTCGTCCGGCTCCGATCGTGCCATGCGGCACTGACCGATCGGGCCGACCGTTAGGGTCGCAGGCGGGCTACTGAGGAGGAAACACGGGATGCGAAGCGGTGCACTCAGGCTGGGGCGGCGGGAGTTCGGTCCGCACGAGCCGGTGATCATGGCGATCGTGAACCGGACCCCGGACTCCTTCTACGACCAGGGCGCCACCTTCGGGGATGGGCCGGCGCTCGCCCGGGTCGAGCAGGCGGTGGCCGATGGCGCCGCGATCATCGACATCGGCGGGGTGAAGGCGGGCCCCGGCGAGGAGGTGAGCGCCGGGGAGGAGGCGCACCGCACGGTCGGGTTCGTCGCCGAGGTCCGCCGCCGCCACCCGGACGTGGTGATCAGCGTGGACACCTGGCGGCACGACGTGGGCGAGGCGGTCTGCGAGGCCGGGGCGGACCTGCTGAACGACGCGTGGGGCGGGGTGGACCCGAAGCTGGCGGAGGTCGCAGCGCGGTACGGGGCGGGTCTGGTGTGCACGCACGCGGGCGGCTCGGAGCCGCGGACCCGGCCGCACCGGATCGCGTACGAGGACGTGATGGCGGACATCCTGCGGGTGACGGTGGGGCTGGCCGAGCGGGCGGTGGAGCTCGGGGTGCGGCCGGACGGGATCATGATCGATCCGGGTCACGACTTCGGGAAGAACACCCGGCACTCGCTGGAGGCGACGCGGCGGCTCGGCGAGATGACGGAGACCGGGTGGCCGGTGCTGGTGTCCCTGTCCAACAAGGACTTCGTCGGGGAGACGCTGGACCGGCCGGTGAAGGAGCGGGTGATCGGCACGCTGGCGACGACGGCGGTATCGGCGTGGCTGGGGGCGCAGGTGTACCGGGTGCATGAGGTGGCGGAGACACGGCAGGTGCTGGACATGGTGGCGTCGATTGCCGGACATCGGCCTCCGGCCGTGGCACGGAGGGGGCTGGCGTAGGGCCTGGCGCCTAGCGCCTGCCCGGCGGGGCCCGGGGCCGCTGCCCCTGGACCCCGCTCCTCAAGCGCCGGAGGGGCTGAAAGATGTCCTCAAGCGCCGGACGGGCTCGGCTCTGCCGAACGCGCTCAGTTTTACCGGACGGGCTCGGTTCTGCCGGGCAGGCTCAGCCGTTCACCGCCCGACCTCCTTCGTGACCAGCGTCACCGCTTCTTCCACGTCGTCCGTCACGTGGAAGAGCATCAGGTCCTTCTCCGACGCCTTGCCCTGGGCCACCACCGTGTCGCGCAGCCAGTCGATCAGGCCGCCCCAGTAGGCGGTGCCGAACAGGACGATCGGGAAGCGGGTGACCTTGCCGGTCTGGACGAGGGTCAGCGCCTCGAAGAGTTCGTCCAGGGTGCCGAGGCCGCCGGGCAGGACCACGAAGCCCTGGGCGTACTTCACGAACATCGTCTTGCGGACGAAGAAGTAGCGGAAGTTGACGCCGATGTCGACGTGCGGGTTGAGGCCCGACTCGAAGGGCAGCTCGATGCCGAGGCCGACCGAGACGCCCTTCGCCTCCCGGGCGCCCTTGTTGGCGGCCTCCATCGCGCCCGGACCGCCGCCGGTGATCACCGCGAAGCCCGCGTCGACCAGCGCCTTGCCGATCGCCACCCCGGCCTCGTACTCCGGCGAGCCGGCCGGGGTGCGGGCCGAGCCGAAGACGCTGATCGCGCTCGGCAGTTCGGCGAGTGCGCCGAAGCCCTCGACGAACTCCGACTGGATGCGCATCACCCGCCAGGGGTCGGTGTGCACCCACTCGGAATCACCCTCGGAGTCCAGCAGCCGCTGGTCGGTCGTGCCGGGCTGGACCTGCTCCCTTCGGCGCAGGACCGGGCCCAGCCACTTTTCCTCGGGGCTGACCGCGCCCTCGGGAACTTCCGCACCCTCAGGGATCCGTGCGTCCTCGGCGTTGCCCATGTTCCGCTCCCTCCACCGACCCGCGTCGTGCTGGGTCGTGTCGTACTGCGTGCGGCCAGCGTAGATCGGCGGAGGTTACGTACGGGGGAATGCCGTGCGTCAGGTGGTCAGCCAGGAGCGCAGCCGGTCCTCGCAGTGGGTGATCCTCTCGACGGCCACGTGCTCGTCGCGCTTGTGGGCGTACATCGGGTCGCCCGGCCCGTAGTTCACCGCGGGCACGCCGAGCGCGCCGAAGCGGGAGACGTCGGTCCAGCCGAACTTGGGGCGGGCGGTGCCGCCGACGGCGGCCATGAACGCCTGGGCGGCGGGGTGCGAGAGGCCGGGCATGGCCGCGCCGGAGTGGTCGTCGACGACGAATTCCGCCACCCCGCAGCCGGCGAAGACCTCGCGGACGTGGGCGACCGCCTCCTCCTCGGTGCGGTCGGGGGCGTAGCGGTAGTTGACGACGACGGTGCAGGCGTCCGGGATGACGTTGGTGGCGACGCCGCCCTCGATGCCGACGGCGTTGAGCCCCTCGCGGTATTCGAGGCCGTCGATGACCGGGCGGCGGGGCTCGTACGCGGCGAGCCTCGCCAGGACCGGGGCGGCGGCGTGGACGGCGTTGGAGCCCCGCCAGCCGCGTGCGGAGTGGGCCCTCTCCCCCGTCGTCCGCAGGTGGACCCGCAGCGTGCCCTGGCAGCCGCCCTCGACCTCGCCGTCGGAGGGCTCCAGGAGGACGGCGAAGTCTCCGGCGAGCCACTCGGGGTGGGCGTCGGCGATGTGGCCGAGCCCGTTGAGGTGCGCGGCGACCTCTTCGTTGTCGTAGAAGATGAAGGTCAGGTCGCGGTTGGGCTCGGGGACCGTCGCGGCGATCCGGAGCTGGACGGCGACGCCGGACTTCATGTCGGAGGTCCCGCAGCCCCAGAGGATCCCGTTGCCGTCGAGGCGGGAGGGGACGTTGTCGGCGATCGGCACGGTGTCGATGTGCCCGGCGAGGACGACACGTTCGGCGCGGCCCAGGTCCGTGCGGGCGACGACGTTGTTGCCGTGGCGGTCGACGGTGAGGTGCGGCAGGGCGCGCAGGGCCGATTCGACCGCGTCGGCGAGGGCCTTCTCCTCCCCGCTGACCGAGGGGAAGTCGACGAGCCGGGCGGTGAGCGCCGGTCCGTCCAGGGTGAGGTCAAGGGTGCTGTCGGCCATGGACCCGACCCTAAGCGACAGGGGTATCGGCCCCGGCCGGGCCCTCCAGTACGGTGGGCCCGTGCCCCGGACAGCCAGCCCCGCCCGCCGCAGCCGCATCGTCCGATTCGCGGCTGCCTTCGCCGTGCTCGCGGCCCTGGGCGGCTATCTGGCCGTGCAGTACGACTCCTCCGGCTCGAAGAACCGGCCCCGCTGCGTCGTCGAGGCCACCGAAGAGGACGGCGGTACATCGCACACGTACGAGATGAGCCTGGCCCAGGCGGTGAACGCGGCGACGATCTCCGCGGTCGGCACCACCCGGGGCATGCCCGAGCGGGCGGTGACGATCGCGCTGGCCACCGCGCTCCAGGAGTCCACGCTCCGCAATATCGACTACGGGGACCGGGACTCGCTGGGGCTGTTCCAGCAGCGCCCCTCGCAGGGCTGGGGCACGCCCGCGCAGCTCATGGACCCCGTCTACTCCTCCGGCGAGTTCTACGACCATCTCGCCGAGGTCCCGGGCTACTCGCGGCTGCCGCTGACCGTGGCCGCGCAGCGCGTGCAGCGCAGTGGTTTCCCGCAGGCGTACGCGAAGCACGAGCCGGACGCCGCGCTGCTGGCCGCCGCGCTGACGGGGCGCAGTCCCGCCGCGCTGAACTGCACCCCGTCGACGGCCACGGCGGACGGTCCCGGGGACGCCTCGCGGGTGCGGGCCGAGCTGGTGCGCGCCTTCGGCGAGGACGTGCTGCCCGACGCGGTGGCCGCGGGCTCGTCCGCCGCCTCGACCGTGTCGGTGCCCGTCCCGGCGACCGCGGAACGGGCCGAGGACAAGGCCTCGCCGCGACGCGGCTGGGAGCTGGCGCACTGGGCCGTGGCGCAGTCCGAGGCGCTGCGGATCGAGCGCGTGAGCTACGCGAACCGGGTCTGGGACGCCGGTACGGGCTGGCGGACGGAACGCTCGAAGGGTACGGAAACGGACACGGCGGCGGTCAGGATCAAGGTCGCTCAGTAGTACGGCCCGTCACCCGTTCGGACCCTGGCAGCCAGGGCTCCGGACCTTTTCCGCGCGACTTCCCACAACCTTGTGGGCCTGCTCCGATTCCCTTGTGGCCCAGGGGAAGTGACGGTTCATCGGGCTTCGGCGGTATGGATTGTTTGCCCGGGTTCTTCCGCTGCGGATAATCGGACCCATTACTCAGTCTTTACCTTTGCCCACCGCAACCTTCCCCTCCCCCGAAGCGGTTGATCAGTGCGTCCGATCACCGGACAGACAGATTCGCGCACAACCCGCTGAAGGAGCATCATGTCCCTCCCCCTGACCCGTCGGATCGCTCGTGCCGCGCTGCTGATCGCCGCAGGCGCGGCCCCCGTGGTCGGTGCGGCCGGCGCCGCGAGCGCCGCAGATCTCCCGGCGACCCCGGACCTGGGCGGTCTGACCGCGCTGGACGGTGCGGGTCTCGGCGCCACCGTGGACAGCGCCGCCCAGCAGGGCACCAAGGCGGCAGGCGAGACCGGCGGCCGGCTCGTCGGCACGGCGGTTCCCGCCGCGGGCCAGACCCTCGGCAAGTCCGCCGCGGTGGCCGTCCCGGCCGCCCAGGAGACCGTCGGCCAGGCCGCGGGCAACGCGGGCCAGGCCGTGGGGGGTGTGACCGACGCAGCCGGTGGTGGTCTGCCCACCGACGCCCTCACCCAGGGCGGTCTGCCCACGGACGCGCTCGGCGGCGGCCTGCCCACCGACGCCCTCACCAAGGGCGGTCTGCCGCTGGGCGGCCTGCCGATCGGCGGCTGATCCACCCGCCCGCACCAGGAACGCGCCGAGGGCCTCGGGAGTGCGCACTCCCGAGGCCCTCGGCGCGTTTCCGCCGCCCGCGGCGGCGACCCCGGTCAGGACAGGCGCTTGACCGCCGCCGCCACCCGCTCGTCGGTCGCGGTGAACGCCACCCGGACGAAGCTCGCGCCCGCCGGGCCGTAGAAGTCGCCGGGCGCCACCAGGATGCCCCGCTCCGCGAGGTACGCCACGGTCTCCCAGCACGGCTCGTCGCGGGTCGCCCACAGGTAGAGGCTCGCCTCGCTGTGCTCGATCCGGAAGCCGTGCGCCTCCAGGGCCGCGCGCAGGGCGAGGCGCCGGTCCGCGTAACGGGAGCGCTGCTCGGACACGTGCACGTCGTCACCGAGGGCGGCGACGGCGGCGGCCTGGACAGGGGCGGGCGTCATCATCCCGCCGTGCTTGCGGATCAGCAGCAGCTCGCCGAGGACGGCCGCGTCGCCCGCGATGAAGGCGGCCCGGTATCCGGCCAGGTTGGAGCGCTTGGAGAGCGAATGGACCGCCACGATGCCGTCGTAGTGACCGCCGCAGACGTCCGGGTGGAGTACCGAGACCGGCTCGGCGTCCCAGCCCAGCTCCAGGTAGCACTCGTCGCTGAAGACCAGCACGCCGTGCTCGCGCGCCCAGGCGACGATCCGGGTCAGCTCGTCCTTGGGCAGCACCTTCCCGGTCGGGTTGGACGGCGAGTTGAGCCAGAGCAGCTTCAGCCCCGCCGGGTCCAGCTCGGTCGGGTCGTCGTAGACGACGGGCTCCGCGCCGCAGAGCCGGGCGCCGACCTCGTACGTCGGGTAGGCGAGCCGGGGGTAGGCCACCTTGTCGCCCGCGCCGAGCCCGAGCTGCGTCGGCAGCCAGGCCACCAGCTCCTTGGAACCGACGACGGGCAGCACGTTGGCGTGGGTCACGCCGGCCGCGCCGAGGCGGCGCTCCACCCAGCCGGTGAGCGCGTCCCGCAGGGCCTCGGTGCCCCACACCGTCGGATAGCCGGGGCTGTCCGCCGCGGCGACCAGCGCCCGCCGGACCAGCTCGGGTACCGGGTCGACCGGGGTGCCGACGGACAGGTCCACGATGCCGTCCGGGTGGGCCTGGGCCGTCGACTTGTAGGGCGCGAGCTTGTCCCAGGGGAAGACCGGGAGGCGGGAGGAGACTGCGGACACGGCGTTCTGCTTTCTCGGGTGTTCTCGTACGGGCGGCGGCGGAACGGGCGCACGGTGAGACCCCCGGCGGTACGGGGAAACGCCTCGGTCCCGCACGGTGACAAGCCGTACGGGACCGGGCTGCGCGCGTGGTGCCGCCGGTTACTGGTTCTGCGGCGGCAGTGCGGCGATGAACGCGTGGTCGCGCTCGATGAGGCCGAGCTTGGAAGCACCGCCCGGCGAGCCGAGGTCGTCGAAGAACTCGACGTTCGCCTTGTAGTAGTCCTTCCACTCCTCCGGAGTGTCGTCCTCGTAGAAGATGGCCTCGACCGGGCAGACCGGCTCACAGGCTCCGCAGTCGACGCACTCGTCCGGGTGGATGTACAAGGACCGCTGGCCCTCGTAGATGCAGTCGACGGGGCACTCTTCGATGCAGGCCTTGTCCTTCACGTCGACACAAGGCTGCGCGATGACGTAGGTCACGCTGTCGTTCCTCCTCGGTAGGGCGTTGGCTCTCGCGCGGGAGCGCGGCGTCGTCGATGCCCGCACCTAGTATCTCCGTTCTCTGGCACGATCCGAACAGGAGGGGCGGACAGAGCTGTGGAATTCACCATCGGCGGACGGCTGGAAGTCCGCATCACACCCGCTGACGTGGGCAAACGCGTGTCCGTGCGACGGCGGACGGACAGTGACGGCACGGGCGCGGAATTCACCGACGCGGTCGGTGTGCTCACATCATGGGACAACGGTGTGCTCTCGATCACACGAAAGAGCGGCGAATCCGTCCACATCGTGGAATCGTCCCTGGTGGCGGGCAAGGTCGTGCCCGCCGCCCCGGCCCGCCGGCGCGGCCCCGCCGCCTCCTTCGAGGAACTGGCCGTCCACGCCGCGCGCGCCTGGCAGCCCGTGGAGAGCGAAGCGCTGGGCGACTGGCGGCTGCGCGCCGCCGGGGGCTTCACCCGGCGCGCCAACTCCGTGCTTCCGCTCGGCGATCCGGGCCTGCCGCTCGACGAGGCGCTCGGCCGGGTCCGCGACTGGTACGCGGAACGGGGCCTGCCCGCGTACGTCCAGACGGCGACCGGGGCCGAGGGCACGCAGGAGATCCTGTGCGCGGAGCTGGAGCGGCACGGCTGGCGGCGCGAGGTCTCGGCCCAGATGCTGACCGCCGCGCTGGCGCCGGTCGGTGACCTGGAGGCGGACGTGTCGGCGGTCCGCCTGACCCGCGAGCCGGACGCGGCCTGGCTCACCCGCTACCAGCGCTTCTCCACCCCCGGCCCCCACGTGCTGCGGGTGCTGGGCAGCGGCCCTTCGGTCTGGTTCGCCACGGTGCCGGGGGACGCGGCAGCGCCGGGCACTTCCGACGCTGGTCCGGCGGCCGCGCCCGCGGCGATCGGACGGTGTGTCGTGGACGGGCGGTGGGCGGGGTTCATGGCCGTCGAGGTCGCTCCGGAGCAGCGGCGGCGCGGTCTCGCCACCACCGTGATGACCGCGCTCGCGCGCCGGGCGCTGGACGAGGGCGCCTCGGCGGCCTGGCTCCAGGTGGAGGAGGACAATGAAGGGGCGCGGGCGTTGTACGACGGCATGGGCTTCGCGGCCCACCACCGCTACCACCACTACCGCTCGGCGTGAGGGACCAGGCGGTGGACCGCCGGACGGTGGTCGCAGGGACGTGAGCCACCCGGATGTGGGTCACCGGGACGCGGGCCATAGGGACGCGGGCCACCTGAACGCGAGCCGCCGGAACGCGGGCCACGGGCACCTGGGTCATAGGGACGCGGGCCACCTGAACGCGAGGCACCGGAACGTGGGCCACAGGGACGTGGACCACCGGGACAGGGACGTGGGTCGCATATGAGCGCGCTGGATTCCGGGACGGCCGAGCGGCGGCGGCAGTTCGCCGAGGAGGCCCGGTCCGAGCGGCCGGACCTCGCCCTCCTGTGCCTGCTGCTGGGCGCGGAGGCCGGACCGGTGGGCCCGGCCGAAGTCCGCGCGGTGACCCCGGGGGAGGCCGACCCCGACCCGTACGGCATCGATGCCGCGCAGATCGAGCTGGACCGGCTGGCGGGCCTGCTGCCCCACGGCTCCGGGTCCCCCGCCGCCTGGGCCTCGGCCCTGGCCGAACTGCTGGGCGAACGCTGCGGATTCGGCGGCTCGCCGGCCGACTACCAGCGGCTGGACTCCTCGCTGCTCCAGCAGGTGCTGCGCCGCCGCCGGGGCCTGCCGATCCTGCTGTCGGTCGTCTGGATCGAGGTGGCCCGGCGGGCGGGCGCGCCGGTGTACGGGGTGGCGCTGCCGGGCCATTTCGTGGTCGGCTTCGGCGATCAGGAGCACCTGGTGCTGGCCGATCCGTTCACCGGGGGCGCGCCGCTGACCGGTCAGGGTGCGGAGCTGCTGGTCACCGGGGTGAGCGGGGCGGCCCTTGAGCCGTCGATGATGACGCCCGCACGCCCGCTGGAGATCGTGCTGCGGATCCTGAACAACGTCCGGGCGTGGGCGGCGGCCCGGCCCGAGCGCACGGATGTGGCCCTGTGGGCGGTGGAGCTGTCGCTGCTCCTGCCCTCGCATCCGGCCAGGCTCCGCTACGAGCGCGCCCAGCTCCTCGTCCAGCGCGGTGAATTCCTGCGCGGGGCGGCGGAGATGGAGGAATACGCGGAGATCCTCGACGGAATCGAACCGACGACGGCCGAGACCATCCGGCGCAAGGCTCATGCCGCGCGCGCCCTGCTGAACTGAACCGGCTGTCCGGAGGGGAAAGCCGCGGAATCCGCCCTGCGCCTGCCCTCCGGACGCCCCGGGTGGTGAGGCGGATGGGCCCGTGGGCGATGTGCGCTCCCGTTTTGCATCCGAACGCCCCCATCCGCGCCCAACGGGGGCGTTATTCAGCCCGTTCGTCGGCGAACGCGAATGCCCATGCGCTCAACTGGAAACCCGTCACCGGATGCGTTCAGTCCGTCGCACTCCGCGTCGGTCGGGCCGGAAGAGAAAAGCTGAGGGCAGATCGATGACAACCGTACTGTTGATCCACACCGTGCCGCTGTGGCGCGCATCTTTGGCCTCACTCCTCGGCACGGGACGGGGAATAGAGGTCCGCACCGCCGAACACGGTGCGATACGGGCCGAGCTGAGTGGGCCGGGCCCCGACGTGATCCTCACCGACCTCGACTGTCCGGGCACACTGGACGTCCTGGACGAGGTGAAGGCGAGGACCGCACCGGACGGTGGGCCGTATCCGCTCGCCGTGCTCACCCGGAGCGACCGGCCGCGCGGTCTGCGGCGGGCGTACGAGGCGGGAGCGCTCGGCTACATCGACAAGTACCGCCCGGTGGACGACCTGTCCGAGGTGATGCACAAACTGGCGGACGGCGGACGGTATATCGACGAGTCGCTGGCCTTCAGCCTCTTGCAGGTGGCCGACATGCCGTTATCACCGCGGGAATTGAGCGTGCTCTCGATGGCCGAAGGGGGTGACACCGTGGCCGGGATAGCCGCTCGACTGCACCTGACGCCGGGGACGGTCCGCAACTACCTGGCCGCGGCCATACGGAAGTCCGGGGCGCGCAATCGGCTGGACGCGATCAGGCGGGCGAAGGAGGCGGGGTGGATCTGATGCCGCGTTCCTGGCCGCGTTCCTCCTCGGGCTCCTCCGGACCCGGCGGCTCCTCCGGATCCTCCGGTTTCCAGAGGCCGGACAGATCCCGGTAGAGGGCACAGGAGCGCAGGAGCTCGTCAGGGGTGCCGCACTGGGTGCGCGGGCCGTCCATCACCAGGGTCCGCCCGGCGCGGCGGGCCGAGCCGAGCCGGTGGGCGACGACGACCAGCGCTCCCGGCAGGGCCCCGAACGCCAGCTCGGCGCGGGTCTCGGCGGCCGGGTCGAGCCGGCTGGTGGCCTCGTCGAGGATCAGCAGCGGCGGGGCGGCGAGGTAGGCCCGGCCCAGGGCTATGAGTTGCCGTTCGCCCTGGGAGAGCCGGTCCGGTTCGAGCGTCGCGTCCAGGGAGCCGAGCCGGGAGAGCAGCGCGTCCAGGCCGAGTGTGTCCGCCATGGCCGCGATCTCCCGGTCGCCGGCGTCGGGGCGGAGGTAGCGGAGGTTGTCCCGCAGCGAGCCGCTGAACACGTAGGCGTGCTGGGGCAGCAGAACGCGTACGGACGTGGCGTCGGCCGGGCGCGCCGGCCGCCCTTGCCACCGTACCGCTCCCCCGGTGGGCCGCTCGGTCCCGGCGAGGACGGCGGCCAGGGTCGACTTGCCGCTGCCGCTCGGTCCGACGACGGCGAGGTGCTCCCCCGCCGCGATGGTCAGGGAGAGCCGGTCCAGGACGGGCTGGGCACCGGGCCCGTACGCGAAGGTGACCTCGTGGAGTTCGGCGACCGGGGTTCCGCGCGGCGGCGGGGCGGCGTCCCGGGCGGGCGGCGGGTCCTCGGCGGGCGGGGGCGGCGCGTCCGTGAACCGGTCCAGGACCACGACGAGTCGGCCCCCGACGGTGCCCAGCATGGTCATCAGGGCCTGGACGGCGGGGGCGAGCGCCTGGGTGAGATAGGTCAGCGCGCCGACCAGCGCGCCCGGGGTGAGCCCGTTCCGCAGCAGCCAGGGCGCCGCAAGGAGCAGCAGGAGCGGTGGGAACCGGCCGCAGACGGCGAGTGCCAGCACCCGTACGGCCGACCAGCGGGCCAGCGAACGGGAGGCGGCGAGCTGCACGCCGGCGAGGGTCCGGGACTCGGCCACCGTCCGCCCGGCGGCCCCGGCGGCGGCGATGTCCCGTACGGAGACGGCGAGCCGGCCGGCGTGGGCGGCGTACGCCTCGTCGGCGGCGAGGTAGTCGCGCTGGCGGGCGGCCATCGGCGGCAGGGTGCCGAGGAACAGGGCGGCCCCCAGGAGCAGCGGGGGCAGCACGATCAGGAGGAGGGCGGGCGAGAGGGCCAGTAGACCGGTGACGGCCCCGGCGGCCGTGAACACGAACGAGCGCAGCGTCAGGACGAGTCCGGCCCAGCCGTCCCGGGCGATCTCACTCTGATGGGTGACCTGCGACAGGGACCGGGTGCTGACGTCGCCGGAGCGTTCGAGCGCGCCGGACAGCGCCCGGGACACGGCGCGCCGGACCAGCCCGTCGCGCAGCGGCTCCACCAGGTCCGCGAGCCGGCTGAACACGCCGCGTGCGGCGGGTACGGAGGGCAGCACGGCGATCGCGGCGAGGGCCAGCCAGAGGAGGCCGGTGAGCGGGCGTCCGGCCAGGAAGCCGTCGTCGAGCGCGCGGGCGACCCCGAACCCGCCGAGGAAGGTCTGCGCGAACTCCAGCAGGGACCAGCCGGCCAGCCGCAGGACCACGCCGGTGCGGACCCGCAGGAAGGCCCGGGCCTCGCGGCCGACCCGGCGCAGCGAGCCGTCGCGCCGGGGGCGGGCCGCGGGTTGCGCGGCGGGCCTGGGGCGGGCCTCCTCGCCCTTCACCGGGCCTCCGCTCCTGCGACCGGCGCCAGGGGTGCACGGCTCGCGGGAACAGTGCCCTCGGCGGTTGCGTCCGTGCGGAAGACCGCGCGGTAGTCCGGGTCCGCCCACAGCTCGTCGTGGCGGCCCGTCGCGCGGAGCCGGCCGTCCTCCAGCCAGGCGACCTGGTCCGCCCGCGCGGCCGAGGACAGCCGGTGGGCGACGATGATCCGGGTGCAGCGGCCGGCCCGGGCGTCGAGCGCGCGCCGGACGTGGTGCTCGGTCACGGTGTCGAGGCTGGACAGCGCGTCGTCGAGGATCATCAGGCGGCCCGGGTGGGCGAACGCGCGTGCCAGTCCGAGACGTTGGCGTTCGCCACCGGAGAGCGGGGCGTCGGCGACCGGGGTCGCGTAGCCGTACGGGAGCAGCGCGAGGAACCCGTCGGCGCGGGCCGCGCGGGCGGCGTCGCGTACGGCTTCGGGCGAGGCGGTCCAGGGCCCGTAGGCGATCGTGTCCTCGACGGTGGCGCCGGGGAGGGCGGGGCGGGCGAAGGCGTATGCCACCTCGCGGCGCAGCCTGGCCGGTTCCATGCCGTCCATCGGGACGCTGTCCAGCAGCACACTGCCGGTGTCCGGGTCGAGCAGCCGCCCGGCGACCGCGGCGAGCACCGACTTGCCGGAGCCGGAGCGCCCGACGACGGCCAGGGAGGTGCCGCCGGGGACGGTCAGGTGGACGCCGGTCAGCAGCGGGCCGCCGTCCTGTTCGACGCCGACGTCCCGGAGTTCGAGGCGTCCGGGGGCGTCGGGCACCGGGCGAAGGCCGCGGTGCGGCAGCGGTGCGAGGGTGAGGAGGGGCTCCAGGCTCCGCGCGGCCGCGCGGCTGCGGGCGAGGGCGCCCAGGGCGCCGGTCAGGGCGCCGATGCCGACGGCGAGGCTCGCGTAGCGGGAGGCGGCGACCAGGTCGCCGACGCCGATCGCGCCCGCGTGGAGCCGTAGCCCGGCGACCGCGAGGACCAGCAGGAGGAGCAGCGGCAGCAGGAGGCCGCTGCGGCCGACGGCCCGCCCGTACACGGTCCAGGTGCGTCTGCCGTGTTCGGCGAGGGCGGACAGGGGTTCCAGCACGCGGCGGTGCTCGCGGGCGCCGGTTCGGGCGGCGCGGATGGTGTCGGCGCCCTCCAGGGCCTCGGTGAGCCGGTGGGCGATGAGCGACTGGGCGCGCTGGTAGTCGGCCCCGGCGTCGGCGGTCCGGCGGGTGAAGGTGCGCAGCAGCGCGACGAGGAGGGGTGCGCCCAGGAGCAGGGCGGCGGCCGTCCAGACGTCGATGAGGAGGAGTCCGGCGATCGCGCCGAGCGGGAGCAGGACGCCCGCGACGGCTCCGGCGGCGGTGACGGGCGCGGACGCGGCGTCGGCGGTGCGGGCGGTGAGCCGGGCGGCGAGGTCGCCGGTGGGCAGGGCGAGTGCCCGGCGGGGTTCGGCGGCCAGGATCCGGGCGGCGGTGCGGGTGCGCAGGGACGCGGTGAGCCGGGCGGTGGTGGTCGTGCCGGTCACGGCGGCCACCGCGTCGAACCCGGTCTCGGCGAGGGTCAGGGCGGCGCAGAGCAGCAGCCCGGACCAGGGCACGGGACCGCCGGAGACGAGCCGGTCGACGGTGTGGCCCAGGGCGGCGGGCAGGGCGAGGGCGGCGAGCGCCCCGCCGGTGGAGCAGAGGAGGAGCCCGAGGAGGGCGGCCGGGTGCTGCCGGGCGAGCCGCCGGATGCCGGACGCCGCCGCGGGGCGGGGTGTCAGTCGCACGCGGTCCTCCTTCCGGGGCCCGTCCCGGTCCGGGGCACTGCTCGGTGGCTGCGGCGCAGCGGGAATCCGCCGCGTGGCCTGTGCCGGTACGGAACTCCGGCTCGGGACCTGTGAGGACCGGTACGGACGCCACCGGTCCCGGGCGGACGAACCGCTCGGAACCGGCGGACGGGCCGCCCGGTCCGCCGGTGCGATCACCGGCAGACCGGGCGGCGGGGTGTCACGGGGTGCAGAGGGTCACGCTGAGGGAGCTGTACTCACAGACCAGCAGCGAGACCTGGCTGCCCGTGGCAAGCTCGCCGAAGGACTCCTCGGCCTGAGTCTCCATCACCTGAAGGTCCAGAAGCGCCATGATGGTGTTCCTTTCTTGGACGGTAACCGGAACTAGCTGCTCCGGTTGTGTTCCGAGCGGTTGTGCTGCTACGACCCCTGAGGGAGCCGGTCCGTGGGGCCGCTCGCGCGGCCGGGGTACGCCGCCCGGGGTGCGGCGAGGAAGGGAAGCGTGGCGGACCCGCCCAGCGCGCTGCCCAGGGCGAGCAGGCAGCCGGCGGTTCCGGTGGCCAGGTCCATCGACAGCCGCATCAACTGCTCGCCGGGGAAGGCGAGGCCACCTTCGTACGCGAGTGCGTGGCTGGACAGGAGTCGGGTGTGGAGGCCGATCGCCCGCTCTCGGGCCGCTTCGTCGCACAAGGGTGTGGCCGCCAAGTGCATGAGGAGTCCGGCCGAGCCGCGCAGGAGTCCGGGCTGGACGTAGAAGGCGGAGAGCGCGGCCGGGAGCAGGGCGTGGCCCGCGGCCTCCAGCTCCCGGTCGGGGCGGTGGGCCAGAAGGGCGTCGATGACGGCCGCGATGCCGGCGCTGCCCGCTCCGAGGTACGGCATCAGCCGCTTGCCCTCGACGACGAGGAGTTCACCGTCGTCGCCCGCCCGGCACCGGTCCACCTCGCGCCGCAGCGCGGCTGCCGCCATGTCGAGCAGGGCGGTGTCCCCGGTGGTCTCGTACCGGCGGATCAGCAGCAGGGCGACCCCGCTCGCACCGTGGAGGAGTCCGGTCCGGGGCGACGGTGGGCCTTCCATGAGCGCCCGGACGGCGAGAGCGGTGCAGTGGGCGGCCGCGGCGGCCAGCGCCTGGCCCTCGGCGGCGGGGGCGGTGCGGGCCAGGTCGTCGAGGGCGAGGCCGATGCCGGCGTAACCGCTGTGCAGACCCGGCGCCAGCCCTTCCAGGGGCTGGTCGAGGATGATCCGGGTGAGGTCGGCGGCCTCGGCGGTGCGGCCGATCCGGTGCAGGGTCCAGGCGATGCCGGTGAGTCCGTCGTAGAAGCCGAGGGGGCTGCCGGACGCCGGGGCCTTGGCGTGCCGCAGGAGCCAGTCCTCGGCCGGTTCGCACGGCGGGGCACCCGTCTCGTGGAGGGCGTAGAGCACTCCGGCCGCCCCGTACGCGAAGGACTGGCCGCCGGTGGCCGTGGCGAACTGGGCGATGTCGCCGGGGAAGCACCGGTCGTCGCGGTCGGGCGTGCAGGAGGCGGCGATGGCCCGGACCATGGCGTCACGGCTGCGCGGCCAGTCGCCGGGGACCGGGACGGAGGCAGGAGCGGAAGCAGGAGCGGCCTGGACGTCGGGCTCCGCCGTGTCGCGCAGGATCTCCGCGACCGCGGGCCGCAGTGTCTCCTCGGTGACCGGGAAGATGCGTGCGATGTCCCCCGCCAGGCCGACGGACTTCGTGCGGTCGATGCCGAAGAGCGTGGTGAGCGGCAGGTACAGGGCGAGCCGCAGACAGGCCAGCGCGTAGCGGTCGATGTCGGCGCCGCGCCGGTCGGGCGGGGCCACGAAGGCCGGGTTGGCGACGATCTGGCGGCGCTGGTCGACGGCCGGGAAGGCGGCCTCGAAGTCGAGCAGGACGACCCGGGAGGTCTCTTCGTCGACCATGACGTTGCTCATGTGCAGGTCGCTGATGACGATGCCACGGGCGTGTACGGCCTCGACGGCGCGCTCGATCCGCCCGTACAGCTCCTCGGCCCACGCGGCGTGCTCGGCGAGCAGTTCCGGGGCGGGGTCCTGCCGGGCGAGCGGGAAGCGGCGGGCGAAGACGGTGTTCAGGGTGACGCCCGGTATGTACGCCAGGACCAGGAAGTGGTGGTCGCCGACCTCGAACACGTCCCGGACGGCCGGTACGCAGTCAAGCCCGGCCAGCTGCTCCAGCGCGGTCCTCTCGCGCTCCAGCCGGGCCACGGCGTCCGCCCCGTCGGCGGCCAGACCTGCGTACGGGCGGGCCTCCTTGAGGACTACCTGCTCGCCGGTACGGGTGTCGCGGCCGAGGTAGACCCCGCCGCCGTTGGAGAAGTGCAGCGCCTTCTCCACGGTGTACGGCAGGTCCGCGAGGCCCACGGCGGCGCGGGCTTCGAGATGCGGCATGAGGAAGCCGGGCGGGGTCACCCATGAGGGGACGCGGAAGGACGGGCCCCGGTCGTCGGGGACGAGCCGGCCCCGCGGATCGGCGACGGCGGGCACGGGCCGCCCGTCCGGGCCGGCGCAGAAGCGGGCGGCGAATGCCCCGTACCGGGTGTGCACGGGCCCGTTCCCGCAGCGCAGATCGCTCAGGATGTACGGGCCGTGCTCGCCCTCCAGCAGCTGCGTGAGGGCGGTGCACACCTCGGGGAACGCCTCGTCGGACGGCGGGTAGACGGTGATGAACTTCCCGCTGCCCGCCCGGTCCGCGTACTTGGCGTTGCGCAGGGCCAGCAGCCCCGGACTCGGTACGCACTTGAAGGCCAGCCGGTGTTCCAGGCAGTGGGCAAGAACCCGGTCCAGCACGGAGGCCGCGTTGTCGAGGGCGGCGGAGACGTGGATCTTCCAGCCCTGGGGCGGCAGCCGCAGCCCGTCGGGGCTGTACGAGAGCCAGTCGCCGCGCCGGGAGCGCGTCCAGCCCCGGGGTGCGGCGCCACGGAGCGGCGCGTAGTACGAGCGTTCCTCGTCGGCGACTCCGCCCGGACCGGAGAAGCGGTGGGGCGCGTCGTAGAAGCGGCGGTCCGCCTGGCAGTACGCGGCGTACTCCGGATTCACGCACGGTCCCCTCGCTCGGTTCTTTCGCGGCGAGAGAGAAACTGTCACAACGATGAGTGGTGCCCATAGTCACTGTTGTCACGACTCGTACATGCGCACCAAGCATGCGGAACGCACCGTGTGCCGATGCGCTTCCGGCGGTCGCCCAGCCGGGGACGGGTGCGAGCCGGGGGCGTGCGCGGGGCGCTCTCAGCTCTCCTCTAGCCCACACCGTGCACCAGCACGTCCCCCGCGTCCGTACGGAAATAGAGCACGGAGCGGCCCGCCCGGCGGCGGCGGACCAGCCCGGCGTCCAGCAGGATCCGCAGATGACGGCCCACCGAGCCCAGCCCCTGCCCGGTCAGCGCGACGAGCTGGGTCGTGCTGAGCGGGGAGGCCAGCAGTAGCAGGACGGCCGCCCGCGCCGGGCCGATCAGCGCGCCCAGGGCCGCGGGCACGGGAACGCGCCCGGCCTCGGCGAGCGCGCCGGAACACGGGTACACCACCCCGTAACGGCGCGGGATGTCCCAGCAGACCCAGCACTGGTACGGCGTGACGGGGATGAACAGCAGTTGGGCGCGGCCCAGTTCGCGGGGCGGGTTGTCGTAGGTGTTGATCTGGAGCCGGCTGTCTCCCAGCCAGCGGACTCCGGGCCGCATACCGTTCAGCGCCTCGGCCCAGCCGCCCCGCCCCAGCTGCGCGGCGCGGGCGATCACATCGGCCTCCAGGATCCGCTGCCGCCTCGGCCAGTCGGGCAGCACGGTGTGCGTCCAGACCCACTCCACGGCGTCGGCGGCGCGCTCGGCCAGGTCGTCCCGGTCCAGTGCGGCGGGCAACGGGCCGCGCAGCGCCTCGGCCAGCTCGGCGCGGGCCAGGTCGGGCGGGGTCGCCCGGATCCGGGCGACCTCCTCGGCGAAGGCGGGTTGGGCCCGGCCCGGCGGGGTGGGGACCGGGGCGGGGATGAGGAAGTCGGCGATCCAACGGGGCGCGAGGGCGGCGCGGATCACCAGCGCGGAGAGCGGATCGTCGGCCGCCCGCTGCCGGTACGCGGGCAGGTGGGTCTCCAGCCAGGCGCGCTCCCCCGGGTGCGCGGCGGTGGCCCGCTCCAGGAGCAGCAGGCACGCGACGACCTCGGCGAGCGGCGAGACGACGAACCGGCTGTTCGCGAGCGTGTCCGCGCTGACCTGCCACCAGCCCACGCGCTCCCGCCTCCCTCTTCCCCTGTACGCGCTTCCCGCCGGCCCCGGCTGGGCTCGCTGGTCCCGCCAGTCCCGCCGATCCTGTCAGCCCTGCCGAACCCGCCGAACCCGCTGGTCCCGCCAGTCCCGCCAGTCCCACCGGTCCGGAAACCCGACCCCGCCGCCTCGCCCCCCGGGCTTTCGCGTCCGCGCGAAACAGTAACGGCTCCGGCGACCGCTTCCGGAGACTCCGCTCATGCGCACCTACCGCGAACTGTTCCGGACCCCGGAGTTCACCCCCTTCTTCGCGGCCGTCTCCGTGCAGACGGCCGCCCAGACCGCGACCGGCCTGGCACTGGGCACCCTCGTGTACGCGCGGACGGGCTCGCCCCTGCTGTCGGCGCTGGCCATGTTCGGCCCGTCGCTGGCACAGGTGGCCGGGGCGCTCACCCTGCTGTCGGCGGCGGACCGGCTGCCGCCGCGCGCCGCGCTGACCGCCCTGGCCCTGCTGTCGGCGGGGGCCGCCGGTGTCCAGGCCGCTCCCGGACTGCCGTTGTGGGCCGCGTTCGCCGTCCTGCTGGTGGTGGGCGTGGTCTCGTCACCGGGCGGGGGCGTGCGGTACGGGCTGCTCAACGAGATCGTTCCGCGCGAGGGATTCCTGCTCGGCCGCTCCGTGCTCAACATGACGGGCGGCGCGATGCAGATCTGCGGGTTCGCGGTGGGCGGGCTGCTGGTGGCGGTGTTCTCGGCGCGCGGCACGCTGCTGGCCGGGGCGGCCCTGTACACGGTCGCGGCGGCGGTGACCCGCTTCGGGCTGACCGCCCGGCCGCCGAGGGCCACCGGCCGCCCTTCGGTCCGCGAGACCCGGCGGACGAACGCGCTGCTCTGGTCTTCGGTGCCGCGCCGGTACGTGTTCCTGGCGCTGTGGGTGCCCAACGGACTCGTCGTCGGCTGCGAGTCCCTGTACGTCGCGTACGCACCCGGGTACGCCGGGATCCTCTTCGCCGGCGGGGCGCTGGGGATGCTGGCCGGGGACACGCTGGTCGGACGGTTCGTGACGGCACGGTGGCGGGCCCGGCTCGGGGCCCCGCTGCGGCTGTTGCTGGCCGCGCCCTATCTCCTCTTCGCCCTGCGGCCGGGGCTGCCCCTCGCGCTGGCTGTCGTCGTTGTGGCGAGCGTGGGCTTCGCCGCGAGTCTGCTGCTCCAGGAACGGCTGATGGCGCTCACCCCGGACGCGCTGAGCGGCCAGGCGCTCGGGCTCAGCTCCTCGGGGATGCTCGCGATGCAGGGGGTGGGGGCGGCCTTGGCGGGCGGCATCGCCCAGCTGACCTCCCCCGCGACGGGCATGGCGGCGGTCGCGGGGCTCTCGGTGGCGGTGACGCTGGCCCTGGCCCCGGGGCTGGCCCTGGCCCCGGGGCTGGCCCCGGTTTCCCCCCGGCCCGCCACAGACAACGCCCCGGGTTCCACACGTAACGCCCCGGCTTCCAGACGTAACGCCCCGGGTTCTCCACGCAACGCCCGGGGCGCTACGCGGCCCGCCAGGCGTCCGTGACGCACGAGACCTCGAACTGCCACCAGCCCTCGTCCCGGCCCCGGGCGAGCAGCGCCTTGACCCCGCGCAGGTCCGCACCGCCCGGCACGGTCAGGGCGACCAGCGGGAACTCGGCGCTGAAGACCTCTCCCGTGAGCCCGAAGCCGGCGAGCCGCTCGTGCACGGCCCGTGCGTCACGCCCGAGCGGGCCGTCCGGCACGGGCAGCACCCGCACGGTGCAGTTGCCCGATTCCGCCACCCGGCCCACGGCCCAGTGCACCCCGTCGTCGTCCGTCCGGAACCGTACGGTCTCGCCCTCGGCGACCCCGTCCTGGAGGAAGGGAACGTTGTCCACCCGTGCGGTGTCCGGGCCGAGCCGCGTCGCCCACAACCCCTCGGTGTCGTACGGCAGCCAGCCCTCGCGCGGGACGAAGCGGAACCAGACCTTGATCTGGTCGGCTTCTCGGGGCGGGCGTTCCGGACCGGCGGGGGAACTCATGGCCCCATGGTCCCCCGCGCGCGGCGCGCCCGCCTGTCCACCACGACGGCCGGGCACGACATCAGCTTCTGAGGCCGCGGAGCGCCCCCACCGCGCCCGAACGGCCAATTCCACGGCGTCCACCGTCAGTTGCCGGATCCATCGGCATCTTCTGAGGCTCCTGACGCACACCTCGACGGAACTCGTCGGCATCGCGGACAAGCCCTCCTCCGGCCCCTCCGCCGCTCCACCCCTCCGCCCCCGGCCGGAGACGTTCCCGGGCGGGGGCGGAGGGGTGGAGCGGGTGTCCGTGCGGGGCGTCAGCCCTGGCCGGTCAGGTCGATGGTGACCGTGCGCTCGGCCGGGGTCCTCCCGGCCAGGGCGGTCTTCATCGCCTGGGCCACGTCGTCCGCGCCGACCTGGTACTTCTTGCCGTCGCCCTTGACCGCCATGATGCCGTCGAAGACGCCGTCCAGCAGCGTGTCGATCGCCTTCTTGTCGTAGACCTCGACCAGCCGGCCGTCCACGGCCTTCATGGAGAGGATCTGCGGCAGCGACAGGGCAGGGCCGAACTGGATCTGCTTGGGACCGGCCTTGATGGTGATCAGGCCGGACATCGCGGGCTCGGCGAACTCCTTCATCGCCCGGTCCAGTTCGGCCTTGGTGATGGTGGGTTCGGTGGTGGTGACCGGGAGTTCGACCAGCCGGGCCTGCCCGGTCTGCACCTGGGCGCGGTAGGCGTCCCGGACCGAGACCAGGGACTGGCCGGCGTCCAGCGCCTTGCCCGGCTTGCCCGGCACCGCCACGGCCTTGTTCGGCTCGAAGCGGATCGTGCCGTCGTCGACCGAGCCCGAAGCGCCCGCCAGATCGGACAGGGCCACGCCGAGCTTCTCCTCGTCGACCGGGATCACCGGGTCGGCGGGGCGCTCCCCGCCGAACAGCGAACCGATCACCGAGACGGGGTTGTAGTCGCTGCCCGCCGCGCCGCGCACGGTCTCCTGGCTGTCCAGGGTGAGTCCCGCCTTTGAAGGGTCGAGCTTCTCCTCCTTGCCGTCCACCGACAGCTGGAGGGGCGTCCTGGCCCGCTCACCGAGGGTGGCTTCGAGCTTGGCGACCGCCTCCTCCTTCGTGCCGCCGCCGATGTCGACGCCGAGCACCGTGGTGCCCTTGGGGACCTCGGAGTGGTTCAGCAGGAGACCCGCCCCGTACGCGATGCCGAGCAGCACGACCGCGGCCGCCCCGAGCAGGACCAGCTTGGAGCGGCCCTTCTTCGCGGGGGCCGGGGCCGCGGCGGTCTGCCGCGCCGGACGCGGGGCGGCGGGGCCGGGCGCGGGAACACCGGGTTCCCCCGGACCGCCGGCTCCACCGGGTCCCCCCGGACCGCCGGGACCACCAAGTCCGTCGGGGGTTCCCGGGCCGCCCGGGAACGTGCCGCGGGGCTCGCTGGGCACCACGGGGATGCCGCTGGTCAGCGTGTCGCCCGAGACATGGCCGCCGGGGCCGGGCTCGGGCGCCGGGGCCTGCGGCGTGAGGATCGCGGTGTCGTCGGACATCCGGGGCGGTACGCCGCCGGGGACGCCCGGGACCATCGGCCCGGGACCGCCGAGGCCCGGGACGCCGTCGAGGTTCGGGGTCAGCGAGGAGCTGCCGGTGACCGGTCCCGTGGTGGGGCCGGACGGACCGGGCGTACGCGCTCCGGGGCCGGGGGCGGGACGCGGGCCTCCGCCGGGCGGCTCGGTGCCGTAGCCGTCGAGCGCGCTGCGGCCGGGGCCGGGCGCGCCCGGCCCGCCGCCGGACTGCGGGGCGTCCGAGAAGTACGGCAGGTCGGGACGCGAACGGCCCGCATCGCCGTCGGGCCCGCCACCGGGGCCGCTGAGACTGCCGGGGCCGGTAGGGCCGGTGAGGCTGCCGGGGCCGCCCGCACTCGGACCGCCGAGGCCGCCCGGACCGCCCGCGATCGGAGCGCCGGGGCCGCCGAGGCCGCCCGCACCGGAAGGAGCTCCGCCGGGGGCGCCGGGCGCGTCGGCGCCCTGGGTGGCTGCTCCCGGCCCGGTCGCCGGGGCCTTGCGCGGGGCGAACCAGTCACTGCCGCTCTTCTCCCGGGCCGGCTTCTCCGCGGGCGTCGGGCCGGCGGCGGGGCCGCCGTCCCTGGACCGGTCCGCGGGCGCTCCGCCGTCCGGGCCCGCGAAGCGGTCCCCCGGCCCCGATCCGGGTGCCGGCGGCGGTGTGCCGGGGCGTGGGGCGGCGCCGGTGCGCTCCGCGTCGGAACGGCCGCCGGCGGTGTCGCCCTCCGCCATCGGCGTACGCATCACGACCGGCGGGATCGGACGCGACCCGGGGATGTTGATCCGGATGCGCGTCGTCAGCGTCGTCTCGGTCTTCGGTTCCTCGGGCCGGGACGGATCCACGGATTCCGGGTTCTCGTCAGAGCCGTCCTGTGACGGGTGCAGCGACGGATACTGGCGGGATCCGTACGGCGGCGTACCCGACGGGTACGCGGCTCCGCCGCGCCCCTGGGGCCCGGAGGACGAAGTGTCAGTTTCACGACTCAAAGCAGGTTCTCCCGATTGGCTCCGCCGCCCGTACTTCCCCCATGCCGCAGGCCAGGGGACGGCTCGGCGCGCGCACCACCATACTGGCCGCCGCCGCCGGACACTCCGCGACCGGGGGAAACCTCCACCCGTGCATCACACCTGTGGGATCATTCCGGACCCGGACTTGGCACTTCACGCACCGGACCGGCCGCTGTGGATGGCTGATTGCGGCACTTTGGACGTGGTGGCGCACATCACAGCGGCGGCCGTCCCGCCGAGGATGAAAAGCACCAGGCCGAGCTCGTCGCCGAAGACGTAGTCGCCCTCCGGCCGGCCGCTCAGCAGAAGGAACACCGTGACGAACCAGCCCGCCGCCGGGGCGAGCGCGCCGGTCTGGGTACGGGTCAGGATCCGGCCGCCGTAGAAGAGGCCCGCGCAGCCCGCCAGCGCGATGATCAATCCGCCCGGGAACCAGGCGGCTTGGACGAGGGTTCCGGCGATCGCGACGAACACGCCGAGCACGGCGAGTCCCAAGTAGGCCGCGATCCGGCCCGGGTTCGGACGGGTGGCGAGGCCGGTGGGCTCGGGCGGCCCGGTCGGCGCGTTCCGCCGCGGCGCGTGGGCGGCGTCGGAGGCGTCGGAGGCGCGGGCAGCGCCGGAGGACTGCGCGCGGCCGCGGCCCTTGCCTGGTTTCCCGCTCATACCGCGCCCCCTGTGGTGCCTGTGGTGCCCGGAGCACCTGAAGCGCCCGATGTGCCTGTGGTGCTCGTAGTGCTGCCGGTAGCGCTTGTGGTGTCCGTGACGTCTGTGGTGCCCGTTGCTCCCGTGGCGTCCGGCAGGCCCGCGAACAGGTCACTCTCACGCGTCCCCTCGGGCACGCCCGGTGTGCCCCGCACGAGTTGGTAGCACTCGGCGGCCGTCAGCAGGGGCTGGCCCAGTCCGTTGGAGAGGGCGAAGAAGGGCCCGTCGACCGTGATCTGGGTGACGTGGGCGCGCATCGCCGCCGACTTCGCACCGGCGTACGCCGATCCGTCGATCTCCGCGGTGATCTGCTCCCCACCGGTCACGCCCGGGACGTCGTCCACGGCGGCGATGCCGGAGAAGGCCGCCGGGGCAGTCGTGCGCAGCCGGTCGAAGGCGGCCTCGATCACGGACCGCTCGACCCGGTTCCAGTAGATCTTGGCGATGGTGTGCGGTGCGTCGGAGCCGTACGCCGGGTCGGCGGCCAGACCGGCGGCGCGCATCGCGACGCGGTGGGCCTGGATGTGGTCGGGATGGCCGTAGCCGCCGTCCGGGTCGTAGGTGACCAGGACCTGGGGGCGGACCTCGCGGATCACCTCGACGAGGTGGGCCGCCGCCTCGTCCACCGGGGTGGACCAGAAGGAGCCGGGGCGGCCGTTCTGCTCGGCGCCCATCATTCCGGAGTCCCGGTAGCGGCCCGCTCCGCCGAGGAAGCGGTGGTCGGTGACGCCGAGCTCCTTCATCGCCGCGGCCAGCTCGCCGACCCGGTGAGGGCCCAGCGCGTCGTCCCGGTCCGCGGTGAGGCGGGCGAGCGGGGGCGGGATGACCTCGCCCTCCTCGCCGAGCGTGCACGTCACCAGGGTGACGTGGGCGCCCTCGGCCGCATACCTGGCCATGGTGGCGCCGTTGTTGATCGACTCGTCGTCGGGGTGCGCGTGCACCAGCAGCAGGCGGCGGGCGGGGAGCTCCTTCATGGGGACCACCCTACGAGCCCGAAGGCCCACCACGCCCCCGAGCCCGTCCCCGAGCCCCCGTGCCCCTTGCCTCCTCGCCCCGGGCCCCCGCCCGTCGTCGACTCCGCCCCGTCCGCCGCCCCCGCCCTCGGCCCTGGGTGCGGGGTCAGAATTTGATGCTGCTGATCATCCCCGCCACGTTGGTCGTCAGATCGGAGATGGTCGGCGCGATGGACGAGCTCGCGATGTAGAACCCGAGCAGCATGCAGACCACCGCGTGTCCTCCCTTCAGCCCGGACTTCCGGATCAGCAGGAAGACGATGATCGCCAGCAGCACTACCGCCGAAATCGAGAGCGCCACGGCGGTTCACCTCCATCAGTACGGTCGGGACGGGAGCAGACGCGGAGCCAGCAGGTTCCTACCCACCGAGCGCTACGGATCATAACTATCCGTGCCGACGCATTGATCGGGGCACAGCAGCACGAGGGGCGCACGAACCGTGCCACACAGCAGAGTTCGGAGCTAAGTTCAGAGCCATGACCTCGCAGAAGCTGTCCTTTCCCCGCCAGCAAGCACGGACCCAGCGCTTCACTCTCGGCGCACCTCGTGCCTTCACCGTCTCACCGGATGAGACACGTGTGATCTTCCTTCGGTCCACCTCCGGAACGGACCGGACCAACCGGCTCTGGGTACTCGACCCGGCGACCGGCGAGGAGCGCGTCGCCGCCGACCCCGAAGTCCTGCTGGGCGGATCGGCGGAGAAGCTGTCGGCGCGGGAGCGGGCCCGGCGGGAGCGGACCCGGGAGGGTTCGTCGGGCATCGTCTCCTACGCGGTGGACGCGGCGGCCGAGTTGGCGGCGTTCGCCCTGTCCGGAAAGGTGTACGTGGCCGAGCTGCGGGCCGGGACGGCGCGGGCGCTGCCGGTGCCGGGCCCGGTGATCGACCCGCGCCCCTCCCCCGACGGCCGGCACATCGCGTACGTGGCCAAGGGCGCGCTGCGGGTCGTGGCCGCGGGGGGCGAGGGCGACCGGGCGCTGGCCGAGCCGGAGGACTCCCATGTCACCTACGGTCTGGCCGAGTTCATCGCGGCCGAGGAGATGCAGCGCCACCGGGGTTTCTGGTGGTCGCCGGAGTCGGACCGGCTGCTGGTCGCGCGGGCCGACGAGAGCCCCGTACAGCGGTGGTACATCGCCGATCCGGCGCACCCGGAGCGCCGGCCCGCCGAGGTCGCCTACCCGGCGGCGGGCACGCCCAACGCCGAGGTGCGGCTCTTCGTCATGGACCTGGAGGGGGCCCGCCGGGAAGTGGTCTGGGACCGGGCCGCGTTCCCGTACCTGGCCCAGGTGCACTGGTCCTCCGCGGGCGCTCCGCTGCTGCTGGTACAGGCCCGGGACCAGCGCAGTCAGCGGTATCTGGCGGTGGACCCGGAGACCGGTGCGACCCGGATCGTGCATGTCGACGAGGACCCGGTGTGGCTGGATCTCTTCCCCGGGGTGCCCGCGTGGGCGCCGGACGGGCGGCTGGTGCGGATCGCCGACGAGGGCGGCGCACGGGTGCTGGCGGTCGGGGACCGGCTGCTCACGGGGTCACAGCTGCACGTCCAGTCGGTGCTGGACATCGGGGAGTCCGACATCCTGGTCTCGGCGGTGGCCGGTGAGGACGCGGTCGAGCCGGAGATCGGGCAGATCCATGTGTACCGGGTCAACGAGCTGGGAATCGAGCGGATTTCCGAGGGGGTGGGTGTGCACTCCGCGGTCCGCTCGGGTGGTCTGGCGGTCGTGGTCTCGGCCGTTCCCGAGGAGCCCGGAGCCGCCGCGTGGGTGGTGCGGGACGGCAAGCGGCTGGCCCGGATCGCGACCTTCGCCCAGGAACCTGTGCTCTCCGCCCGCGTGACCCTCACCGAGGGGGGCGCACGGCGGATTCCGTGCGCCGTGCTGCTCCCCTCGGACTACCGGGAGGCGGACGGTCCCCTTCCGGTCCTGATGGATCCGTACGGCGGTCCGCACGGACGCCGCGTGGTCGCCGCCCACAACGCGCACCTGACCTCGCAGTGGTTCGCGGACCAGGGCTTCGCGGTGGTCGTGGCGGACGGGCGGGGCGCGCCGGGCCGCTCGCCGGGCTGGGAGAAGGCGGTGCGGGACAACCTCGTGCTGACCATGGAGGACCAGGTCGAGGCGTTGCACGGGCTCGCGGACCGGTTCCCGCTGGACCTGTCCCGGGTGGCGATCCGCGGCTGGTCCTTCGGCGGCTATCTGGCCGGGCTCGCGGTGCTGCGGCGGCCCGACGTCTTCCACGCGGCGGTCGTGGGCGCTCCGGTGACGGACCAGCGGCTGTACGACACCCACTACACCGAGCGCTATCTCGGCGACCCGGCCGAGCAGCCCGAGGTGTACGCGTACAACTCGCTGCTCACCGACGACGGTCTCTCCGAGCCCGCCGACGAGGTCCGGCCGATGATGATCGTGCACGGTCTGGCCGACGACAACGTGGTGGTCGCCCACGCCCTGCGGCTGTCCTCGGCGCTGCTGGCGGCCGGGCGTCCGCACGAGGTGCTGCCGCTGAGCGGGGTGACGCACATGACGCCGCAGGAGCAGGTCGCGGAGAACCTGCTCCTGCTCCAGGTGGACTTCCTCAAGCGGTCGCTGGGGCTGACCGGAAGCTGAGTGCCCCCTCCCCCGCCCGCCTCTCCCTCACAGGCTCACCAGCGGGGCGGCGAGGAGGGCGGCGGGGACGAGGGCGGGGGTCCGAAGCCACCGCCCTGCGGAGGACCGGGGACGGGCGGGTGCCCGGGGACGGGCGGGTGCCCGGGGGCGGGCGGGTAGCCCTGGGCGCCCGGCCCGCCGGGGCCCTGAGCACCCCAGGGCCCCGGCGGGCCCCAGCCGCCGCCCCAGGAGTTCGGGCCGCCCCACGGGCCCGTGGCTCCGCCGGGGGACCGCTCGACACCCTTGCGGGCGAGGACGATGATCACGGCGACGCCGGCGAGGAGCGAGGTGACGAAGCTCAGCAGGTTCAGCTGCTCCTCGATGTCCATGTCGGCGAACCCGTCGAACATGTCGAAGTGGATCGCGCGCGCCACGCCCAGCACACCGGAGCAGAGCACGAACCCGCCCGCGATCAGGCCGAGCGGTCGCGCGTTGACCGCTCCCGCGACCGCGCCGACGGCCGCCACCAGGAACATCAGGACGAGCACCGCGTTGACCCACCCGGGCGGCCCCTCGGTCAGCGGGGTGTGCAGGGGCCTCCCGCCGATGAACCACGCGGGATAGAGGCTGGACGGATAGACGAACGGCTGCCGGATCTCCCAGCCGGCGAAGACCACGGCCTGGAAACCGAGGAGCAGGAAAGCGGCCACCCCCGCCCCGCGCCCGGGACCCAGGGGACGCGTCCCGCCCTCGGGTGCGGGGCGGCGGCCCGCGGCCCCGGCGACGATCAGGCCGATGGAGGCGGCGAGCGCCGCGTACGTGGTGAGCAGGGCCCGGTCGCGCAGGTCCTCCGGGGCCAGGGCGTCACCGACCGTCCAGACACCGGGCAGCCGCAGCGCGAAGGTGACGATGCCGGTGACGATCAGGACCGAAGCGGCGGCGGTGGAACGCAGCGCCGCCACGGCGGCCGCGAGGTAGGCCACCAGCAGGACGAAGGTGGTGGAGGAGGTGGTGGGCCGCAGGGCTGTCCGCAGGTCGGCGGTGCCCGCCCAGTACTCCCACACGCCCACAGGCCCGTCGGCGGCCCGCACATCCCGCACGATCCAGGCCAGGGCCATCAGTGCCAGCACCGCGCAGAGAACTGCCCCGGTGATTCTTGCTCCCCGTGTAAGTGTCACCCGGTGATACTCCATTGCCCCGAACGGATGAACAAGTGCGCTCGGGAGCGGGACCGGGAGCGGGACCGGGAACGGGGCCTGAAGCGAGTCCGGAAGCGGGACCGGGGCGGGGCCGGGAGCGGCGGGCGACCGGCCGGAGCGACAAGACGACGCTCCGGCCGGTCCACGGCACCCGCACGGCCGTACGCTGTTCAGCATGCAGCGTCCGTATATCGGTGCGGCGACGGCGAAGTTGCCTGCCTGTTAACGAATGTGACGCTGCTTCATGACGTTTCGCCCTCGGTGCGCCCCGGTTCTCCCCGCTCCTCCGTGGGGCCCGGTCCCTCCGGCTCCTCCGTGGGCCCCGGCCCCGGGACCTCCGTGGTCCCAGGGGCCTCCGGCTCGTCCTCCGTCGGCACCACGTGCTTCTCCTCCGCGAAGTGACACGCGGAGTCGTGGCGGGCCGGGGTGTCGACGAGCCGGAACTCCGCCGGGACCGCCAGCAGGGGGACCTCCAGTTCGCACCGCTCCTGCGCCTTCCAGCACCGGGTGCGGAACCGGCAGCCCGAGGGGATGTTGGCGGGCGAGGGGACGTCGCCGTGCAGGATGATCCGTTCCCGGTGGGCGCGGGCCGTCGGGTCCGGTACGGGGACGGCGGACAGCAGCGCCTGGGTGTACGGGTGGGTGGGGTGGTCGTAGATCTCCGCGTCGGAGCCGATCTCCACGATCCGGCCGAGGTACATCACGCCGACCCGGTCGGAGATGTGCCGGACGATCGAGAGGTCGTGGGCGATGAAGACGAAGCTGAGGCTGAACTCCGCCTGGAGCCGGTCCAGCAGGTTGACGACCTGGGCCTGTACGGAGACGTCGAGCGCGGAGACCGGTTCGTCGGCGACGATGATCTCCGGGTTGAGGGCAAGGCCGCGGGCGATGCCGATGCGCTGGCGCTGGCCGCCGGAGAACTGGTGCGGATAACGGTTGATGTACTCCGGGTTGAGGCCGACGACGTCCAGCAGGTCCTGCACGCGTCGCCGCCGGCTGCCCTTCGGGGCGACGTCGGGGTGGATCTCGTACGGCTCCCCGATGATGTCGCCGACCGTCATCCGCGGGTTCAGCGAGGTGTACGGGTCCTGGAACACCATCTGGATGTTGCGGCGCACGGCCTTCAGCGCCCGGCCGGACAGCTTCGCGATGTCCTCGCCCTTGTAGCGGATCGCGCCGGCGGTGGGGCGTTCCAGGTGGACGAGCATCCTGGCGACGGTCGACTTGCCGCACCCCGACTCCCCCACGATGCCCAGCGTCTCGCCCGCGTACAGGTCGAAGTCGACGCCGTCGACGGCCCTGACCGCGCCGATCTGCCGCTTGAAGAGGATGCCCTGGGTCAGCGGGTAGTGCTTGGCCAGGTCGCGGACCTGAAGGATCGGGTCGCCCTGCGTGTACGGCGTGACGGCGTCCTCCCGCGCCTTGGACAGCAGGGTGGAGCCGGCCGCGCCCGCACCGGTCCCCTCGCTCTCGTCGCGGTCAGCGTGCATCGAGCGTCTCCTTCCAGAAGTGGCAGGCGCTCCGGCGCTGCTCGTCCACCTCGTAGAGCGGCGGCACGTCGCTGCGGCACACGTCCTGGGCCATCGGGCAGCGGGGGTTGAAGGCGCAGCCCGGCGGGATGCGCGTCAGGTTGGGCGGCAGGCCCTTGATCGCGTAGAGCTCCTGGCCCTTCTGGTCCAGGCGCGGGATCGACCGGAGGAGGCCCTTGGTGTACGGGTGGGCGGGGGCCTGGTAGATCTCGTGGACGGGGGAGGTCTCGACGATGCGGCCCGCGTACATCACGGCGATCTTGTCGGCGACGTCGGCGACCACGCCGAGGTCGTGGGTGATCAGGATGAGGCCCATGTTCAGCTCGCGCTGGAGCTCGGCGAGGAGTTCCATGACCTGGGCCTGGACGGTGACGTCGAGGGCGGTGGTCGGCTCGTCGGCGATGATCAGGGACGGTTCCAGGGCCATCGCCATGGCGATCATGATGCGCTGGCGCATCCCGCCGGAGAACTGGTGCGGGTAGTTGCCGACCCGTTCCCTGGCGGCGGGGATGCGGACGCGGTCCATCAGCTCGACCGACCTGGCCTTCGCGTCCTTGCGGGACATGCCGCGGTGCACGACGAACATCTCGCCGAGCTGCTCGCCGACGGTGAGGACCGGGTTCAGCGAGGACAGGGCGTCCTGGAAGATCATGGCCATCTCCTGGCCGCGGATCTTGCGCCGCTCCTCCGGCTTGAGCTTCAGCAGGTCCTGGCCCTTGAAGAGGATCTCCCCGCCGCTGATCTTCCCGGGCGGCATGTCGAGGATGCCCATGACCGCCTGGGCGGTGACGGACTTGCCGGAGCCGGACTCGCCGAGGACGGCGAGCGTCTCGCCCTCGGCCACCGAGTAGTTGACCCCGTTGACGGCCTTGGCGACGCCTTCGCGGGTGTGGAACTCCACGTGCAGATCGCGCACTTCGAGCAACATGGCAACCGGCTCCTCAGCGCAGCTTGGGGTCGAGGGCGTCGCGCACCGCGTCGCCGAGCATGATGAACGCGAGCACGGTGACCGCCAGCGCGCCGGCGGGCCAGAGCAGCATGTGCGGGGCGTTGCGGATGTAGTTGGCTGCCCCGGAGATGTCGATGCCCCAGGAGACGGCCGGGTCCTTCAGGCCGACGCCGAGGAAGGACAGGGTCGCCTCCAGCGAGATGTACGTGCCGAGCGCGATGGTCGCCACGACGATGACCGGGGCGATGGCGTTCGGGGTGATGTGGCGCAGCATCATCCGGGAGTTGGAGGCGCCGAGCGCGCGGGCCGCCTGGACGTAGTCGTTCTGTTTGGCGGTGATGACCGATCCTCGGGCGATGCGGGCGATCTGGGGCCAGCCGAGCAGGACGATGAAGCCGACGACGGGCCACACGGTGGAGCTGGTGACGACGGAGAGGAAGACCAGGCCGCCGAGGACGACGGGGATGCCGAAGAAGACGTCGGTGAGGCGGGAGAGGACCGAGTCCCACCAGCCGCCGAAGAAGCCCGCGAGGCCGCCGAACACACTGCCGAAGATCGCGACGCCGAGCGTGGCGCAGACGCCGACGGTCACCGAGGTGCGGGCGCCGTACACGACCCGGGTGTAGACGTCGCGGCCCTGCGGGTCGAAGCCGAAGGGGTGGCCGGGCTCGGAGCCCTTCTGGGCGTCGTCCAGGTCGGCCTGGAGGGGGTCGCCGCTCGCGATGAGCGAGGGCCAGATCGAGATGATCACCAGGAAGAGGATGACCAGCGCGGAGACGATGAAGACGGGGTTGCGCCGCAGGTCGCGCCAGGCGTCCGACCACAGGCTGCGGGGCTTTCCGGCCGGTCCCGTGCCCTCGGGGCCTCCCGGGGTCTTCTCCAGGCTGGCGCCCTCCTCCAGGGCGAGGTCCATCGCGCCGCCGGCTCCCGCCGGGGAGATCGCTCCGTCCGATGACTGCGGCTCAGGCATAACGGATCCTCGGGTCGAGTACGGCGTACAGGAGGTCGACGATCAGGTTGGCGGCCAGGAAGACGAGGACGAGGATCGTGACGAACCCGACGACGGTCTGGGAGTTCTGGCGCAGGATCCCCTGGTAGAGCTGGTAACCGACCCCGTGGATGTTGAAGATCCGCTCGGTGACGATGGCCCCGCCCATCAGGGCTCCCACGTCGGTGCCGATGAAGGTGACGACGGGGATCAGCGAGTTGCGCAGCAGGTGCCGTACGACGACCCGGCGGCGGGGCAGGCCCTTGGCGACGGCGGTGCGTACGTAGTCGGCTCGGGCGTTCTCGGCGATCGAGGTCCGGGTGAGCCGGGTGACGTAGGCGAGCGAGACCGAGGCGAGGACCAGTCCGGGGACGAGCAGTTCGTCGAAGGTGGCGTCCGACGAGACCGAGGGCTTGATGACGCCCCACTTGACGCCCAGCAGGAGCTGGAGCAGCAGGCCGGTGACGAAGGTCGGGACGGCGATGACGACCAGCGTCAGGATGAGGACGGTGGTGTCGACGGGGCGGCCGCGCCGCAGTCCGGTGACGACGCCGAGGCTGATGCCGATGACGACCTCGAAGACGATCGCGACGATGGTGAGCCGGATCGTGATCGGGAAGGCCGTGGCCATCAGCTCGGTGACCTTCTGCCCGTTGAACGCGGTGCCGAAGTCGCCGGTGAACACGTTGCCCATGTACGTGAGGTATTGCTGCCAGACCGGCTTGTCGAGGCCGAACTCGGCGCGTAGCTGGGCGGCGGTGGCCGGATCGCACTGGCGGTCGCCGCAGAGGCCCGCGATGGGGTCGCCCATCACGTTCACCATGAGGAAGATCAACAGCGTGGTGCCGAAGAAGACGGGGATCATCTGCAGCAGCCGCCGGATCACATAACGTCCCATGAGGGGCTCCGGAGGTCGGGGCGGGCGGGCGGACGACGTGGCGGGGCCTCGGGGGGCCGGGTGAGCGGTTCCGGGCGGGTGGTGCGCGGACCCGTCCCGCCGGTCAGCCGACGGGGCGGGTGGCGCGCGGACCACCGGGGCCGACCCGGGCGGGATACGGGAGCGCGGACGGCCGGGGCCGACCCGGCGGGCGGGGTGCGGGAGCGCGGACGGCCGGGCGCGGGTCGGGCGTCCCGGCGGTCCGTGTCTCAGCGCGTCACTTGACGGTGATCTCTTCGTAGACCGGGACGCTGAACGGGTTCAGCGCGACGTTGTCGATCCGGTCCGAGTAGCCGGCGCTGCCGTTCTGGTACCAGAGCGGGATGACCGGCATCTCCTCGACGAGGATCTTCTCCGCGTCCTGGAAGGTGGTGACGGCCTGCGCCTTGTCGCTCTCGGCGTTGGCCTCGTCGACCAGGTCGTCGAACTGCTCGTTGCTCCACTTGCCGTCGTTGGAGGGGGCGTTGGTGTAGTAGAGCGGCTGGAGGAAGTTCTGGATCAGCGGGTAGTCCATCTGCCAGCCCGCGCGCCAGGCGCTGTTCAGCTGCTGTGTGGAGACCTGGGCGCGGAAGTCGGCGAAGGTGCCGACGGGGCCGCCGACGCACGCCCGGTTGTCGCCCATGACGTTGTTGATGCTGTTGCAGACGGCGTCGACCCATTCCTTGTGGGAGCCGGTGTCCGCGTTGTACGAGATCTTCAGCTGGCCGCCGGGGATGCCGCCGCCCTCGTCGATCAGCCTCTTGGCCTCGGCCTTGTCGTACGTGCACTCCTTGCCGCAGAGCCCTTCCTTGAAGCCGCCCTCCTCGCCGAGGACCGGGGAGGTCCAGTCGGAGGCGGGGGTGCGGGTCTTCTGGAAGATCTGGTCGGTGATCTGCGGCCGGTTGATCGCCATCGACAGGCCCTGGCGGACCTTGCGCGCGTCGTCGGTGTTCCACTCCTCGTCGTAGAAGGGGAAGGCCAGGGTCTGGATGATGCCGGCGGGGGTGTTGATGTACCGGTCGCCGAGGTCCGTCTCGACGTTACGGAGCTGGGAGGCCGGCACGTCGTCGACGAGGTCGAGGTTGCCCGCCGTCAGGTCGGTGTAGGCGGTGTTGTTGTCGGTGAAGACTTTGAGGTCGACGCCGCCGTTCTGCGCCTTGTCGTCGCCCGGGTAGTCGTCCCACCTGCGCAGGCTCATGGCGGAGCCCTTGGCGTACGAGTCGATGGTGTAGGGGCCGTTCCCTACGGGCTTGGACAGCCAGGCGTCGTGGTCGTCGTAGAACGCCTGGGGCAGGGGGACGAAGGCGGAGTAGCCGAGGGTGTCGGGCCACAGGGAGAACTTCTGGGTGAGCGCGGCGGTGAAGGTCAGGTCGTCGACGACCTCCAGGCCGGACAGGCTCTCGGCGGAGGCGGATCCGGACTCCGGGTGGACCTCGTCGTAGCCCTCGATGTACTGGAAGAAGTAGGCGTTCTTCTGGTTGTTCTTCAGCGCGGCGCCGTAGTTCCAGGCGTCGACGAAGGACTTCGCGGTGACCTTCTCGCCGTTGGAGAACGTCCAGCCGTCCTTCAGCTTGATCGTGAAGTTCTGGGAGTCCGTCGTGTCGATGGACTCGGCGACCATGTTCTTGGCCTCGCCGGTCCTCGGGTCGTAGCGGATCAGCCCGCGGAAGACCATGTCGAGGACCTTGCCGCCCTGGACCTCGTTGGTGTTGGCGGGTTCCAGCGGGTTCTGCGGGTCCCCCCAGGAGGAGCTGACGATGCCGTCGGCACCGCTGCCGCCGCTGTCGTCATCACCGCCGCCGCAGGCCGTCGCTGCCAGGGCGACGGCCACCGCACATGCGGCCCACCTGACCTGTGTGGCTCCGCGCATGAAGTGCCTCCTAGAGTCATCGAGTAGCTCAATGCCTCATATCACCCCATAGAGCCACGTACCGCATGTCGGCTTACCCCGTACGAGCGGGCGCGGCGATGAACGCGACGATGCCCGGCCCCCTCGGGGGACCGGGCATCTGCCGTTCACGAACAGGAAGCAGGAACCGAAAGCGGTTACGCCGCGTGCGCTTCCTCAGCTGACGAGAACGGCCCGCTCCTCTGCGAAGTGGCACGCCGACTCATGCGTGGCGGGCGTGGTCCCCGCGACGAAGCGCTCGGGGATCGCCAGCAGGGGCTCCTCCGTCGCGCAGCGCTCCTCCGCCTTCCAGCACCGGGTGCGGAAGCGGCAGCCCGAGGGCGGGTTCGCCGGTGACGGGACATCACCGGTCAGGATGATCCGGTCGCGTTCCTCACGGGCCGACGGGTCCGGGACCGGGACCGCCGACAGCAGCGCCTGGGTGTAGGGGTGCGTCGGGTGGTCGTAGATCTGCGTGTCCGTGCCGATCTCGGCCATCTTGCCGAGGTACATGACGCCGACCCGGTCGGAGATGTGCCGGACGATGGACAGGTCGTGCGCGATGAACAGGTAGGACAGGTTGAACTCGTCCTGGAGCTGCGCCATCAGGTTGATGACCTGCGCCTGCACCGACACGTCGAGCGCGGAGACCGGCTCGTCGCAGACGATGATCTCCGGGTTGAGCGCGAGGCCGCGGGCGATGCCGATGCGCTGGCGCTGACCGCCGGAGAACTGGTGCGGATAGCGGTTGATGTACTCCGGGTTCAGCCCGACGACGTCCAGGAGCTCCTGGACCCGGCGGCGCCGGTCGCCCTTCGGGGCCACCTCGGGGTGGATCTCGAAGGTCTCCCCGATGATGTCGCCGACCGTCATCCGCGGGTTCAGCGAGGTGTACGGGTCCTGGAACACCATCTGGATGTTGCGGCGCACGGCCTTCAGCGCCCGGCCGGACAGCTTGGTGATGTCCTGGCCCTTGTAGAAGACCTCGCCGGCGGTCGCCCGCTCCAGCGTCATCAGGAGCTTGGCGACCGTGGACTTGCCACAGCCGGACTCCCCGACGATGCCCAGGGTCTCACCGGCGTACAGGTCGAAGGAGATCCCGTCGACGGCCTTGACCGCGCCGATCTTCTTCTTGAAGAGGATGCCCTGCGTCAGCGGGAAGTGCTTGACGAGGTTCCGCACCTGGAGGATGGGCTCGCCCCGGCCCGCGGGCGCGTCGACGGCGGCTACGGTCTCCGCCTCGGAGACGTTCGGGGTGGCGTCCACGGGCTCCTTCTTGAGCTCAGCCATGGATCGTCTCCTTCCAGAAGTGGCACGCGCTGCCGCGGCCGACCAGCTCAAGGCCGTCCTGCTCGGTCACCGGGGCGAGCGGCGGGACGTCCGTACGGCAGATGTCCTGTGCCTTGGGGCAGCGCGGGCTGAAGGCACAGCCCGCCGGGATACGCGTGAGGTTGGGCGGGAGGCCCTTGATCGCGTAGAGCTCCTGGCCCTTCTGGTCCAGGCGCGGGATCGAGTCCAGCAGGCCCTTGGTGTACGGGTGGGCCGGGCGGCCGTACAGCTCGCCGACCGGTGCCGTCTCCACGATCCGGCCCGCGTACATCACGGCGATCTTGTCCGCGACGTCGGCGACGACGCCGAGGTCGTGGGTGATCAGGATCAGACCCATGTTGTACTCGCGCTGGAGCTCGGCCAGCAGGTCCATGACCTGGGCCTGGACCGTCACGTCGAGCGCGGTGGTCGGCTCGTCCGCGATGATCAGGTCCGGCTCCAGGGCCAGCGCCATGGCGATCATGATGCGCTGGCGCATACCGCCGGAGAACTGGTGCGGGAAGTCCGAGATACGGGCCGCCGCCGCCGGGATCTTGACCTGGTCCATCAGCTCGATGGACTTGGCCTTGGCCGCCTTCTTGGACAGACCCTGGTGCACCCGGAACATCTCGCCGAGCTGGTAGCCCACGGAGAGCACCGGGTTCAGCGAGGACAGCGCGTCCTGGAAGATCATCGCGATCTTGCGGCCGCGGATCTGCCGGCGCTCCTCGTTGGACATCTTCAGCATGTCCTGGCCGCGGAAGAGGATCTCGCCCTGCGTGATCTTCCCGGGCGGCATGTCGAGGATGCCCATGATGGTCTGCGCGGTCACGGACTTGCCGGAGCCGGACTCGCCGAGCACCGCGAGCGTCTCGCCGGCGCTGACGGTGTAGTTCACACCGTTCACCGCCTTGGCCACACCGTCGCGGGTGTGGAACTCCACGTGCAGGTCACGGACGTCGAGCAGTGGGCCGTCGCCGCTTACGGACTCCCGCGGTGCGGGGACGTGAGCCGTCTTGTCGATGGTGGTCACGAACGCCTCCCTCAGCGCATCTTGGGGTCGAGGGCGTTGCGGACCGCATCGCCGAACATCAGGAAGGACAGCACCGTGACCGAGACCATCACCGAGGGGATGATCAGAACGTACGGAGCGTTGCGCAGCTGTGCCGACGCAGCGGAGACGTCGATGCCCCACGAGACCGTCGGCTCGGCGAGGCCGATACCGAGGAACGACAGGGTGGCCTCCGCGGCGATGTAGCCGCCGAGCGCGATGGTGGCGACCACGATCACCGGAGCGATGGCGTTCGGCAGGATGTGCCGCACCAGGATCCGGGTGGTGGAGGCGCCGAGCGCCTTGGCGGCGACCACGTAGTCGGCCTGCTTGATCGTGATGACCGAGCCACGGGCGACACGGGCGATCGAGGTCCAGCCGAGGAAGGCCAGCGACAGGATCACGACCCACACCGAGCGCTGCTCGAAGCTGGTCAGGATGACCATCGCGCCGACGATGAAGGGAACGCCGAAGAAGACGTCGGTGACACGGGACAGGATCGTGTCGATCCAGCCACCGAAGTAGCCGGCGGCCATACCGATCACCAGTCCGGTGATGGTGACCGCGATGGTCACGACCACACCGACCATGATGGAGGCACGGGCTCCGTGGACGACGCGCGCGTAGATGGAGCGTCCCTGGCCGTCGTACCCGAGCCAGTCGGGGGCGAAGAAGTGCCCCCAGTTCGGGTGCTGGAGATAGTGCTCGGCCAGGTTGGCGTCCCGCGGCGAGGCACTGGTGAACAGACCCGGGAAGATCGCCATGACGGCGAGCAGCACGATCAGCACCATCGAGACGAGGAAGAGCGGGTTGCGGCGCAGGTCGTGCCAGGCGTCGGACCAGAGACTGCGCGGCTTGCCGGGCGCGGGGCCCGCATCCAGGGCGGGCGACGCGTCGACGGCGGTAGCCGGAGCGTCCGTGCTCTTGAGTGCGGTGGAGTCAGGCATACCGGATCCTCGGGTCCAGGACCGCGTAGAGCAGGTCGACGAGCAGGCTGGCGACGAGATAGACGACGACGAGCAGGGTCACGATGCCCACGACCGTGGCGCCCTCGCGCTTGCGGAGCGCCTCGAACACCAGCGAGCCGACACCCTTGACGTTGAAAACTCCCTCGGTCACGATCGCGCCGCCCATGAGGGCGCCGATGTCGGTGCCGAGGAAGGTGACGACCGGGATGAGCGAGTTGCGCATCAGATGGACGCCGATGACGCGGCGGCGCGGCAGGCCTTTGGCGACAGCCGTACGCATGTAGTCGGCGCGCAGATTCTCGGCGACGGAAGTACGGGTGAGGCGGGCCACGTAAGCGAGTGACAGGGACGCCAGCACGATGGCCGGCATGATCAACTCGGTGTTGGTCGGCTCAAGACTCACGTTCGGGTTCGCGATGCCGAGCTGGAACGCGAAGAAGTACTGCACGAGGAAGCCCAGCACGAAGGACGGCATGGAGATCAGCACCAGCGTCAGACCGAGCAGCCCGCGGTCCCGGAGGGACTCGGCCTTCAGGCCCGCGATGATGCCGAGCGAGATCCCGGCGACGACCGTGAAGACGAAGGCGAAGATCGCCAGTCTGACCGTGATCGGATAGGCCTCGGCGATGACTTCGGAGACCGGACGCTGCGTTCCGATCTGCGTGCCGAGGTCTCCCTGGAAAAGATTGCCCAGGTAGTTCAAATACTGCTGCCAGATCGGCTGGTCGAGTCCGTACTCGGCCTTCATCGCAGCGATCTGCGAGGGATCTACGTGCTGTTCACCGGCAAGCGCTCTGACGGGGTCGCCGGGCAGTGCGTACATCATGAGGAAGACCAGCAGGGTCGACCCGATGAAGACCGGGATCATCTGGAGCAGTCGTCGTGCGACATAGCGCCCCATGGGTGCCTCCGTGTGGGGATAACTGCGGCGCGGGGGCCGCCTCTTCACAGAGAGGTGGCCCCCGCGCCTCCGGCCGTGCTGAGGGGCAGCACGGGCGGATGACGGCCAGTTGGGGAATGACCCGCAGGCGTTACTTGACGGTGACGCCGGTCAGTTCGTAGTCACCGTGGAAGTCGATCTTGACGTTGTCGACGTTCTTGCCGTGGCCGCCGTTGATGGCGTAGTACCAGAGCGGGATGGCGGGCATCTTGTCCACCAGGGCCTTCTCGACCTCCTGGTAGGCGGCGACCGACTCCTCCAGCGAGTCGGCCTTGTCGCCCTTCGCCATCAGGTCGTCGATCTCCTTGTCGCTGAAGCGACCGTTGTTCGACTCCGCCTTGGAGTGGTAGAGCTCCTTGAGGAAGTTCACGTTGACGGGGTAGTCCGCCACCCAGCCACCGCGGTAGAAGCCCTTGACCTCGTCGTTGTCACGCGCTTCGAGGTCGGTCGGGAAGTCCGGCTTGACGTCGGCCACGCAGTCGACCCCGGTGGAGTTGCGGATGGACTCGCAGACCGCGGTCACCCACTCCTTGTGCCCACCGTCGGCGTTGTACTGGATCGAGATCTTGTCCTCCGGAACACCACCGCCCGCCTCGATGAGCTCCTTGGCCTTGGCCGGGTTGAACTTGAAGATGTCCGTGTCGAGCGTCTGGTTGCCCTTGACCTGCGGGGGCGTGAAGCTCGTCGCCGGGAAGCGCGTGCCGTTCAGGACGGTCTTCGTGATGGTGTCACGGTCGATCGCCATGGACAGACCCTGGAGGACCCTGGGGTCGATGTCCTTGAACGTCTTCGAGTAGAACGCCGGGTTCAGCGACTGGAGCGCCGCGTACGGCTGGTCGATGGCGCCGTCACCGAGGTCCGACTTGTACTTCGGGAGGTCACGCGGGCCGACCTGCTTGATCATGTCCAGGTTGCCGGAGAGGACGTCCGCGTAGGCCGCCTCGACCGTCGAGTAGTTCTTGAACTGGATGCCCTTGTTGGCAGCCTTGTTCGGACCCTGGTACTCGTCCCAGGCCTTGACCTGGATGAGCTTCTTGTGGTCCCACTTCTCGAACGTGTACGGGCCGTTGCCGATCGGCTTCTGACCGAACGCCTTCGGGTCGTCGTAGAAGACCTTGGGCAGCGGCGCGAACGTCGCGTAGCCGAGCTTGTAGTTGAAGTACGGAACCTTGTTGCTCAGCTCGATCGTGAACGTGGTGTCGTCCACGGCCTTCAGACCCGACATCTCCTTGGCCTTCGGCGCACCCTTCTCGGGGTGAACGTCCGCGTAGCCCTTGATGTCGGAGAACCAGAACGCGTTCTGCTGCTTGTTGTCGACGTTGGCGTACCAGTTCCACGCGTCGATGTACGACTGCGCGGTCACGGCCTCACCGTTGTGGAACTTCCAGCCGGCCTTGAGCTTGACGGTCCACGTCTTGGAATCCTCGGTCTCGACGGACTCGGCGTTCGTGAGAACGATCTCGCCCTTGCTGTCGAAGTCCAGCAGCTGGGTGAACAGCGACTGGATGACGTAGGAGCCGTTGCTCTCGTTCGTGTCCGCCGGCATCAGAGGCTTCTGGGGCTCACCGACGTCGATCGAGACGTAACCGGCGGGCTGGCCCGACGTGTTCTTCTTGCCTTCGTCGCTGCTGTCGCTTCCGCCACAGGCAGTCGCGGCCAGGGCGATGACGGCCGCTCCCGCGACCCACTTGGCGCTCTTGGCACCGCGCATGGGTTTCCTCCTCATGAGTCCACTTTTGACTACAAGAAGGGCACTGGAGAGATTCACCGACACCCCTGACGGTGATCGTTCAGTGCCCAGAGTGTGCTCGTGAGTCGGCACTCCCCACAGTGCGTGACCCATTGACCCGAGCTCAATGGAGCCAACTATTGAGTACGGCCGGGCTGTAAACCACACTTAAAGGGTCTCGGTTTGACAACATCAGTCCGCTACGTGTGCCCGAAATCCGGACAAACTGAGCCCAGACAGACACACCCGAAACGGACTGTTAACACATGTTCCGGAGAGCGACCCCCGATATCCGGACACCCTGGTCAGGAAAAGGGATTGACGAAGGCCCGGCCCACCACAGTGTCCGTGGCGATCCGGGCCTTCTGTCAATGCCTGTGCTGACGGACCGTCCGAACGAGTCCCGGGAGGGCGCGGAGGGTCTCCGCATACGGAGTGTGCGGCTCCGGAGGCTCGGAGCCGGAACACAGGACCGCCCGGAAGCCCTCAGGGGCGTCCGGGCGGTCTCAGGGCCGTAAGGCCGGGCTCCTCGGAACCGTAAGGCCGGGTTCCTCAGAACCGTAGGCCCAGCTTCTCAGCGCCGTAGGGCCGGGTTCTCAGGGCCAGGGGCGTGTGTCAGCCGTGCTTGGCGCGCGAAGCCGTGCGGCCACGCTGCTTGGCGTCCAGGACGACCTTGCGGATACGCACGGTCTCCGGGGTCACCTCGATGCACTCGTCCTCGCGGCAGAACTCCAGGGACTGCTCCAGCGACAGCTTGCGGGCCGGGACCACGTTCTCCGTGGTGTCCGCGGAGGCCGCACGCATGTTGGTGAGCTTCTTCTCCTTGGTGATGTTCACGTCCATGTCGTCGGCACGGGAGTTCTCGCCGACGATCATGCCCTCGTAGACCTCGGTGCCGGCCTCGGTGAAGATGACACCGCGCTCCTGGAGGTTGACCATCGCGAACGGCGTGACGGAGCCCGAACGGTCGGCCACCAGCGAGCCGTTGTGACGGGTGCGCAGGTCGCCGAACCACGGCTCGTGGCCCTCGAAGATCGAGTGCGCGATGCCGGTGCCGCGGGTCTGGGTCAGGAACTCCGTACGGAAGCCGATGAGGCCGCGGGACGGAACGATCCACTCCATGCGGACCCAGCCCGAACCGTGGTTCGTCATGGTCTCCATACGGCCCTTGCGGGTCGCCATGAGCTGCGTGATGGCGCCGAGGTGCTCCTCCGGCGAGTCGATTGTCATGCGCTCGATCGGCTCGTGCGTCTTGCCGTCGATCTGCTTGGTGACGACCTCGGGCTTGCCGACGGTCAGCTCGAAGCCCTCGCGGCGCATCTGCTCGACCAGGATGGCGAGCGCGAGCTCACCACGGCCCTGGACCTCCCAGGCGTCGGGGCGCTCGGTGTCCAGGACGCGGAGCGAGACGTTACCGATCAGCTCGCGGTCGAGGCGGTCCTTCACCTGGCGGGCGGTGACCTTGTGGCCCTTGCCGCCCTTGCCGACGAGCGGCGAGGTGTTGGTGCCGATGGTCATCGAGATGGCCGGCTCGTCGACCGTGATCAGCGGCAGCGCGATCGGGTTCTCGGGGTCGGCCAGGGTCTCGCCGATCATGATGTCCGGGAATCCGGCGACGGCGCAGATGTCACCCGGGCCCGCCACCTCGGCCGGCTTGCGGGTGAGCGCCTCGGTCATCATCAGCTCGGTGATGCGGACGTTGGACATGGTGCCGTCACGCTTGATCCAGGTGACGGTCTGGCCCTTGCGCAGCTCGCCCTGCTCGACGCGGCAGAGCGCGATACGGCCGAGGAAGTTGTCGGCGTCCAGGTTGGTGACGTGGGCCTGGAGCGGCGCGTCGGCGTCGAACTCCGGGGCCGGGACGTGCGACAGGATCGTGGTGAAGAACGGCTCCAGGTTCTCGCTGTCCGCCGGGACGGTGCCGTCCTCGGGCTTGGTCAGCGAGGCCACGCCGTCACGGGCGCAGGCGTAGACGATCGGGAACTCGATCTGGTCCTCGTCCGCGTCCAGGTCCAGGAACAGGTCGTACGTCTCGTCGACGACCTCGGCGATCCGGGAGTCGGGGCGGTCCGTCTTGTTGATGCACAGGATGACCGGCATCTTCGCGGCCAGCGCCTTGCGCAGCACGAAGCGGGTCTGGGGCAGCGGGCCCTCGGAGGCGTCGACGAGCAGCACGACCGCGTCCACCATCGACAGACCGCGCTCGACCTCGCCGCCGAAGTCGGCGTGGCCGGGGGTGTCGATGATGTTGATCGTGATCGGGTCCCCGCCGTCCTTGGGGTGATACTTCACCGCCGTGTTCTTGGCGAGGATCGTGATGCCCTTCTCACGCTCCAGGTCGTTCGAGTCCATCATGCGGTCGTCGAGGTGCTCGGCGGCGTGGGCCGCGAATGCTCCGGCCTGCTTGAGCATGGCGTCGACCAGCGTGGTCTTGCCGTGGTCGACGTGGGCGACGATGGCTACGTTACGGATGTCGTGGCGCGTGGGCATGGGTGGCTTGCGCTTCTCTCGGATCGTGGGATCAGGCGTCTCAGTCGGTCTTCGAGTCCTCGTACGCCCGCCGGGCGGCACGCCACGGCTCGTCCCATCGTACGGGCCTTGCGCGCAGCAGGCCTCCCGGGCCGATCCGCAGAGGCGGTCTTCCCCTGTGATTCAGGCGATATTCAGCCGGTTTCAAGGTACTGCCGGGCCACTGGGACGGCCGGAGGAGGGGGGCGGAGCCGCATGGAGCTCCGTGGTCAGCTCCGTGGTCAGCTCTGTGGGGAGCTCTGTGGGGGGGTGAGGAGTGGTGGAGCGATGAACGGCCCGGGTCAGGGCAGACACCACATTGCCCGCCGGATGAACCGGCGGGCAAGGGTTTTGAGGTGTATCTGAGCTTGGCGGCGGGGCGCGGTGGCGCTTGGCCGCTACTTCTTGCGGTCTGCGGGGGAACCTGCCGCTTGCCGCTTCTTGAACCCGATGTCCTGGTAACGGGGGGCCGCGAAACCGAACGCCCCGACGTTCGCGAGCTTCTTGTCGACCGCGACGAGCTGCGGGCGCTGGAAGAGCGGAATCGATCCGGCGGCGGCCCAGATCCGGGCGTCCGCCTGCTTCATCAGCTCCCGTGCGGCCTTCTCGTCCAGCTCGGCGGCGGCCCGGTCGAAGAGCTGGTCGATGTGGTCGGTGCCGACCCGGGTGTAGTTCTGCTCCACGAGGAGCGATCCGTCGGTGGCGGGCTCCGGCTTGGCGTAGATCGGGCGTCCGTCGGTAGCCGGGTAGGCGGTGGCGGGCCACGAGTAGAGCGCAAGGTCGTACTCGCCGGAGGCGATGTGGTCCTTGAAGTAGCTCTCGTCGGGGACCTTGGTGATCTCCGTGCCGATGCCGATCTTCTCCAGCATCACCGCGATCTTGTCGCCGACGCTGCGCAGCGACTGGGAGCCCGGCCCGGAGGGGAGCACGAAGCGCAGGGTCAGCGTCTTGCCGTCCTTGCCGAGCTGCCCCTTGGCCGCGGCGGGCGCCGGGGCGGCGGTACCGGCGGGGGCGTACGCTCCGGCGGCTCCCCCGGGCTGCTTGTCCTGGGCGGCGACGGCACCGTCCTCACCGAGGACGCCGGCCTGGCGGAGCAGGGCGGCGCTCTGGGCGGCGGCCGTCCGGGCGGGAGCCAGGATGTGGACGGCGGAGACGCCGCCGGGGGCGGCAGGGGCGGGGGCGTGGGCGCCGGGCTTGTTGTCCTGGCCGACGATGTAGAGGCCCTCGTCGCGGGAGGCGGCGCTGTCCTCGGCGGCCTGGTCGGCCTTCTCGCTCTCGGCTGCGGAGTCCTCGCTGTCCTCCTCGGCCTTCTTCCCCGCCTTCTCCTCCTCGGCTTCCTTGGCCTCCTTATCGACCTTCTCCGCCTTCTCTCCCTTGTCTTCCTTATCTTCCTTGTCGCCCTTGTCTTCCTTCTCGCCCTTCTTCTCCGCCTCGCTGCCCGCCTTGGTGTCCTTGAGCGGCTGGGCCGCGCCGCCCCGGGTCCAGCCGGCGTCCGCCAGCAGGGCCTGGGCCTCCTTGGTGTCCTGGTCGCCGAGCGCCCCGCTGCCGTCCTGGTAACCGGGCTGGCCCGCGAGGGCGAGGTGGCTGCCGAGCGGCTTCGCCGGAAGCCCCAGCGGCCCCAGCACGGTCTGGGCCAGCTCCTGGCGGTCCAGGGCGCGGGCCACCGCCCGGCGGACCCGGTCGTCGGCGAGCGGGCCGGACTCGCCGTTCAGCGCGAGCTGGGTGTAGGCGGGCTCCAGGGACTTGCGGACGGCGAAGTCGCGCAGCGCCTTCTGTTCCGCGGTGTACGCGACGACGGCCTTGCGGTTCTTGTCCCGGGCGGCCTGCGCGATCTTCGCGGCCTTCTCGTCGGAGCCGTGCGCCAGGGCCCAGGAGCGCAGGGCCGAGGCGGGCGTGATCTCGGAGCCGGGTCCGTGGGCGAGCGGCCGGCCGTTGCTGCCCCGGTCGCGGTGGGCGAGGGTGATGCGGTCGGCGGTGGCGGCGTCGATGTCGGCGACGTCCACCGTGCCGTCGGCGAGTGCCCGGGTACGGTCCTCGGCGGCGACCGCCCGGAAGACCAGGGTGTCCAGCTTGGCCCTGTCGCCCCACCAGCGCGGGTTGCGGGCCAGCGTGACGGCGCCCTTGGACTTGCTGACGCCGCGCAGGACGAAGGGCCCGGCGGTGTTCTTCAGGGTGGTGCGCGCGCCGTCGTTGAAGGCGTCCGGCGAGCCGGTGATCTCCTTCGGGTAGAGCGGCGAGAACAGCGAGCGCCAGTCCGCGTACGGCTTGGAGAACGTGACCCGCACCTGGAGGTCGTCCGCGCCTCGCTCGATCTTCTCGATCCGCTCGTAACCGGAGTTGCGGGCGGTCCAGAACGCGGAGTCCTTGCCCCTGAGCGCCCGCCACTGGGCGACGAAGTCGGGGGCCCCGATCTCCCGCCCGTCGCTCCACACCGCCTGCTGGTTGAGCTTGTAGAGCACGACCTGCCTCGGCTCGCGCTCGATGACCTTCGCGGACTCCAGGTAGTCCGGGTTGAGCTTGGGCTGCCCGGACGCGTCCATCGGGAAGAGGGCCGGGAGCAGGGCTCCGGTGATCCGGGTGGTGGCGCTGTCCGCGTCCGCCTGGAAGGCGTTGAAGGTGGCGGGCAGCGCGTCGACCGCCCAGTTCACCGTCGCACCGTCGGTGACCATCTCACGGGCGGCGGGCGCGATGTCCTGGGGCGCGCCCCGGGAGGTCTCCTCGCTGCCGGAGCCGCAGCCCGCCAGCACGGGGATCGCGAGCACCCCGGTCGTGAGGAGCGCGAGCGATCGGCGCTTTCGGACCGTCCCGCGCGGGACGCCGACGTGGGACATGGCTGATACCTCCGGGGCCGGGCCCGGACCACCCCGTACCGGAATGGACCGGATAGTGCGTGTGTGGTGGCATTTGCAGTTGATCACACTGATTCCTTCCGCCCACTCAAAACGCCCCCTCGCGCGAGGGGGCGCAGACACGACGGGCGGGGGCCACAAGCTCACCCGGCCGGAGGAACGCTAGGCAGGCAGCGGCCTGCGGCGCGCAGCCGTTACCGGTGTCACGGCGTCGCTGATCGCGTTCGCCGTGCTGTTCGCCTTCGGTTGGGGAGCGGGGATGATCGCCGCCTGGTTGCTCGGTGGCCTGTGTGGGATCACCCTGCTGCTGAGTGATCCGGCCGGCAGGCAGTCGGGGGCCTGAGTACGGGCACCGGGTTGTCGGGGTGCCCGGCCACGGCACCTGCATGCCGTCAGGACTGATGATCGCCCCGAGCCTCTCCGGCCCGGGGCGCCGGCCTCGCGCCACCGGGCGCAGGCGGCCTAGACCATCCCCCACAGCCGGCGAGACCCCGCGGGAGCTGTCCCGCAGGCCCGTCCACGGGGGCACACGCACGCCCTCATGGCCAGGGCTCTCGACGCCGCGCTCTCCTGGAGGTTGCCCCGCCCGCTCCTTCTTCGGGGCCGCCCCCGCCGGGCCTACCGGACCCCGGCCCTGTCCAGCATGCGCCGCTGGTGCTCGTGCCCGACCGTCTCGTAACCGACCACGGTCACGAAGGGCGCGAGCATCACGACGATCAGGCACACGGTGGCCGGCGCTCCCGTGGCGGCCAGCAGGCAGGCCGCCAGCAGGACGGCGAGAGTCAGGGCGATCAGGAGCAGGTGGAAGCGGTCGCCCGCCGAGAGCAGCAGGGTGTGCAGGAGGTAGACGACCAGGAGGTAGAGGCTCACGGGGAGGGCCAGGGCGAGGACGACGACCGTCGCGGAGATCTCCGCGTGGTGTTCCAGGTAGAGGCCCGCCACGTGCAGCCCGGCCCCGGCCCCTGCGACGCCGATGAACAGGGGGATGTGGCCGTAGCCGAAGAGGTATCCACGGTTTCGGCGGCGCTCCAGGAGTTCGCCGAAGGGCGTCATGAAGTAGACCCACCACATGCCGAAGGTCAGGCCGACCCCCGCGACGACGACGGCGGTCGCGTTCCAGGTCCAGGCCGTGCCGTCGGCCCCGCCGAGCAGTTCGCCCGAGGACGCGACCGTACCGACCACGCTTTCGCCGAGCACGATGATCGCGAACAGGCCGTACCGCTCGGCCATGTGGTGCGGGTGCCAGGGCGTGCCGCCCGCCGCGCCCTGGGCGAAGACCGGCAGCGCGAGTTCCAGCGCGCCGAGGCAGATGAACGCCGCGAAGACGACGTAGACCGGCAACCGGACGAAGGCCAGGACGACCCAGCCGGCCTGGGCGATCACCGTCCAGCGGATGTTGGCCATGCAGACGTCCCGGAACTCGGGGGCCTCCCGGGCGGCGCGGCCCCACTGGAACACCATCGCGATCCGCATCACGACGTACCCCGCGACCATCGCCCGCAGTTCGATGTGGCCACCCTCGTCGACGGAGTGGAACATCGCCGGAAGGCCGAGCGCGAACACGACGACCCCGATCATCTGGACCATCGTCAGGACACGGTAGAGCCAGTCGTCGGTGGCGAAGGCCGAGGCGAACCAGCTGAAGCTGATCCAGGCGACGCTGATGGCGAACATCGCCATGACGAACGCGGTGACCGCCTGCCCCAGGTGCCCCTCGGCCAGCAGCTCGGCGAACTGCGACGACGCCGTTCCGACCGCGACGACGAAAGTCAGATCGAACAGCAGCTCCAGCGGTGAGGCGGCCCGCCCGCCCTCCTCGGGGTCGCGTCCGGTCATCGGGACGAGCCGCCGCGACCGGACGGGCTCGTCGCGCCTGTCTCGCCCATCTCCCTTACCCTGCTTGTCTTGTTGATCCTGGTTGTTTCGTTTGCCGCTTTTCGGGTGTTCTGACATGTGCGCCATCATTCCGGCGCAGGGCCTTGGCGACCGGAATCACACGCCGTCACGTGGCGCGAGATGCGGGTGCTCCCGCGCGAGTACGGCGTCCACCGCCGCGAGCGTCGGATCGACGATGTCCCAGTCGTGGGCGGAGGGGTGACCGGCGTACAGCCCGCACGCGTCCTCTCCCCGGGGGGCGACCGCACCGCACCAGGCCAATGCCGCCGATGTCGCCCGACTGCCGCTCCAGCGGGCCCAGACGGCCACACGGTTCGCGTCGTCCTCCCACAACACCGTCGCGTGGTCGCCGTCGTGGTCGGCGCCCAGCTCGCAGAGGAGGTGTCCGGCTTCCGGGCGGCTGCCGCCGGGAGCGGCGAGCCGGACCACGAACTCAGGGGGCGGCAGCAGGGTTACGGCGGTGCACTGGTTCACGGGCGGAAACCTCCGGTCGCCGTCAGGGCGCGTCGATGTCGGGGGTGTCGGGTACGTCGGGGGCGTCGGGGGCGTCGGGTGTTCCGGAGGCGTCGTCCTCGGAGACGAGTCGCCGGACTTCGCTGTGGACGTGTTCGGCGATGAGGGCGCCGAGCGGATCGGTTACGGAGAACGAGTGCGGCCCGGGGTGGTGGTCGAAGTACGCGCACGTCGTGACCGCGCGGGTCGCCAGCTCGCGGAGCATGCCGGGGCACAGGCGCAGCGTGTCGAGCCGGTGGACGCGGTGGGCGCCGGTCCCCGACCAGAGGAACCACAGGTCCCGGTCGTCCGAGGTGTCCGCCGCCCACAGGTGCGCGGCGTGCTCGGCCCTCTCGTCGTGCTCACCCAGTTCGCACAGCAGGAAGTCGTCCTGGTCGAGGACATCGGGCGGGTGCTCGGGCCCGCCCTCCATCGTGGCGAGCGCCAGCAGGGCTTCGGCGAAGGGGACTTGGGTCACGGCGGTGCATTGCAGCACGGTGGTCAATCGCCCTTCCCACGAGGCGGGCCGGCGGTCACAGGGTGGCACCGGCCCGCCACCCGGCGAGGGTGACGCACAGCCCCACGGCGGGGTCGACGACGGTCAGCAGGGCCGGGAGGCCGGACTCCAGGGCGTGCAGGGCGTCGTCCTGGCGTCGGTCGTCACCGGCCCACACCCGGAGGCGTTCCGGGGCGTCCGAGCCGTGGAAGGTGACCCGCCTGATGTCCTCGGAGCGAAGCCACGGGAGGGCGGGAGGCAGGTCCCGCCCGTGTCCGTCCGCGAGGCGCAGCGCCTGCCCGCGGAGCCGGCGGAGCACGAGCCGGCGGTTCGGCACCGCCACCCCGCCGAGCCAGCGGGCGCCGCCGGGGGTGACGGTGACGATGACACCGGCCACGTACACCGGGCTCCTCATACGGCACGCTCCCGGCCGCCCGGAAGGACTGCTCTCACAGCACTTCCCCCCCGGCTGCGGGCGTTGGCCCGCGCGGTCCGCGCCCGGAGTTGCTCTATGAGCAGCGCGGGGCGTACGTACCGGGGCTCGACCTCCCACTCGGCCCCGCCGCCCACCGGGCGGAGGGACCAGTACGGGCCGGCGATCCCGCGGAACTCCCCCACGCGGTCACCGCGGCTGGTATCCGTGAGGAGGGTTCCGGGGGCCGGAGGGCGTGGAGGCTGCTGCGTATTCGGGCACGCGTTCTCGCCGTACACCTATCGTTCCTCTCTGTAGTCGCATGACTACCGGGACGACTCAGAGTGGCCTAGCGTGGAGATGTCATCAACGTTTCTGAATTGGGGGGTACGTTGGTAAACCGTAAGGAACTCAACCCTGACGCGGGCCCGGAGGCGGCATTCGGCGCGCGCCTGCGCACCGCGCGGGAGGACCGGGGCTGGAAGCAGGACGATCTCGGCGGACGGATCGGGTACACGGGGCGGCACATCTCCGGTGTGGAAACGTGCCACAAGTCTCCAACTCGCAACTTCTCGATCGCGGTTGACGTGGCACTGGGCTTCACGGGAAGCGCTGAGTCGTTCGAGCGCGAGTGGCGGAAGATCAAGCACGGCGTGCTGTTGCAGGGATTCCCCGAGTACGTGGGGCTGGAGGGCCGGGCGGCGGAGATCAGGCTGTTCGAGTCGGGTCTCGTCCCGGGGCTGCTCCAGACCCGGGAGTACGCGCAGGCACTGGCCGACGCAGCCGTCGAACGGGGCGTCGTCACCGCCGAACAGGCCGACCAACGCGTCTCGTTGCTCATAGAGCGTCAGGCAGCCCTGTTGCGCACGGTGCCACCCGTGCTGATCGCGGTGCTGGACGAGAGCTGCATCCGCCGGCCGATCGGCAGCCCCGCCGTGATGGAGGCCCAGTTGCAGTATCTGATCGACTTCGCCGCGCAGGCCAACACCATGCTGCAAGTCGTGCCCTTCAGCATCGGCGAACGGCGGCCCTTCGATCGGGCGGTGAATCTGCTGACGCTCCAGGACCGGTCCGTGGTCTCCTACGTGGAGTCCGAGACGCAAGGCCATCTGGACCGCGAACTCAGCTCTGTCATCCCGCTGGTGAGGGCCTACCATCAGTTGCAGGCCGTGTCTCTGTCGCAGACAGACTCCGTGGACGTGATCCACCAGCTTCGAAGGGGAACCCCGTGACGACGACCGAAACCACGACCCAGCAGTGGGTCAAGTCCTCCTACAGCAACAACGGCGGAACCTGCGTCGAATGGGCCCCGCGCACCGCGTCCACCACCGGCATCGTCCCCGTACGCGACTCGAAGAACCCGAGCGGCCCCGCCCTCGGCATCCCCGCCACCGCGTTCGCCACCTTCGTAGCGGGCATCCGGGCCGGAAGCCTCGACGCCGTCTGACCCGCCACCGTGCGGGCGGTCCGCCCCTTCGTGCGTCGCGCGGTGGGGCGGACCGGTGCCCGGGGTGCGTGATCGCCACCGTGCGGACCTCCACGCGACCGACCATCATCGGCCCCGGGGCGCTCTACAGGGACGCGGCCTTCAGCGCGCCTTCCTCCTGGCGCGGGCGCGGCCCACGGCCTGATTGGCGCCTTCCAGGACGAGGATGGTGGCCACGACCGTGAGCAGGCGCAGCCACCACGAGAAGCCGAAGAACTCCCCGCAGACGAAGGCCGTGCCGCCCGACACGACGAATGTCACCACGAACGGAAGGTTCTTCACCTCGCCGTTCGAAGAGGTCGAGGAGGCCGGGGAGTTCAAGGGGGCCTGTGAGTCCGGGGAGTCCGAAGGGGTCGAGGAGTTCAAGGGGGCCGAGGAGTCCGACCGTGAGGGTTTGTCCATGCCGAAAATCACGCCCTGTCTGTGACTGAATCCGCTCCGGAAAGCGTGGTGGAGACCCAGCGGAAGAACTCGCCCGATTCCCCGGTGAATCACCGGACATCACCACATCACCACATCACCTGGAAACGGCATGTGGCGGGCGCCTTCACTCCCCCGTGCACTGCTCCTGCTGATAAGCCGCGTGACGGCGATGTGGTCAGCATCGGATGCGGCGGCTTCCGACCCTATCCGGACCTGATCACCGCCTCAACCACAGAAGAGGTGTGAGCGTTCGCACAGCAGGGGAAGGCAACCCGTTCGGAATGGCCGGGGCCCCGGCCATTCCGAAATGCCAAAAGAGCGCGCTGTGTTGCGCTACGGGTGATACAGGGCGCGGGCGCGAACCCCGTCGACGGGCCCGCTCTCTCCGATATCCAGGAAGTAGTTCACCTGCCACGCCTGTGTGCCGCGCGCCTGGCGGCTGGTCGTGATCACGTCCGGCGGGTACACGCGGAATCCCCGCTTCCCGCCCACACCGTTCCGGGACACGATGCCCCGCTCGCACAAGACCTCTCGCGGGAACACGAACTGCCCGAAGTGGCCGCTGTCGCGGCTGCTGATGACGAAGAGATCGATACCGTCGTCGCTGTCGAAGGGCCGGATCGGACCATCGGCGGACCGCTGCCACACGGTGACGAACTGACCGGCCTTGGTCGGAGTGGTCCTGGCCATGCGAAAGGCCACCTGCTGCCCGTCGAGCGTGAACCTGTGAGCCGCGTAGTCGGCGCTCTCCGGTTCGGGCACCGGCGGTGAGCAGGCGAAGCCAGCGGGGTCGTAGACCGACGCCTTCGCCGTCACCAGTTCATGGGGCAGCCCTGACCAGGGCGTGTTCGTCGCCATCCTCGTATCCTGCCACCGTCTCGGGATCCGCTTCGCAAGCGCGGTATCGAGGGGTCACGCGTGCCGTTGCAGGAACCGCACGATGGCGAGGTTCACGCTGTCCGGTTCCTGCTCTGCGGGATAGTGGCCGGATTGTTCGAGGACGAGTGGGGTGACACAGGTGGCGAGGGTGGCCATTCCGGCCGCGACTGCCGTCCCCATCGCGCGTCTGCCCCCGACCGCCAGGACAGGCGTGGAAATCGGCTGGGCGGCAAGCGCTCGAATGGCGTCGGCATCGTCTGACCCGGTGCGGTAGTACGCCAGCCCGGCGTCCAGTACGCCTGGAGTGCTGTACGCCTCGATGTAGGCATGAAGGGTGTCCGGGCCGAGGCCGCTCGGTCCGGCGCTCTGTTCCAGGAACGTGCCGTAGTACGCCGCTTCCCGTCCGGGCACGAGCCTCTCCGCGAGGCCGGGCGTCCGGTTGAAGGGGCCGTGCCAGGATGGATAGAAGCCCCGGCCGTCCTCGGGAATCTCGACATCGACACCGGGAGGGATCTCTTCCTCCACCACGAGCCCGCTGACCGATTCCGGTGCCTGGGCCGCGATGAGACATCCGACCGTCGCGCCCCAGTCGTGACCGATGACGGCGAAGCGGGTGATGCCCTCCCGCGCCAGCCGCGCCCGGACCTCATCGGCGAGTGCCGCCTTGCGGAAGTCAGTCACGCTGGATTCGGCAGCGGCGCCCAGCCCGGGAAGGGTGACCGGGACCGCGGTGATGCCGGCGGCCTCAAGGGCCGGAACCAGGTACCGCCAGTGGTGGGACGTGACCGGCCAGCCGTGCAGCAACACCGCGGTCGGGGTTCGATTCTCACTCATCGCCCTATGATGCCTCTGCTCCAGAACGTACGTTCGTCCGCCCGGCGCTGATGCCGAGGACTGGCCACAGCTCTCGTTGACGGCTGTGACCAGCGCTGTCGCCTGGTGCCGCACGGCCCTTGTCGTATCCCGCGGCTACCGCGCGGTAGTCGGCGGCGGGCGGGCCCCGGTGGCGCGCAGTCAGGCTTCTCCGTCTCCGGCTCCGTCTCCGGCTGCGGTCCCGGAAACGGCGATCGTGCCCTGGGCCACCGCGCAGAGGGTTTCCTCCCCCGCGGCGTCCACCATCAGCAGGTCGCAGCGGCAGACGACCCGGGTGCGGCCGGGGCGGACCACCTGCGCCCGTGCGCGCAGCACCTCGCCCCGGGCCGGGCGCAGACAGTTCCGTCAACATCGGCCCTCCGGGCCCCCGTCGGCACCGGACCGCTACCCTCTGCCGGATGGAGAACACGATCCCCCGGGGCAACTGGCTCGACGCCGACATCTTCCGCGAGCTGGTGCGAGAGGTCTCCCCGCTCGACTTCGGCTCATGGAGCCTGTCGGAGTTCGAGCACACCACCTCGGGGCTGGGCTGGGAACTCCGGGAGCCCAAGGAGATCGTGGGCCAGGTCTGGCGCAGGTTCGCTCCCCGGAAGGGGCCCTGGGGCGGCTACGGCACGGTGATCTCCGACGCCTCGGAGCCCGAGCGGGTGCGCAGGCTGACCGTGCACGTCGTCGACCTGCCCGCCGAGGACATAGGCACCGCCGCCGGGCTGGTGCGCGCCGCGTGGTGGGTCACGCAGGAGGAGCTGGGCCCGCCGGCGATGTGGGGAGGCAGCTCCGGACCGTGGATGCTGTGGCGGCGCCCCGGCGCCTGCCTCCTCGTGCACACGCACGACGAGGGCCAGGTGAGCCTCGAACTCCTGCCTCCCGACGCGGACGCGGACGCCGCCGGGCGCGGCTACTCCCGTGGCCGCTGGCACGCCGCCGAGCCGGCCGGTCTCCCGCCCGCGTCCGCCGCGCCGCACCCGACCGGCGCCACGTGGGAGGACGTGGAGAAGCGCCTCTCCGAAACGCTGCGCTCCCTCGACTACGACGCCCCCTTCTTCCCCGGCAGATTCATCCTGCACCTCGGATCCGCCGGTGACCCCCGGCGCTTCGTCCAGTGCTGGAGCCAGGGTCTGACTCTCGTCATCGAGACCACCGGACATATGAACCACCCGGACGGGGCCGACCCCGCCCGACTGGCCCGCAGCGGCTGGGAGTCCACTCCCCCGGTCTGGCAACGCCGCTTCCCCGACGCCATGGACGAGCCCGCGCACGCCGCGACAGCCGCCCGCATGCTCGTCGAGGAGTTGCGGCACCTGGGCGTCGGCCTGGACGACCTCTCCTACGACGGCACCATGAGCGGCCGCGGGCAGGGCTTCCACCTCGGCCTGCCGGATCTGGGCATCCCGCGCGTCCACCAGCCCGCCGCCGACTGAACACGGGGGCGCGCTCCCCGAGCGCCCGGTTCCCCGAACGCCCCCAGGTGGGCGGGCCGTTGCCGGTCCCATTGACAGCGGCGCGCACCGCTGCCACCGTCTCGGACTGACGGCGGCGGTCACGGGCCGAAGCACCACCGGCCCGCCGCGCGCACTTCCCACCACCCCCCGGCTCCCTCCCCCACCGCTCGGCCGCCGCCCCTGGGGAGCGCTCCCACAGGACAGAAGGGCCGCACTCATGAGAAGTCTCCTGCGCACGCTCGCCGCATCGGCGTTCGCCTGCCTGCTCCTCCCCCTCGGCGCCGGACAGCAGGCCGCCGCCGCCCCCGCCACCCCACGGGCCAACCCGATCGGCATGACCAGCGGGTTCTACGTCGACCCCCGTTCGACGCCCGCCGCCTGGGCCGCCGCGAACCCGGGCGACGGCCGGGCCGCCGCCATCCGCGACCACATCGCCTCGCGGCCGATGGCCCGGTGGTTCGGCTCCTGGAGCGGGGACATCGGGGCGGCGGTCGGCTCCTACGTGGGCGCCGCCGACGCCGCCGACAAGCTGCCGGTCCTGATCGCGTACAACATCCCCGGCCGCGACGCCTGCGGCGGGCACTCCGGTGGCGGCGCGGGCACGCCGGGCGCGTACCACTCGTGGATCTCCGCGTTCGCCTCGGCCATCGGCACCCGGCCCGCGCTGGTGGTGATCGAGCCCGATTCGCTGGGCGACTTCAGCTGTCTGAGCCAGGCCCAGATCGACGAGCGCAACGGGATGCTCAGGGACGCGCTCGGTCAGTTCGCCGCCCACGCGCCCAACACATGGACCTACCTGGACGCCGGAAACCCCGGCTGGATCAGCGCGGCCACCATGGCGCGGCAGCTCGACGGGGCGGGAGCCCGGCAGGCGCACGGCTTCTCGCTGAACATCTCGAACTACTACCGCACCGGTGAGAACTCCGCGTACGGCAACGCCGTCAACGGCTCCCTGTCGGCGTCCTACGGCTACGCGAAGCCGTACGTCATCGACACCAGCCGCAACGGCAACGGCTCCAACGGCGAGTGGTGCAACCCGGGCGGACGCCGGACGGGCTCGGTCAGCCAGACGGGCGGCGGGGCCGAGATGCTGCTGTGGCTGAAGACCCCGGGTGAGTCGGACGGCGACTGCGGGGTCGGGGCCGGTTCCTCGGCCGGACAGTTCCTGCCGGAGGCCGCGTACAGGATGATCTACGGGTACTGAGCTTGCCTTTTAACCTCTGACCTCGAACGTCGTCTCGTACGGGCTCACTCGTTGGGAGATTCGCGAGGCACGCTGACGGCCTTCGCATGACCAT